>JAAZMM010000019.1 GCA_012798805.1 Bacteroidales bacterium
GGGCCTCTACCACATTCCCGCCCTGTACGCCCGCGCGGATAATCCTCCCTGCGCCAGTCCAAAGTAGAATAGTAGAAATGGAGCTGAATGCCCTGATTTGCGCATTCTTGCGCCAGTTCCTCAAGCACATCGCGGCCGAAAGGGGTGGCATCCACGATATTGTAATCCGATTGAGCGGTATCCCACAGAGAGAAACCGTCGTGATGGCGCGAAGTAATGCAGATATAGCGCGCACCCGCATTTTTAATTGCTGATACCCATTCTTTGGCATCAAAGTGCAAAGGATAAAAGGCACCGGCAAGTTTTTCATATTCCTGCCAATGAAGATCCTGATTCTGCATTACCCACTCTCCCTGTCCGAGCATACTGTAGATGCCCCAGTGGATGAATACGCCAAATCTCATATCCGAGAAATGCTCCTGTGCCGGAGTCAGAGAAGGTTTTGCCTGAATATCAGGTTGTGCAAAAGCGCTCCCCACAAAGAGAAGCAAAGCCGATAGTAGTGATAAAAGTCTCATAATTCACAAAATTAGATCTGTGAATATAATACTTTTCGAAGTTTCAGGAAAATTAAATGAAGCCGAGATCGGCCAAAAGGGCATCGCAACCCTCATTGACGTCATCCCAGGTGGCCTGGAAATCACCGGTATACCAAGGGTCTGCAATATTGCGCGGATGCTCCGTATAATCAAGCAGGAGTTTGATTTTCCACTCGGGATCACCACCGAAAGTGTGATACATATCACGAATATTGGATGCATCCATCCCAATGATCAGATCATAATTATCGTAATCTTCAGGAACTATAGGACGTGAATGTTTCCCTTTAGAGCCAATGCCGTGCCGCTTAAGCATCTCTTTGGCAGGCGGATAGACGGGATTGCCGCGCTCTTCATCGCTAGTACCGGCAGAGGCAATTTCAAACCGGTCGGCCACACCAAGTTGCTCTACCTTATGTTTCATTATAAACTCCGCCATTGGGCTGCGGCAAATGTTGCCAAGGCAGACAAACAATATCTTCAATCTTTTATTCTCCATTTTTAATCATTTAACACGCCAGGGGGAATCACCATAAAGCAGATATTTCTTCACTTTACGAAGCCATTTCTGCTCCTCGGTCTTAATGTGCTCACTGGTCAATTCCCAATCAATTTCGCCTGCAATATAACTAAAAAGCATATTATCCTGAAGAAAAGGTTCAAGTCCGTCATACCTGAACTCTTCAGGAAACTGTTCGCGAACAAAGCGTATTAAACGAAGAGCGTGTTTAAGAGCATGGTAGGAGTGCCCGGGAATAAACATCAGATGAAATCCAAAACAGACCTCATCTTTCCAGATACCATAGGCCGGCTCAAATCTGCACCACCTTATATAGAGACTTTCATCGTAGATCGGATTGGCCGGATCATTCCAATTTTTATATCCGTTTTCACGATTAAAATCATAAAGCGGCTCCATAAAGGGTGCTCCGAACTGCTCAAACGGACGCGTAGTACCATGACCATAACTCACATTTGTACCCATCCAGAGACATTGACCGCTATAGAAATGGGATGTAAAGAGTCCCGCAAAATCTGAAAAGGGAGGAATGCTCCAAGGCATCAGATCTTTATTGACCTGCTCCGCCTCAGCCGATATTATGTGCAAATGAAATTTTGCGTTCAGCTCATAATAAAAGAAGTTGGCAATCTCACCAAAAGTGAGTCCATGTCTGTGCGGTAGGCCCATTAACCCCATTGTCCCCTCCACCTGACGACCGGAAGAATTGATCCCATCGATCACATAAATTGAGATATCGCTGCCGGAATTATGGAGGTCATAGAAGAGTTTGAGCAAAGTACGGGTAGCCGTACAATATCTCGAACCCACATCCCGAAGCTCAATAATCAACGCATCAATATCCTGAAGTTGCTCCATCGGGATGGAATCAGCTATTTCTACCACCTCGACACCTGGAACACACACGCCATACAATGAATGCTCCGGCATAAAGAGACGCACGAGATTTCCCCTACGGGCAAGAGTCTCGAAATGATACTCCCCTTTATCGGGATGCCAGGCCACCTGGTTGCAAAGCATGCCCAGCCTGCCGTGTCTAAGTACGCGATCGGATTGTTCAATAAGTGGTGTTGTACGAAATGAAAACATGCGGGGTGCGGGTTACGGGTTGCGGGTTGCGGGGTTAGGAGAGTAAGGAGATTACTTCTTGTGCGAGGGTTTCGGCGGCGGTCTCAGTGGGTGCCTCGGCATAGATACGGATAATGGGTTCGGTGTTGGATTTGCGGAGCACAAACCATTTCCTCTCCTGATCAAAGTCCACTCTCAAGCCATCTATGGTAGTTATACGTTCAGCAACATAGTGGTTCTTTACCACCTCGAGCAGAGAATCGATTACCGAGGGATCGGAGATCTCTATTTTATTTTTGGACAAAAAATAATCGGGATAAGTGGCACGCAACGCCGATGCAGCGAGCTTCTTTTGAGCCAGAAGGCTCAGAAATAGCGCCGCTCCAATGAGCGCATCCCTGCCATAGTGGAAATCAGGCACAATAACACCCCCGTTCCCCTCTCCACCTATAACCGCATTTACCTGTTTCATCATAGTGGTTGCATTGACCTCTCCCACCGCACAGGCGTAATAGTTACATCCGTGAGCCTCAGTCACATCCTTAAGGGCTCTTGAAGAGGAGATATTGGAGACGGTCGCACCCTTCCTTTGCGAGAGAATATAATCAGCGACAGCTACAAGAGTATATTCTTCGCCAAAGGCCTCGCCATTCTCTGAAATAAAGGCAAGACGGTCCACATCGGGATCCACAGCAACACCGAGATCCGCCTTGTGGGCGACAACAGCTGCAGCGAGATCGGTAAGATTTGAGGGAACAGGTTCGGGATTGTGCGCAAAATGGCCGTTGGGCTCACCGTTTATTGTGATACACTCCACCCCCAACGCCTCGAAAAGTCTCGGCATCACTATGCCTCCGACGGAGTTTATGGCATCCAGAACCACCTTAAAACCTGCATTCTTAATAGCCTGAAGGTTCACAAGTGGATAAGAAAGAACAGCATCAATATGTGCCTGGGTAAAATCCTTATACTCCATCAGACCGATGGAATCTACATCCTTATAATCAAAATCTCCCGACTCTGCAACCTCCAGAAGAGCTGCACCCTCTTCACCAGTCAAAAACTCACCCTCCTCATTGAGCAGTTTGAGAGCATTCCACTGTTTGGGATTGTGGGATGCGGTAAGAATAATACCCCCGTCAGCCTTCTCAAATACTACTGCCATTTCAACAGTTGGCGTGGAGGCCGGACCAGCATTTACAACATCAATACCGCAAGCCATCAAAGTACCGCAAACAATGGAATCAACCATCTTGCCGGAAATACGGGCATCCCTGCCTACAACCACTTTATAACGCTCTTTTGATGGGAACTTTCTTTGGAGTTGACGCGCATACGCCGATGTAAATTTAACAATGTCTATCGGAGTTAATGCATCACCCGGAGCACCTCCGATTGTGCCTCTAATGCCTGATATTGATTTGATTAGTGTCATTTTATAGAAATAATTGTGTGTTTGTCGTAAAAATATGCGCCAAAGTTACAAAAAGCGGCAAAATATTTGGCCATTCTCTAAATTATTTCTACTTTTGCAGCCCAAAATGATTTTAACAACTAACATTCCGATAAAATGAAAAAAGGTATACATCCCGAATCCTACCGTCTTGTAGCTTTCAAGGATATGTCAAATGATCATGTGTTTATCACGCGCTCATGCGTCAACACCAAGGAGACCCTCGAAGTTGACGGTGTTGAGTACCCTTTGGTAAAGGTCGAGATTTCCAATACTTCACATCCGTTTTATACCGGTAAGATGAAGCTCGTTGACACCGCAGGCCGCGTTGACAAATTTTACAGCAGATACAAGGACAGAAAGAAATAAGCCGCGAGGCGTTTTGTTTATAATACTTGGAGGGGTGGCTTACGCAAAGTCACCTTTCTTTTTTAAACCGGCAACAATCTATTTTGAAAGAGCTCCTCACTAAATATGCACTCCGGTACAACCGTCCTGAATTTTTCGAGAAAGATCCTGTGATCTTTCCTAAAAAATTCGCAAAGTTGTCACACGAGGGTAAGGCATCTCTACAAGATGTCGAAATAGCTGCCGTGATTGCAGCACATCTCGCCTGGGGCAGAAGAAATATGATTGTAAACAATTGCAACAGAGCTTTTGATGAGATGCAATGGCAGCCATATCAATATATAATGGAGGGAGAGTGGCGCAATGAAAGAACCTCTCTCCACAGGACAGTCAAATGGTGTGACTTTGCAGAGATCTGCTCCCGGCTTCGTAACTTCTACATGCAGTGTGACTCCCTGGAATCACTCACGCCCGACCTTTTCAGAACTGAAATATACGGACAGAAAAGCAATCCAAAGGCAGCAAATAAAAAGATACACCTGCTTAGACGCTGGATGATACGTGATGATGGCATAGTTGACCTTGGAGTTTGGAAAAATAGCTCTCCTGCCGACCTTATCATACCGCTTGATGTCCATGTTCACCGTACTGCCACAATGCTCGGCATCACCTCGCGCAAAAGTACCGATTTATCAACAGCGTTGGAAATCACATCCTTTCTCAAGGAAATCTTCCCCACAGACCCATGTAAAGGAGATTTTGCGCTTTTTGGTTATGGCATAACACACCAAAAGGAGAAAAATTACGGCATTGTTTGTTGAAAAAAAGTACCATGGAATTTTCTGATACATATATATTTTATTATTTTTGTTTTCGCTTGAGGTGAGGATATGCCCAAATTGTATATAATAGCAGGCTGTAACGGCGCAGGTAAAACCACCGCATCCTACACGATATTGCCCGATATGCTCAATTGTGATGAGTTCGTCAATTCGGATGAGATTGCAAAGCGTTTGTCACCTAATAACCCGGAGGAGTCTGCCATAAGGGCAAGCAGGTTGATGATGGCGAGGATTGATGAGTTGATTGACAAAGGGGAGACATTTGGAGTTGAGACCACTTTGGCTACGAGGACACTGAGAAGGGTCATTATAAGAGCACAAAAAAAGGGTTACACAGTAACTCTGGTGTATTTCTGGCTCAAAGTGCCGGAACTGGCCGTTGAGCGGGTGAAACTTAGAGTCGAAGCAGGCGGACACAATGTCCCGGAAGCCACAATTCGCAGACGCTACGATGTGGGCATCAAACATCTTTTCAATCTCTACATGCCGATTTGCAATTATTGGATATTGATAGACAATTCCAATAATCCAAGCAATATTATAGCCGAAGGTGGAACGAATGTTGTTACTAAAATACACAATAAAACCTTATATAACCAATTAATCAATTATGAGCGAACTAGAAACGAGAGAACTTAGAGAAACCATTCTTCTGGGTTTAGACATCAGTTTTCAGAGGCTCGTACAGGAAAAAAGACAAGACAATTCCGAGTTGGCTTTTGCCCGTAAAGGACAGATTGTTAGAATAAAAGCCGATGACATTTGAATTATTCTTGTTGTACTCTGCCAAAATTGAGAAATTACTAACCCCTAACACTACTGCAGCAATGCAGTAGTTTTTTTGTCGATGAGAGACTACTTCGATCTGTTTAACATAACAAAAGAGCAACTGAAACTCTTGCTTGACGAAGCCCTCGCTTCCGGAGGAGACTATGCCGACATTTTTTTCGAATATAGCACAGGAGAAGTACTTGCGTTGCGAGATGGTGAAGTCAATTCCATCCGCAACGACATCGACTTTGGGGCCGGAGTCAGAGTCATTCGCAACGGTCGCACAGGTTATGCCTATTCTGAAAGCACGGATCTGAGAGACCTGCGTGCAGCTGCACAAGCTGCTGCCCGTATAGCTAATTCTCCCTCCGAAAGGAGAAAAACGGCCCAAATTGTTCCTCTGAAACTGAAAAACTATTATCCCCGATCTAATGAATCATCGGACTTTAACATTTCCTCAAAAAAGGACTACCTTAAAGGGATCCACACAAGACTTTCCGAAGGTGACAGCCGAATAATCCAGATCATCGGACAGAGCTCCTGCTCTCTGAGCAAAATAATTTTCATCAATTCCCTGGGAGAATTTTACTGCGATGAAAGGCCGCTGGCTTCCGTAGTCTTCAGCGTAATTTTCACTCAAGGTGACATCACGGACAATTACACCAGCTCGAAAAGTTTCAGAATGGGAGATGAAATGTTCACTCCGGCTCTGGCAGATGAGATTGTGGGTGAAATACTCGATGCCATCCCTACGGTGCTGGAGGCAATTCGTCCGAAGGGTGGTGAAATGGCAGTAGTAATGGGGGCCGGAGGATCCGGAATACTACTGCATGAAGCCATAGGGCATGCATTTGAAGCCGATTTCAACCGTAAAGGAATATCTATATTTTCCGACAAGATGGGAGAGCAGATCTGCAGCAAATCGATCAGCATAGCGGATGACGCTACCATTCCCTCCAACAGAGGATCCCTCAACGTCGATGACGAGGGGGTGCCCGGGCAGAAGACCATGCTGATTACGGAAGGTGTTCTAACCTCATATCTTCACGACCGCATTAGTGCTCAACACTATAAAGTCAAGCCCACAGGAAATGGACGCAGGGAGTCTTTTAGATTTGAACCTATCCCGAGAATGCGAGCCACCTATATGGAAAATGGCACCGCTACCACAGAGGAGATCATCTCCGGTGTATCCCAAGGCATCTATGTAGATAAATTCCGGAATGGACAGGTACAGATCGGAGCGGGAGACTTTACTTTCTTCGTTAAGAGCGGGCGGATGATTGAGAATGGACGCCTCACCCGCCCCATCAAGGACATAAACATAATAGGCAATGGCCCAAAAGCACTCGCGGATATCCTTGAGGTAGCATCAGACGGTAAGATGGAAGATAGCACCTGGACCTGCGGTAAAGGGCAACAATGCCCCGTGTCATGCGGTATGCCTACAGTACTTGTGAAATCACTTACAGTGGGAGGAAACAACCAATGAAAGAGATCTCTATAAAGGCCCTCCAAATGGCTCTGGATGCGGGTGCATCCAATGTGCGGGTAATTTTGGAGAAGGGTCGTGGTGATGTGGTGACTATACTCAACGGAAAGATTGACCGTCTCTATCAAGCTGCCAGCTCGGTCCTCTATTTCCATATCTTTGCCGGAGGAAAATACGGCACATTTTCCACCAACCTGATGGATGAAGTAACGCTGAGGCAATTTACCGCCAATGCGGTGAACGCTACGCTACTGATGACCCCTGATGAGCACAGGTCTCTGCCGGAGAGAGAGCTCTGCTATAAAGGAGATGGACCTGACCTTCAGCAGTATGACCCCTCCATTGAGAGTCGTCCTTCCACCAGGGGAATCGCTATTGCGCAGGAGGTGGCGGCAGAGATGCTCTCTGACGGCAGGGTTATTTCAGCGGAGAGCGAATATGGGGACTATGTGGAAGAGCACTTTATCGCGGATAGTTTGGGATTTGAAGGTTATCAGCGCAAATCCGGTTTTGCAATTGGAGCTACCTGTTCCGTTGGCGGCAAAGGCGATGAAAAACCCGAAAGAAATTGGTATGAAGATGAGGTTTTCTTTGACAATCTCCAATATAGGGGATGCGGTACCAAAGCTCTGAATATGGCGCTTGAAAGCATAGGTCCGGTCAAAATGCCTTCCGGTTCATACAATATGGTTGTAGATAGAAACATAGCTGCGAAACTTGTAATGCCCCTTACCAAAGCACTTAAAGGCAGTGCCCTTCACACACGCAATTCGTTTCTGGTGGATAGACTTGGTGAGAAAGTTTTTGGGGAGAATGTCTTTCTGAGAGATATGCCACACACTATCGGCAATGCCTCCTCCCGTCTTTTCAATATCGAGGGCATAGCCACAAAAGAACGGGATATCATTTCCGGGGGCACTATTTGCAATTATTTTATCGACAATTATTATAGCCGCAAATTATCCCTTGCTGTTACCATCGGCACACCTTCGGTGGTAATAATGCCCAAAAATGAGCTTTTGTCAAATAATAAATTATCTTTGTCTGATATTTTAAAGAGAGCAGAGAGAGGTATTTATGTCACTCAATTCAACGGAGGTAACTGCAATGCCGCCACAGGAGACTTCTCCTACGGCATAGAGGGATTTTTGTTTAACAATGGGGAAATAACACATCCGATAAATGAAATGTTGGTGTCGGGCAATCTCATTAAGTTGTGGAACAATCTCATAGTTACTGCCGATGACCAGATGAAGAGTCGTAAATGGCAGATACCTTCACTCTGTTTCTCAAACGTTAATTTCAACGGACTCTGATGGAGAAAAAGAAAAAACCAGGTCTTATCCTATCGCTCGTTCCAGTAGTAATACTAATTACAATACTGGCAGTAGGGGTTATTATTTTTGGTGAAGATGTAACCAGTGGCCCCTCACAAATCGCGCTTGTAACTGCTGCGATCATCACCTGTCTTATCGGAATGCTCTTTCTCAAAGTACCCTGGGAGCATTTTTCAGATGCTATGGGTGATAATATGAGCAAAACAAGCGAGGCTATTTTCATCCTGCTCATGATTGGAGCCCTAACCTCCACCTGGATGCTCTCCGGAGTCGTCCCGACAATGATATATTGGGGCCTCAAGCTTATACACCCGTCGATATTTCTGCTGGTTACATTTATGCTCTGCTCCATTATTTCCATTCTGGCCGGCAGCTCATGGACTACTGTCGGCACCATAGGGGTAGCAATGCTCAATGCGGGGCAGATAGTTGGAATACCCACCGGCTGGCTTGCAGGAGCCATTATCTCCGGTGCATATCTTGGTGACAAGATATCACCTCTCTCCGACACCACAAATCTTTCCGCTTCCGTTGCAGGAGTCGATCTTTACAAGCATGTAAAATACAATTTAATCACTACCATACCGGCAGCCATCATCTGTCTGATTATTTACACCCTGGCGGGATTCTTCATACCTACTACCTCAACCGTGGATGTGGGCGCACAGCTCGCCGCTCTTCAGGAGACATTTAATATTTCAGGATGGCTCCTATTAATCCCTGTAGTGACTATTTACCTGATTTACAAAAAGGTGCCGGCAGTACTCACACTCTTTATCTCAGCATTTGTGGGCGCTTTGGTGGCCTTTTGGGCACAACCCCAAATAGTAGGGCAAATTATCTCCGGAATGGGTAGCTTCAAGGAGTTCTTCTACACCATACTGAAAATGATGTCCAGCGAGATTTCAATTGAGACCGGTGACCCTTTGATTACTGCTCTGGCCTCCACAAATGGCATGTACGGTATGGTTAACACCGTCTGGATCATTATTTGCGTTATAATGTTTGGAGGAGCTCTCTCAGCCAGCGGAATGATTCAGACCATTACTGAAAGCATGCTGCGTTTTATGCACAACTTGGTAAGTATGATAACCTCTACTGTTTTAACCTGCATTTTCTGCAATATAGTGCTTGCAGACCAATATATGGCCATCTTGCTCCCCGGAAAAATGTTCAGTGACGTTTACAGAAGAAAGGGCTACGCTCCTGAGCTTTTGAGCCGCACATTACAAGACTCTGCAACTGTGAGTTCAGTCATGGTGCCCTGGAATACCTGTGCAGTTGCACAATCCGGAGTACTGGGAATCTCCTGCATGGTTTGGTTCCCCTATGCATTCTTCTGCTTTATCACTCCCGTAATAGCGATTATCATTGCTGCTATGGGATACAAGATCCGCCGTCTTCCTGCTGAAAATGGCGAAGCTGCAACTGCAACGGTAGCATCATAATTATTTTGAACAACAATAACGGAAATTTAAAATAGAATGAAAATTAAAGAAAACAAAGTAGTATCTCTGATCTACAATCTGGAAGTCAATGGCGAACTCAAAGACTCCTGCGACAAAGAAAATCCACTTGAATTCATAATGGGCATGGGCTATTTGCTCCCCAAATTTGAGGAAAACCTCCTTGATAAGAGTGTTGGCGACAAATTTGACTTTGTGCTCTCTGCTGCAGAGGGTTATGGCGAATTCAATCCCCAGGCTATCGTTGACCTCCCTAAAAACATATTTGAAATAGATGGTGTACTCCAGGAAGAGCTTCTGGTTCCCGGCAATTACATTCCCATGAGGAATCAAATGGGTGGCGTAATACCCGGAAAAGTTGTGGAAGTGAGCGAAGAGAGTGTAAAAATGGACTTCAACCATGAACTTGCAGGGCAATCACTCCATTTTACAGGAGAGATTACTGCAATAAGAGAGGCTACTGAAGAAGAGCTTGTCAATGGACTCTACGGCGAGAGAGCTATGCACAACTGTGAGGGCGAGTGCTCATCTTGTGGAAGTGGCTGTAACTAGCTGACTATCCCACATTGCTCTATTTATTTATCTGATAATAGTCTGCTGCACGAGATATAGGTGCCACATCCATTGGAGTGAAAAGCCCTTCTCTGTAGCGGTAAAGAGCAACTATACCTATCATCGCCGCATTGTCGGTAGTAAATCTGAGTTCGGGCAGGAAGAGATTCCAGCCCCTTTTTTTTCCTTCGAGGGATATTCGCTCACGAAGTTCGGAATTAGCGGAAACCCCTCCCCCGAGACCAATTTCCTTGATACCGGTCTGCTTTGCCGCAAGGATGAGTTTTTTAAGAAGAATATCTATCAAATCTTTCTGAAACGAGGCACAAATATCGACTTTGTTATTCTCCAAAAAATCAGGATCCTTTGCAATCTCATCCCTAAGAAAATAGAGCAGCGATGTTTTTATGCCGCTGAAACTGTAGTTCAAGCCGGCAATATTGGGCTTTGCAAAACGGAATGCCGAGGAATCTCCCTCTTTTGCAAGACGATCAATGACCGGACCTCCCGGATAGCCTAGTCCCAGCAATTTAGCACACTTGTCAAATGCTTCTCCAACAGCATCATCTATGGTGTAACCGAGCACTTCATAATCGAGATAATCATTGACCCTTACAATCTGGGTATGGCCCCCGGAAACAAGTAATGAAAGAAAAGGAAAATGCGGCTCCCGATGTTCCCTGCCATCAACCCTTATAAAGTGAGAAAGCATATGACCCTGAAGATGATTAACCTCAATTAGAGGCTTCCCTATCGCAATGGAAAGCCCTTTTGCAAAGGAAGTACCCACCAAAAGCGACCCCAGAAGTCCCGGACCACGGGTAAAGGCGATTGCATCCAATTGTTCTACGGTGACACCGGCTTGATCAAGGGCCTGAGAGACTACCGGAAGAATGTTTTGCTGGTGTGCGCGGGAGGCAAGTTCCGGCACCACTCCGCCATATTGTCTATGTACCTCCTGAGAGGCCATGACATTGGAGAGCAGATATTCTTCCCTGAGAACTGCAGCTGAAGTGTCATCACAAGAGGATTCTATTGCAAGAATTATCGCCATATCTTAAATTGGATTGAATTTTGTGCACAAAATTAGTAAAAATTAGTACTTTTGTTTGATATACCGTAAATTAAAGCACATCAAGACCTGGAAAAAAATAGTTCTTGCGGTGGTTATTCTTATCACACTTATTCCAACCACCCTCTATATTGCAATACAAATGCCTGTATTCCAGACATATTTATGCAATAAGGCCTCTTCTATGCTTTCTGAAAAGATCAATGGTGATATATCCGTCGGTGCTATATCATACGCCCTTTTCAACCGCTTGATTGTAAAGGATGTTCTGGTGGCCGGTCCTGTAGGTGATACTCTGTTTCATGCAAGCAAGGTCTCTGTTAACCTACAGGCTCGAAGTGTTATTTCAGGAGAAATAGAAGCGAACAAAATTGTTGTTGAAGGTGGACAATTCAATATATGTAAAATAACCCCTGACGAGAGCAATCTCTCCATGTTGATGAAAAAAAAGGAGAAAACCCGGGAAGATGATATTTCTGAGGATGTTGAAAATGATTTTGAAGAAATTTCAGAAGAGAAATCAGATGGATGGACGAAATCGCTAAATATTGACAAAATCGAAATAAGAGATTTCACATTCAGGGCACTCGACACATTTGATATCACAATCTACAAAGACCCCAGGACTATAGATTGGAGCAACATAGTACTGAACGACATTAATCTCTCAGCACGTAATCTCCGTATAGAGGATGATATAACGGTCATACTGGACAATCTCGCGTTCAAGGAGGGTAACGGACTAAATGTAAACACCTTTAGTGGGGAGATACGTCTGGGTGATGTACTCGAATACAATGGCCTTGACACCATTACCCGTAAGGAGATCTATATTGACGATATGCTCTATGACGACGGGTACTCAAGGCTTGTGACAGAGTACTACTCGATGAGATTTGACGATTTCAGTGACTTTTCGGATTATATGACAAAGGTTTACATGGGCCTTGACCTTAAAGAAGGGTCATTTCTCGACTTTCGATCTTTAAGAAGTTACACCGATGAACTATCATATTTTACCTTGAACTTTTATTTGGTTGGCGAAACAAAAGGCACGGTGAGCAATCTTATTACTCATTCTCTCAAAGTACAATCCAAATCAAGGCAAACATTACTCGATTTTTCCGCTCACCTTTCCGGTCTGCCATACACCGACGAGACAATGGCCACTTTTGATATCAAGCAATGCTATACAACTACTGCAGAAATAGCTGATATAGTGGCCTCCGTTACCGACACCCCTATTGATAAAAAAGCCATCAGCTCATTTGCCAGAAATGAAAGAATTCATTTTGACGGCAGTCTTAATGGTTTCTTTGAGGACTTTGTCGCATTCGGAGAGCTTGGCTCCGAGGATCTGGGACAATTCAAGGTTGACATCATATGTCGCAATGAAAGAGGAGTCGGCTATGAACTTATTGGATTTATAAAGAGCAAATCATTCGACCTCGGACGTCTTTTAGACAACTCTCTTTTAGGCGACTTTACCTGCGATGCTACTGTTTCAGCACTATTTGGCCAGGAGTCAAGCATAGATATCGAGCAAATCAGCATTAGCGAACTTGGATTCAACAACTACAACTATAGTAATATTCTGGCTACGGGAAGACTGGCTAACAGCGAATTTGACGGACGCGTAATCTGTAGCGATCCAAATCTCAACTTTATGTTCCACGGCCTCTTTGCACTCGCGGGCAAGAGCAATAATTCTCTATACAAATTTAATCTGGCACTCGGTCACGCTGACCTTCACGCGCTTAATTTTGACAAAAGGGAAATCTCGACGATCAAGCTCCAGGCAGATGCCGACTTTACCAAAACCAAGGCCGGGGATATGTTTGGAGATATTCTAGTCAAAAATCTCAGCTGTTCACTTGGAAGCGACAATTTTGATGTAGGCAACATCCACCTCCGTTCCAATTCATATAAAGATTACTACACCCTCCAACTCAAATCCTCGTTTGCCCGGGCTGACTATGAAGGCACAGCTCCAATCTCATCATTTGCATCAGATATGCTTAAGCTTACAGCAGAACATCACCTTAGCCATTTATTTGAGACAAAAGAGGATCAGGAAGGGCTGCCCGATATACAAGAAAATTATAGTTTCAATCTTCAGACTTTCGATATGAGGCCGGTCTGCAGTTTCCTGATGCCGGGTCTCTACGTGGAAGATCGGTCTATGGTAAATGTCAGAGTCACAAGTGACGACATTTTGAAAATCGCTGTCAAATCGCCTCTGCTGGCCTACAAACATAATTACATCAAGGATCTTGACTTGACGGTGGACAACCGGGACAGTATGATTACCACAATCTTCAGATCCGAAATGTTGCAATCCGGCAACATAAAAGGCTATGATGCAATCATCAAGGCACTTGTAAAAGATAACTCGATAGGACTTAATCTCGGATTTGACAATCGTGAGCAGAAGGCCACTTATGCCGATATAAATGCAAGGGTATCATTCCCTGAGCCCAAGGAGAATGGATTAAAAATTCTTGCTGACTTTTACCCCTCAAATATTGTTATAAATGGAAACAACTGGGCCCTGAACCCCTCTTCCATAGAATATGTAGATAAGGATATATCAGTAACTAATTTCGGCCTCTCAAATGAAGACCAGACAATACGTTTTGACGGCAGACTCTCAGCAAGCCCCGAAGATACGCTTACAGTCAAACTAAACCGTTTTGATGCCTCCGTGATCAATCCATTTTTCGATATACCACTCGACATACAGGGTTTTCTGACCGGTAAAGCAGAATTGTTTGGCCTCTATGCTGAAAACAAGGGCCTGTTGCTTAATATTGATGGGGATCAAATTTCAGTTGCCGGTGATCAAATCGGCAATCTCGGCATCCATACCACCTGGAATGAAGCGGGTAAATGTTTTGATTTTTTACTCAACAACAGAAAGGATGAACTCACACCTCTCTATCTTGCAGGATCCTATTATCCAAACAATAAGAACATTACAGGAAAATTATCTCTGGACAAATTCTCACTTGTCTGCCTCGGTCCCGTAGTTGAAGGTCTTTTATCAAATGTCAGTGGAAATATCTCTGCAGATATTGACATATCAGGTACTCCGGACAAATTGGCTCTTAATAGTACCAACGGACATTTTGACGAATTTAATTTTGTACTGGACTACACAAAAGTGCCATATACCCTTAACGGTCCTTTCAGTGTGAGTGAAAAAGGAATCGTATTTGAAGAGACAATTGTTACAGACAAATTTGGTCATGAAGGAATACTAACCGGAGGATTGCACTATGACTACTTCAAGAATATGCACCTCAATGCCAGACTGAATGCCGAACATCTCCTCGGCCTCAACACCACAGCCGCAGATAACGACTTATTCTACGGAAGAGCATTCGCTACCGGCACAATCCGCATAAGCGGCCCCTTCAACAAACTTTTGCTGGATATGAACATAACCACCGGACGTAATTCCACCATACATATTCCGCTAAGTTCCTCTTCAAGCAGCCACACTTCACTGCTGACATTTGTGGACAAAACCACAGTCAAGTCCATTTCAGCTTATGATTCACTCCAAGTGATGAATAGTGCCATCGAAGAGAAAGAGAACTATGAATTTGCCGTCAGAATGCGCGTAAATGCCACCCCTGACGCTGAAGTCCATCTTGAAATCAACAAAGCACTTGGTGATGTCATTAAGTCGCGCGGAACCGGCCAGTTAGTAATAAACACCAACACCGCCACAGACCTGTTTGACATCAAAGGCAACTACAATATTGATGAAGGCAGTTACAAATTTGTGCTGATGGGACTTGCATCCCGTGATTTCATTATCAATCCCGGCGGAACGATCAACTTTACGGGCGACATAATGAAGTCGGACCTCAACCTCGAGGCTATTTACCGCACAAAAGCTTCCATAGGGACTCTGATAGCTGATACTACATCCATAAGCACCAGGCGGACGGTGGACTGCGGGATAGGCATTACCGGCAAACTTGCCAATCCTGAATTGACCTTCTCCATTGATATACCTGACCTTGACCCTACCATAAAGGGACGTGTTGAAAGTGCATTGAGTACCGAAGACAAACGTCTTAAACAACTGCTGACCCTGCTTCTCTCCGGAAGCTTTGTTCCCGATGAACAGTCGGGCATTGTAAACAACACTACGGTACTTTACTCCAATGCTTCGGAGATTATGGCCAACCAACTAAATAATGTCTTCCGCCAGCTCAACATCCCTCTCGACCTTGGGTTTAATTATCAGCCCGGAGAGAATGGACGCGACATATTTGATGTAGCTGTTTCAACACAACTGTTCAACAACCGGGTCAACATCAATGGAAATATAGGCAACAGGCAATATATGACCTCCAATCAAAGCGACTTGGTGGGTGATGTCGATATGGAGATCAAAATCGATCGTACGGGCAGAATACGCCTGACTCTTTTCTCCCATTCTGCAGACCAATATAGTAACTATCTTGACCAATTGCAGCGCAATGGAATAGGTGTCTCCTATCAAGAAGAATTTGATGACTTCAGGGAACTTTTCAGAAAGATCTTCTGGAGCAAAAGACGCCGTGAAGAGTATGCTGCTCAGCAAGCGAGAGTGCTGGAGATACGTCAAAAAGACCCCCTGCAACGAATGCAGGAACAACAATCAAAGCAGACGCAAGAAACCACCATCAGGTGATACCTCCATTACTGCCTCCCTTCCCAGCACAAGCGAATAATTAGGCTGCTCGTGACCGCATGGAAATCCGAAAAGAACCGGACAATCGAGAGGGTCGGTATGCTCCTTTATGAGAGTATATACATCTTTCCCCCATGTATCGCTATCTGCCGTATCTGTAAACTGACCTATTATCATGCCTTTGAGACGGTCGAGCATACCTGCGTATCGCATTGTAAGCAACATCCTATCCACTGTATGCATTTTTTCGCCAATATCCTCAATAAACAGAATGGAGTCCTCCTCGAATAGATTTTGAATAGGAGTGCCTATAGTACTGGCAAATAGGCATAGATTGCCTCCAACCAGCCTGCCTCTGCACTTTCCTGACTTACTGAATGGGTGTGGTTCGGTGGAATAATGCATTTTTCGGCCAAAAAGCGCATCATAGAGTGAATCAAATGTCTCCTGCGGTGCATCTCCAAAGGTACTGGGCATTGCTCCGAGTATCGATTCCAATCCCAATGAGTTCAATGCATTATGAAAAATAGTTATATCACTGAAGCCCACTAACCATTTCGGATATTTCTTAAAAAGATTTAGATCCAGGTGAGTCAGAGTACGCATCGAACCATATCCGCCACGAAAGGAGATTATCGCTTTGACCTCCTCATCAAGGAGCATTTCGCGCATATCTTCAGCTCTAAGAGCATCTTCTCCGGCAAAATCGCCCGAAAGTGACTCATACAAGTATTTCCCTTTTTTAACTTTAAGTCCCCAGGAATGAAATACGGCACTCCATTTTTCTTCATATTCGGGGGTGCGTTGAGATTGTGCAATAGCCGATGCCATCGCCACAAGCCCTATTGTATCACCGGGTTTGAGGTATGGCGGTCTGATAAAGTGTCGCATCTTATCTATTTTTCTTTGTGATCGCGTTTTCGCTTTGGATAGGCAATACGCGCATGATATGTCTGTTTGAGCTGTCTCTTAAAGGACTCTTTGACCATATTGATCTCCTTAAATGATATATCAGCCCGCGCAAGCTGTTTATCCGAAAGACGGGAGCCGAGAATTTCTTCAACCAGTTCTGAGATACTTTCGTCAGTATATTTCTTGAGTGAGCGTGATGCAGCCTCAACAGCATCCGCCATCATCACAATCACCTGCTCCCTGGTAGTGGGAAGCATTCCTTTATAGGTAAAAGGGGCAGTATTCTTGGGATCGCCACCATTATTGCAATAGACATTGTAGAAATAAAGAGTCATGGATTGACCGTGATGTGAACGTATAAAATCTTTTATCACATCAGGAAGATGAAATTTGCGCGCCAGTGCAAGTCCATCATCCACGTGGCGAATAATATCTGCTGCACTCTCCTCCGGTGTAAGATCCTTGTGGTAATTGTCCTGCGCACTGCCGGGATTAACATTTTCAATGAAACATGCGGGATTTTCCATTTTACCCACGTCATGGTACATTGCACCCGCTCTTGCCAGCATCGCATTAGCTCCGATCTCCCGAGCAGCAACTTCAGCCATATTAGCCACCATCAGAGAGTGTTGGAAAGAGCCTGGTGCCCGATGCGATAGCTCCTGGAGCAGCTTGTTGCTACTGTCCGTAAGATCAAACAGACGAGAGTATGAGGTGAATGAAAATATTCTTTCGAACAGAAGTACAAACGGATTGAGCACAACACATAACACTGCATTTATCGCAATGAATGTCACGGTATAGCTCTTCCAGATCATCGCTGCGTCATCCGTCAACAGACGGAACGAAAGCAGCACCGCCATCATTCCCACAAAAATAAATATTGAATTTAGGAACACTTTCCACCCTCTATTGAAATAGGTATAGGTAAGCAACCCTATACTGCCGGCAACCAGATTAATACCGAAAAGTTCTATGCCATTCTCCGCAATCAGCAAAAGTGGCAAAAGCGAAATGAGGTAGATGGGAAAGATTATCTCATTTTTGAAAAATGAAGCAGCAATTAGGGCCAGTGCTGCAAATGGCACAATATAAATGAGATTGGCACCCAGACGATGGACCAGAGCTGTGGCCGCAAATGCAAATAGCACCATCAGAAGTATAAACAGAAGCTGTCTTGTGTTTCTCAAAACCTCCTTCGATGTGAAGAAAATGGCGAGGAAAAGGAGAAAGACCAATATAAGCACCGTCACCACATGACTCACAATGAGCCAGCCACGTGCAGAGCTATAACCAAAACTTCTGTTGTACTCAGCTTTGTAAGAGTCGAGAATCTGTTCGATCTCAGCAGAAACGATCTCACCCTTGGAGACAATCAACTGTCCGGAGTAGATAATACCCTTGGTGGGCGATATATAATTAACCGCATCACGGTGCAAAAGCGCAGTAACATCCTCATCGTACACCAGATTAGGTACAATCCAGGAGGGTATGTTTATAAGTGTAAGAAGAGAGTCTGTAGCCACCTTCGGAAAAGTATAGCGCAGATCTGCCTGCAGCAGACCGGCAGCTCTCTTCTGATCATACACCTCCAAAGCAGGCATATCCGTTACCCTTCCATTCCTATTTACGAATATCACTTTGTCCGAGATATCCTCATCTTCGAAAGTGGAGACTATCCCGCCGGAATATGCATCGGATAGAAAATCGGAAATATGCCGTGAAATATCTCCCGGAATGGAGTTCTCTATGGAAAACCTGGCGAAACCATCCAGCATCCTTTCAGCTGTCTCATTATTATAGTTATAATATTCGACAATATGTGAGGTTTTTTGCTCGATTTCCACCAGCAACTCAGCCTCGGTCTTTAAAATGGGAAAATCAAATGGAGCAATTAGCGTCTCATAAATCCAGGCCTGGCCACGTGCATATTCATACTTGAATTTTCCCTCATTGGGATAGAGAATGATCATCAGTACCGCCAAAACAGCAAACCAAATGAGCGACCGGTAGTTTTTGAGGTTTCTTGTTGTTTCCATAAATTATTTTATAATTTTGTAAAGTTAAGAAAAAAAGTGCTACAATGAAAAAACTAATCCTGGCTGTGGCTCTCATTTTAGCCACATTTACAATCAATGCACAAGAACTTGTCGTCATCAGTTCAGACCTCCTTAAGTGCGATGATTCAATCCTTGTATTCACTCCAAAGCGTTATGGTCACCACGACTATGCTACAAATGAAGAGATGCCCACATTGTTTCTTCTTCACGGCTGGTCAGGATGCTACCGCAACTGGGCAGACAAGTCCGACTTACAGCGGGTCAGCAATCGTTTCGGATTCAGAATCATCTGTCCTGATGGATTTTATAATAGCTGGTATGCGGATAATGTCGATAAAGACAAAATGCAATGGAGAAGTTTCTTTGACAGGGAACTCTATCCACAGATGGTGGAAAAATATAACCTGGATCCGGAAAAGACCTTCATAACAGGTCTTTCAATGGGAGGGCTTGGTGCTATCAATATCTTTCTGGATGACATATCCAGATTTAGGGCTGCCGGCTCTATGAGCGGCGTGCTCGATATCTTTCATACCTCCCCCAGACTGCTCGATGAGGAGCTCAGCCAGATTCTGGGTCCTTATACTCCTGACAATCACCTCTATGAAGCCAATAATCCGATAGCCAACCTTGACAAAGTGGCCGGATCGGGCAAATTGATGGTAATATCCTGCGGATATGATGACTATTATGTGAGATCCAGCACCGATTTCTCGGCAAAATGCCGTGAAATGAAGATCCCTCACATTATGCTTCTCTCCCCGGGAACTCATTCCTGGACCTACTGGGACTATGCCTTAGTAGAACATCTGGAGTTTTTCACAAAAATCCTTCAAGGAGCAAATTTAGGATATTGAGTTGCTACGCAACTAGTTCTGAGTATATAGTTATGAGTTTCGAGTTGACGCAAGCTACGGCAGCAGGATAGAAACGAAAGTTTGTATGAAGGGTTGCGTTATCCGAAGATTGGGAAAGAGTGAGTGAATTAAATAAAAATATGGACAGGTTCCGTAAGAACCTGTCCATTATCGTATATTTCAGACTTGTAGTGTTTAACCTCTTCTGTGTAGCATTGATATATTTTCGTATTTGACGAAAGGAGAGGCATTAATACGATTACTCCCCCGCAACAAACTTCAACATCTGTATCCTTTATCTCCCAACTCAAAACGAAAAAAATCCCCACACCTCACAACCCGAACCACCCCGCACCCTGCAACGCGCAACACGCAACACACAACACACAATCATTCACTACTACACGCTCAGGACTCCCAACTACACACTACATACTCGGAACTCGGAACTACTTAATAGACATGTCGCGGATCTCCTCTGCGTCATAAACACCCTTGTCGAGCTTCACCTTGATCTCGGCAAATGCGTCGAGAGTGTACTCTACATCCTCGAGTGAGTGGGCCGCAGTAGGAATAATACGATACATTATGATACCTTGAGGCACCACAGGATATGTAACGGTAGAGCAGAAAATCTTATAATTTTTCCTAAGGTCAATCACGATGTTCGTGGCCTGCGCCAAATTACCATCCATAAATACGGGAGTAACACACGCTTCAGCAGGTCCAATATCGAATCCTCTCTTACGGAGACCCTCCTGGAGAGCCCTGGTCACAACCCAGAGTTTGTCACGAAGACGTGCACCCTCTTCACCACGGATAATTTCGAGGCGTTTAAGAGCGCCCTCAACGATAGGCATGGGAAGTGACTTTGCATAAATCTGAGAACGAAGATTATACCTTAGGTAATTAATAATGGCTCTTGGACCGGCTACAAATCCACCGATTGTGGCCATTGACTTGGCGTATGTGCCGATGTAGAGGTCAATTTCGTCCATCACATCGAAATGCTCGGATGTACCGCGGCCTTCCTTACCCATGACACCGAAACCGTGTGCATCATCAATCAAAATACGGAAATTATATTTCTTTTTGAGATCAACAATCTCTTTAAGAATACCGAGTGCACCGGTCATACCGTAAACACCCTCCGTAAGAAGTAGTACTCCACCTCCTTTCGCCTCAGCCTCTTTGCAAGCTCTCTTTATGATCCTCTCGCAATCGGCAATATCATTATGACGATATTTATATTTAGCACCAAGATGGAGGCGTATTCCATCGAGCAAACAAGCGTGACATTCGTTGTCATAAACTATCACATCATGACGACAAACGAGCGCATCAATGGTAGATACGATGCCCTGATAACCGAAGTTGAAAAGGAAACAATCTTCTTTTTTCTCGAAGTCAGCAAGTTCTCTCTCAAGTCTCTCATGAAGCGCAGTATGTCCGGTAAGCATTCTGGAGCCCATAGGATAAGCCATTCCCCATTTTGCAGCACCTTCAGCATCTGCCTTGCGTATCTCGGGGTGATTGGCAAGACCAAGATAGTTGTTAATACTCCAACAAAGAACCTCTTCGCCCTGGAAAAACATCTTGGGACCTATTTCTCCCTCAAGTTTGGGAAACATAAAGTAACCAAAAGCTTTATCACGATATTGGCCAAGCGGACCACCTGAATCTTTGCTTAGTCTTTCAAAAATGTCCATAGTACAAAATATTTAGATTATAGTAATTATGCGTCAATATTAGCGTAACGAGCATTCTGCTCAATAAACTCTCTGCGTGGGGGAACATCATCTCCCATCAAAGTAGTAAATATACGGTCTGCCTCAATGGCATTATCGATATGGATCTGACGGAGAACACGTTTGGTGGGATCCATTGTGGTATCCCAGAGCTGTTCTGCATCCATCTCTCCAAGACCTTTGTATCTCTGCACCCTGACACTGGCCGGGTTGCCCTTGCCCATACGCTCAACAGCCTCGGAGCGCTCTTCATCGGTCCAGCAATATTGTTCCTCCTTACCTCTCTTAACCAAATAGAGAGGAGGTGTGGCAATATAGACATGTCCGTTAGTGATAAGATCTGGCATATAGCGGAAAAAGAATGTCAAAATAAGTGTGGTAATGTGACTTCCGTCCACGTCGGCATCAGTCATTATCACAACTTTGTGATATCTGAGCTTGGAAAGATTGAGGGCTTTCGGGTCCTCTTCGGTACCAATAGTAACACCAAGTGCAGTGTAAATATTGCGAATCTCTTCACTCTCGAAAACACGGTGCTCCATCGCCTTCTCAACATTGAGGATTTTGCCTCTCAAAGGAAGAATTGCCTGAAACATCCTGTCCCTACCCTGCTTTGCGGTTCCACCTGCAGAGTCTCCCTCTACGAGGAAAATTTCACATTTCTCAGGATCCCGATCGGAACAGTCAGCCAATTTGCCCGGCATACCTGAACCTGACATAACAGTTTTGCGTTGCACCAATTCACGTGCCTTACGTGCTGCATGACGTGCTGTTGCAGCCAGAATCACCTTTTCGATGATGATCTTGGCATCGCGGGGATTCTCCTCGAGGTAATTTTCCAGAGCCTGGCTGGTGGCCTGCGATACAGCTCCCATTACCTCGCTATTTCCCAGTTTAGTCTTGGTCTGGCCTTCAAACTGAGGTTCTGCAACCTTAACGGAGATGACTGCTGTAAGTCCCTCCCTAAAGTCTGAAGGGTCAAGATCAAATTTGAGTTTAGAGAGGAAACCATTCTTCTCGGCATAACTCTTAAGGGTAGTGGTCAAGCCACGACGGAAACCGGTAAGGTGTGTACCGCCCTCTATTGTGTTGATATTGTTTACATATGCGTAGATATTCTCCTTGAAGTCAGTATTATACTGCATTGCAATCTCAATGGGAATTACCTTATCAGTCTCAAGGTAAATCGGGCGTTCTGTAATTACGTCACGCATCCCATCCAGATAACTCACAAACTCCAGGAGTCCCTCCTCTGAATAAAACATATCCTGCTTTGCTGGTGCCTCAACCTCTTCGCCATGTTCATCTATAATCATTTCCGCTGCCCTGTCATCCCTAAGTGAGAGCTTCACACCTTTATTGAGAAATGCGAGTTCCCTAAGGCGACGTGCCAGAGTGTCATAATCATATACCGTAGAAAGAGTAAAAATCTCAGGATCAGGCTTAAAGGTGATAATGGTACCCGTTTTTGCAGTCTCACCAATCACTTTTACATCATAAAGAGGTTTACCTTGCGAATATTCCTGTTTAAATATCTTTCCTTCTCGGTGAATCTCAGCGGTCAGATGTGATGAAAGAGCATTCACACAGGAGACACCCACCCCATGGAGTCCACCGGAAACCTTATAACTATCTTTGCTGAATTTTCCTCCGGCATGAAGTACTGTAAGCACGACTTCAAGAGCTGAACGCCCCTCCTGTTCGTGAGTATCCGTAGGGATACCACGACCGTTGTCTGACACTGTTATGGAATTGTCCGGATTTATAACTACGGAGATCTCGCTACAATAGCCGACGAGGGCCTCGTCAATGGAGTTGTCAACTACCTCGTAAACCAGATGGTGTAAACCACGGGCTCCTATATCACCAATATACATCGAAGGGCGCTTACGCACCGCTTCAAGTCCTTCAAGTACCTTGATACTATCTGCGGAATAGTGATTTTCCGCTTCAATAATCTCGTTTTCAATCATTATTTCCTTGTTTCTGATAAAGAAACAAAGATACGAAAAAAAAGGTAAAATCCTTAAAATTTCACACAGATTCCACCTCCAAAATTACGTGGCACGGAATTGTGCATAGGCATGTAACAATTGCCTCTGTTTAGAAGATTTCCTCCCTTTAGAAAAACACCGAGATTTCGGTTGATGGTAAGGTCTAGAGTTACTCCCAGATCAATTATAGAGGGTATTGTGTAAGAACCATCATAATCGCCCGTAACTTCACCGGCATATCTGCATTCCACCTTCGCATTGATACGGTTACGCCAATTCCAGACAAAAAAAGCATTTGTGGTTATACGAGGCAGTTGGGTAATTTCCGGTTCCTCCCCACTAAAATAGAGATTGTACCTAAATTCAGCTCCGGTAGTAATCGATCCCGATTTCCAAAGTGCGTCTGCACCAAATGACAACCTTCCAAAATCCCAGTAGGTGGCAATGATATTAAATGGCTCCGGATCAGACATTACCGGCTCGAAAATCAATTTATCCCGAAATATCGTGTAAGATGTCATCAGATTAAACGCCATCCTGCCCCTTATAACTGATTCGAGTGAAAGTGTTGCATCCAGAGGTCTTGACCCAAACCTCAGGTCGGTATGAGGAGCAATCAAGGGCATATCACGGGTCATCTCAATGAATGAATTAAGCTCATGACCTCCGCCAATTACAGTATGAATCCATAACGACTGCTCGACGAGTTCAAATCTCGCGTCAATATCAGGAAATATGGTGCTCGCTGTAGAAGAATGGTTGTTACCATTGTCATACTGAATCTCTTTGGACTCATGAATGCTGAAACGATTACCAAACTTTGCTCCGAATTTGGCCAAAAAACGTCCCTTGTTATATTCGTAAATTGGAGAAATCTCCAATATTCCGGCCGTATGATCACGAAAGCCTCCATAGAGCGAGAAGCACATATTGAAGTCCATATAGATACGGTGCACATCGAATGTCGTACCTATCATTGCTCCAAGTGAAATATTATTTTCACGTAATGTGTCAACCATACGTTTAGATCCATTGATGAAAGCAAGGCCAATATCGTAGTAAATACTGTTTTCCGAACCGTCAGCCGACTTAACATTCATTGCAATGTCTGCCATATGCATATTGTGGGTGCTTTTAATTGAATCACGACTGCCATCATATTTGGATAATATGGCCCCGACATCAAGTGAAAACTCTCCCTCTTTCCAGGCATATTTCAAATTGCCTCCAAAATCATTACGCATTTTGCGCACATCGAAAGCATAATCTCCCACCGACGAAGGTATTTTCCCCCAATAAGAATCGTGATCAGCATAAATCCCGGCATAAAAACCCTTTTTTGTAACCGCCTGAAGATAGAGCTCTGCAGAGGGTTTGAGAGGAAACTGAGTACCTAGCCTAAGAAATGAAATTGGATGACGGGCATCCTTTGCCGGCTTTATAGCAGCCGACTCATGAGGAGAAAATTCGTATAGATCCAGGTAGGGCCTGTTGAATATGGAATAGTCAAAAGTTATATTGAAACTACGCAGAGAGTCTGCCACATTCTTGGGTATTTCGGGCTTATGGATCTCTCCGAGTTTGACGTCAAACTCCCGGCTAACCTCGACGGTAGGGTCGATTGTCTGCCCGAAAAGAGCAACAGGCATCAAGATAACAAAAGTCAATATATATATCGTTCTCCTCATCTTCATCTCGTTTTCAGTTTGTCTAAACGCATTTCAACTTGTTCTTTCACATCATCGGACCCCCCTGTGGGTTCATATCCTTCAAGTACGCTCTCATATGTTGCCACTGCCTGTTCAACATCTCCCCTATCCGCAAATGAATCACCCAGGACGATAAATGCTTTTGCAAGCCAATAAATCTGAGGGGTTTCGGATTCTGAAAAGTCATAAACTCGATTTTCAACAGCGATAAAATCACCGGCTCCATAAGAATCCATAATCAGCAAATAGGTAGCCTCAGCTCCATAACTGTCATGAGGATTACGGGAAAGAGTAGTAAGAATCGGTTTTGCCTCTTCCCTATTATCGAGAAACAGAAGACTCTTTGCGGTAATATATTCTGCCTCACGCAACATCTCTTCAGGAAGATCTGTTACCCCGCTCACCCTTTTGGCATCTGCAACCGCCTCCTCATACTGCTTATTGTTGTAATAAGAGCGCATACGGCCAACATAGCCGCTATTTTTCATATTTTCGGTACTGGCGATATAAATGAGAGATTCATATGCAGTGACTGCCGTAGAGTAGTGCTCGAGTTCCAATGAAATATCGGCATAATTGCGGGTAGCTGCTTCGGCAAAAGGGCCCTCGCCCCGTTTTATAACCTGGAAGTAGGCATCTGATGCGGCCTCTTTACGCCCTTTAGCCTTAAGAGACTCGGCAAGGTAATAGTATGCCTGTGCCGTCTTGGAACCGGAAGGGTATTTTTTTACAAATGATTGCAGCGATGAAATGGCTGAGTTATGGTTGCCCGAAAGGTAACGTTGTTCTGCAGCATTGAAAAGCATAAGCTCCTTCTCATCCTCACTTTTAATATCCGACATCCCGAGAGTTTCGAGGTATGCGAAGTACTCTTCAGGCTGATTGATGGTCTGATAGACGCTTTCCATACCCGATATGGCATTGGGAACCTCGGGTGAGAGCGGCATCCCCTCAATAATGTTCTTATAATATTCGATTGCCTTGTTGTATTTACCGTTGTTGGCATTTATCATCGCCAGTTCGAGCATTGACTTAGTAAAATAGGTACTATCTGCATCATGCCCGATAAGGGTCAGAAAGCACTCTGCCGCATCATCGTCGGCCCCACGCTGCACCAGGGTGCGTCCCAATTCGAAGAGACACTGTGTGTAAAGTTCCGCATTGCGATTGATCTTGAGAGCTTGTCTGAGTATGGTTATCTTTCTCGTATCATTGCCAAGGAGTCCATAAGAAACAGCGCTCTGATATGCCGGATAGAGATCGTTTGAAGTGGGATATCTGTTAAAGACCTGCTCGTAAGTGGTGGCAGCAGCCGTATAGTTGTTCTGCATGAAATAAGAGTCTGCAAGACGCACACGTGCATCCTTTTCAAACTGTTTACGACCGCTCCTGCCTAAATATTCAGAAAACCATTGCTGAGCTCTGTCAAATCTGCCCCACATAAAATAACCGTATGCAAGGTTATATATGGCCGTAGGATACTGCTCCGAATCGAGAAAATAGGGGTTTTCCATCAGACCGAGGTTTATATTTGTGGATTGACGATATCTTCCATTACGGAAATGACACTCTGCCAGCCAATACTTGGCAAGTGCCTCAAGCCGAAGATCGTGACGTCCATTCTCTATTGAAAGCTCCAGCATGGGAACTGCCGATCTGTAGCCTCTGTTTTCAATTAGCTGCATAGCTCTGAAGAATGCAGCTTTCTGAAGGTTTGCCGAGGATTCGTCTGAAAGTTCGCGTATCTTTGTAAGAGCTGCCACAGCAGAGTTGTAGTCCTTACTTAAAAGGTATGAGGCTGCAATGTAACTATTGATGATATCATCTTTTCCACTCTCCGGATATTGCTCCATATATTGTTCAAAACCTGAGATATCGCCATTGACGTCAAATGAGAGTTTCGCATGATTGAAAAGGGCATCTTCTTTGATGACAATGTCAAAATCCGACTCTGCTGCCGCTTTAAAGGCCTCCATTGCAGCAATTTTATTGTGTTGACGCAGATGGCTGTTGGCACTATAATAGTAAGCACTCTGACCAATAGCATCTTCACTGCCGACAACTTTACTAAAAGATTCTATGGCTTGTTGAAATGCCTGGAGCGTATATGATAGAAGTCCGGAGTAATAATGGTCTTTTCGGCTAAGATTGCCTCCGGATGCAGAAAACATATCGAAATATTGGGCAGCCAAAGTCGGCTGTCCCATTGAAAAATAGGCCTCGGAAACTATTCTCGCCATACTGACCTGCAAATCACGATCGAGGGTATTAAAAATTGCAGGACCCCGGTCAATTACATATTTGTAATTTTCCAGCATGAATTCCGATTCGACGACATAGTACGATGCAAGCACGGAAAAGCGGGGGTCTTTCTCAGCTTTTCTGAAAAGTGGCAAAGCAGCATTGAAATCCTTTTCCAGATAACGAACATAACCTAAATAATATTGGCTGGGAACAGTGTAAGGATTGAATTCGCCCTCAATAATAGCGGTCAGCTTCTCTGCTGCCACATCTGTATTGCCGGCTCTGATATAACAGTATGCACTTTTAAAGTCATATTCAATCTGCTCCTCCGCATAAAGGAAGGGCTTTTTTATGGAATCATAGATGACAAGTGCATCAGCATACTCTTCCCTGTCAAAAAGACGCGAAGCCAGGGCAAACTTAACCATCTGTAGCTCCGGGGCATTGGGGTATCTGTCCTCGAAATTTTTTACAAGACCGGCAATATTCGACCTGTCCAGACGAATTGCACACATGGTCTTGTAGGCCTCTACCTGAATGGCAAAAATAGAAATATCGCTATCCGGATCCGGAGTCACCCTATTCAACATCTGCTCTGCCGAATAGAAGGCTCCTTGCCTGTAAAGGTCAAGTGCTGACTCAAAACGGCTGTCGCTATGGCGTTCTTGTGCCATCACCTGCCCGGACAACATTAGGGCAAGTAGGACAAGTAACACTATAAAACCTTTATTTTTCATCAAACAAATTTCGTCAAAGTATCGTATAAACATCCGCATCAGTCACATTCAAATATCAGGTAAAGTGTTTTATTTTAATATGTTAACACAAACCTGCTATTCCTAAAACATAAAAGACAAAAATACAAAAAAAATCTCATTTATTGTAGTTATATTAAAGGATTAATCAGAACACAAATCCATAACCAATACTTATGTTAATATTTCTACCCGCGGTTGAGGTTTCGTAAAACATTTTGTTGTACACCTGATCGGTACTGACTATTAATTCTGCTGAGGATTTTTGTAACGGTTGTTGAAAGTTTATATCAAGAAGCAGAGAGCCGTTGTTTGAAATGAGATATCGGGTTGACAAACCAAAATTTACAAGCAGAGATGATGCCTGTTGTTTATATGATAAATTGCACCTGATGCCATCTTTTTCAACACTCTTTGATAAATCTCTATTCGGCAAATAGGTCATATATCCTATTCCGACTCCCGGATGAACCTTCCATCTGTTTTGCTCAAACCGATAGATGACTCCGATGTCTAAAGCCGGGTGAATCAGACTTGGCAATGGAAAAAAAGCATCAACCAAACCCTCCATCATATCATCCACAAAACCGGATGGGTAATATTCCGACTTATTACATTTATAAATATTTACCTGAAACCTCGCATATACTCCTACTTTTTTTGAAAAAAGATATGTTAAACGAAGTCCGGTCACAGGAACAACCTTCGGCTTTAAGTCAAATAGTTCGGGTTCGGATAGCGAGCTTGAGCTTATCAAGTCTATATTTGCCCCTACTTTCACATCAAGCAGCCATTTATGGTTTTGATGATTTAAATAAATTTTCTCCATTTGTTCCTGCTGACCATAGCAGCATAAACCGAAAAAGAGAAATATAAGGGTCAGGCAATAAGATTTAGTCATGAGTAGGGAGTGTGTAGTGTGTAGTAAGGAGCTCAGAACTCAATACTAGTAACTCGGAACTAATTTAATCTTCCCATCATTTCCAGATGGCATTGCAAAAGTTCACCGGTTTGCTCGTCGCGAAGATGTAAACCATTACCTTCACAATATTTGTAAGCTTTACAAGTGGCACATTTTCCCGTTTTAGTCCAGGAACGGTCACGCATTATCTGATATTTGGTATTCCAAACGGTCCAGAAATCATCTTTATATATATTACCTTGAATATAATCGCCACGCAGGCTCGGACAGGCGCTGATATCACCATTTGCCAATACCGAGCCAATGTGAATGCCCGCCTGGCAGAAGAAAGGAGCATCTCTCACTTCAAGTTCATAATCCGCCAAATAGCCTTCACAGCCGTATGAGGCGCGTATTTTTCCCTCTTTTCTGGTCTCCTTTATAAAATCCAACATCTGAACGAACTCCTCAGTAGAAAGTCTGAGCAACGGATTATCTTTTGCCCTTCCTTTAGGGAAAACGGTAAAAAGTCTCCAGTGAGTAACGCCAAGCGAAAGCAACAATTCCTTTAGTTTATATAAATCGGGCAACGACTTTTTATTAACACAAGTAACCACGTCATAAACCAGATCGGGAGTAGAGGCCACTCGCCTAATAGCATCCACAGCCCTCTTCCATGAGCCCTTTTTACCGCGAAACCACTCGTGAGACTCTGCCGTATAGCCATCGAGGCTCACGGTCACCGAGCGTAATCCTGAACTGAGCAATTTATCCAATCTCTCTTGTGAAAGTCCCCATCCATTGGTTACAAATCCCCACGGATATCCCATATCATACATAGCTCTTCCGCACTCTTCCAGGTCATTTCGCATCAAAGGTTCTCCTCCGGTAAGCACAATCATGGTCTTATTGGGATTTACATGCGGGCGAATATCTTCAAGCACTTTCAAAAAATCCTCTTTAGGCATATCGGGAGTGAGAGATTCGCGTGTGCAGTCACTTCCACAGTGAATACAGTTGAAGTTGCACCGCAGGGTGCATTCCCAAAAGAAATATGTGAGTTCGTGTAATTTTGCTTGCGTTTTTCTATGTTCGCGAAATAGATTCAGCAGGATTCTTTTCCGTAATTTCATCTTCGGCCAGGTTTTAACTACTCTTCCTCTTTCATTTCCTTATATGTTGATGCAGGAACGCCATACTCGGGAACAGGTTGAAAATGTTGGAGTTTAAAATTAGCATCTTTCTTTTCAAATATTCCGTCATACCACCCTCCTTTTCCTTTCTTTACCTGTGTCATTTGCTTTGTGTTGACCAAAATTGAATCGGGTCCATACCATCCGCCATCATCCGTTCCTTCCAAATCTTTGGCAACAACCCAATAGTCTTCTCCCGGAAAATCATTAAATTTCAACTCATAATCGCCAAGAGCATTGGTCCGTACCGTATCATTCTTGGGTGAGTGACGCGATTTTTTGATGACTGCAATATTTTTAAGCGGCTTTTGCGACTCCTTATCCGTAACCTTTCCCTTAATTACATAATCTGCATTTGGAACGCCATATTCTACCGTAGGTTCGATCCAATCGCATCCGGTCAACATTCCTACCAGAGAGAAAAAGAGGGTTAATATTTTACCATAGGTTTTAAGCGCAATTTTTTTCATGACTATTCAATTAAGATTATTCTTTGGTTTTTCCCTCCAGATCCTTATATTCTGCTGACATGACACCATATAGTGCAATAGTCGCATGTTCCATTTCAAAGTTCAAATTCTCCTTGAGAAAAACTCCTACAAACCAACCGCCACTACCCTCTTTCACCTTTTTCATTTTTTTCGAATTAACTATTGCCGACTCGGGCGCATAGACTCCGCCATTATCCTCCCCATCCAAATCTTCGGCAAATATTCGATTGTCCTCCCCGGGAAATGCAGTAAACCTTAATTCAAAGTCACCACGGGCATTAGTCCGCACCGTGTCGTTTCCAATTGGTGATACTTCGGTTTTTCTTATGACTGCTATGTTTTTAATCGGCTTTTTCGACTCCTTATCAGTTACCTTCCCTTTAATGATAAAATCTGCCGCCGGGACCCCATATTCAGGTACGGGCAGGGGTTTTTCGCATCCGGTGCCAATACCCAAAAGGGCAAAAAGCAGAGTTATTATTTTGCCGTAGGTCTTAATGGCTATTTTTTTCATAACTTTCTGTGCATTGAGATTAAAAATAAAATAACTTTTGTCTAATTACATATACGCAGTCACTGACTAAATACTTCCGTTAATGTTAAATTATTTTAAATCATAGAAGAATTCGTAATTTTTGCCGCTTAACAATATTGCACACAAAATGTGCCGAGCGATACTTTAATGTCAAGATTTTGCATCCGCAATAGTTATAATTAGATGCAAAAAAGGACAAAAGCGCTGCATTGAAATGATTTTTTGGCATTTTATCGCCCAATAAATATTGGGTATTTGGAGAAAGCTGATTTGATCTAAAATTATTTAAAAATAAAAATGTATTTTTGTCTCCAAAGAATCTCAAAAAATGAACGAAAACGATATTATCATAGAGTTTGAGGATGTGGAAATCACAAACGGAGAAATTCCCATTATCACTTCACTCAACCTAACTATCCGTGAAGGAGAGTTTGTTTATCTCACCGGCAAGGTCGGCAGTGGAAAAACCTCCATCATACGCGCTATAACTGCAGAAAATCCCGTTACCACAGGCAGGGCCCAAGTAGGAGATTTCAACCTCCGCAACCTCAAAAGAAAGAAGATACCCTACCTCAGACGCAAAATCGGAGTTGTTTTCCAGGATTTCCAACTCCTGATGGATAGGAGCGTAGAAGACAATCTCCTTTTTGTCCTCAAATCCACCGGATGGAAAGACCGCACCCAGATGAATGAGCGCATAAATAGCGTACTTGAGGCTGTAGGAGTGGCCAGCAAGGCACATAAGATGCCGCACCAACTCTCAGGAGGCGAACAGCAGAGAGTTGCCATAGCCCGCGCCCTGCTCAACGAACCGCGCCTGATACTTGCGGATGAGCCCACGGGCAACCTGGACGGAGAGACTGCCACAGGCATAATGCGCCTGCTTGTCGAGATCAACAGGACCCGCAAGACCGCAATCCTGATGGTAACACACAATATGAATATAGTTCGGGAATATCCCGGAAGAATACTTGTCTGCGCCGATAATGAATGCAAAGAAATATAAGCAGGTAATAGACTGGTTTGAAGCCAATATGCCGGTGGCTGAGAGTGAACTGGACTATAAGAATCCTTTCCAGCTGCTCTGCGCAGTGATACTTTCTGCTCAGGCTACCGACAAAAGAGTCAATATGATTACCCCCGAACTCTTCGAACGATTCCCCACTCCCGAAGATATGGCCGCATCAAATGAGAACGAGATCTATCAAATCATACGCTCGATCACTTATCCCAATAGTAAAGCTCGCCACCTGCTGGGGATGTCCCGAATGCTGGTAAGCGACTTTGGGTCTGTTGTGCCGGATGATATTGATGAGCTGCAGAAACTCCCCGGTGTAGGACGTAAAACAGCCAATGTGGTGGCATCGGTCGTTTACAACAAACCGGTTATTGCCGTGGACACACATGTATTCCGTACCGCACGCCGACTGGGACTCTCATCAGGCAGTACCGTACTCGAGGTAGAAAAAGATCTGACGGCCGGCTTTCCGGAACATCTTCGTGCAAAAGCGCATCACTGGCTGATTCTTCACGGCCGCTATGTCTGCACTGCGCGAAAACAAAAGTGCGAATCCTGCGGACTCGCACCTTTTTGTGACTTTTTCAATCAAAAAACAACTTCTGATTAGAATCTTTTTGTAACGCCAATATAGGATCTGTAAGGGGCAGCATCAAATACAATGAATCCTACATTGTATTTACCATCTGCAAATATGCCCCAGCCGTTACGGAAATTGTACTCTATACCTGCGCCTAAGTCGAGGCCAAGATGAAAATCCATATTACCAAATCCTATGCTCGCGCCAATAATGGGGTAAATATTGAGGCCATCAACGAGATTTATCAAGTAGTGGAACCCCAGATCAAAACCAAGGCAAACGGCCTTATCAATAAATACATCGAAACCTGCCCGCCCTCTGAAATTATTGGCACAAAAATCACCATGGAGACCAACGGTTGGGCCCAAAAATGCATAACCTATATGTCCGCCCATTGCTCCAAATTTGTTTGAGGTTTTGTGAACCTTCTGACCCTCTACGGTTGTCTGAGCCGATAGAGATGAAACACCTATCAGAGCAACAGCCAGCAATACTATTATTTTCTTCATTTGATAATTTTTTGTTAGACAAAAATTGAAATTTTATGTATCTTTATTGTTTAAACAACATGCAAATGTAATATTATTTTTTTACTCCAAACTTTTTGAAACCCAATTCCGACATATTTGCTACAACTCTCTCCGACTTCAGATCATGCCTCAAACTGGAAAGATCATTGTCTGACAACACCATAGCCGGATACAACTCCGATTGTTCAAAATTTTTCGCATTCCTGAAGGAAAAGGACGTTATTTCGCCGGAGGCAGCCTCATCCGAAGATATCTCGGAATATCTCGCGCAAGTAACAAGCGCAGGGCTCTCCAAAAGGAGCCAGGCCCGTCTTGTAAGTTCTCTCAAAGCACTCTACCGATTTTTAGAGAGCGAAGGGCGGCTCAAAGATAATCCCTGCGACAGGATTGATACCCCTAAACCGGGAAGATATCTTCCTGAGGTGCTCTCAGTAGAGGAGGTGGAGCGTATTCTCGACTCTTTCGACCTTTCGAAAAGCGAAGGACAGCGCAATAAAACCATCATCGAGGTGCTCTACTCCTGCGGGTTGAGAGTGAGTGAATTAGTGGATCTTCGTATCAGCGACCTTTTTTTAGCCGAGCAATTTATCAGAGTGACCGGCAAGGGGTCAAAGCAGCGTCTGGTTCCCATAGGTGAGCCTGCAATACGCAGCATTTCCCTCTATATGGAGATCCGTAATGCCGGTCCGGTGGCAAAGGAAGCGGAGGATATACTCTTTCTTAACCGCCGCGGAAGCAAGCTCACGCGGGAAATGATTTTCCTGATTGTTCGCCGGCAGGCGGAAATCGCCGGAATCCGGAAAAATGTCTCTCCCCACACCTTCAGACACTCTTTCGCCTCTCATTTGGTGGAAAATGGAGCTGATTTGCGTGTTGTACAGGAGATGCTCGGACATGAAAGCATACTCACAACAGAAATTTACACTCACATCGACACTAAAAAATGGCAGAAAACTATTCTGCAATTTCATCCTAAAAGAAAATAATTTTTGCTACCTTTACCGATTGAATTTTGAAATGAAATTATAAAATAACACTTAACTTATATTTAAATTATGGCTTACACTACCACAACTAAGCAGAGCTATGGAAACAGAGTTTCCAAATCTTTCAAGGGTATCGGCAGCGGTATCCTTCTTTTTATTATAGGTACAGTACTGCTATTCTGGAACGAAGGCAGGACGGTCAAAGTCAAACGTGCTTTAAACCAAGCCGCTGATGTTACTGTGGAGATGCCCGACATCTCCAGAATAGATCCTCAATTTGAAGGCAAAATGGTACACGCCACAGGCGATGCATCTACCGCTGAAATCCTTACCGACGGACTCTTTGGTATTTCACTAAATGCCATCAATCTCTCACGCGATGTTGAATACTATCAGTGGACCGAACAGAGCAAAGAGGAGAAAAAAGAGAAAATAGGCGGTGGTCAGGAGATCATTACCACATATACATACAGCAAGAAATGGGTCTCTTCACCTGTAAATTCCTCCGAATTTGCCGATCCTGATTACCAAAATTCCAATTTTGTACTCACTACTATTGAATCAAACCAAATTGTGGCCGATGTGGTTGATTTCGGAGCCTACAAACTCCCTCCATTCCTCAAAAACGGTATTAGAAGTTCGGAAACAGCCACTCCACAGCTTACCGAAGAGATGATTAAAGAGTGGAATGAAGTACTATGGAAGAGAGACAGCTCAGCTACGGTTGCAGTCAGCACAGGCCAGGCCTATTTAGGACGGGATGCTAATAACCCTGAGGTAGGCGATGTCAGGGTGACATTCGGATATACCCCTACTCCACAGACAGTATCTATCCTGGCAGTTGTAATAGGTGACACTTTTAGTCAGTTTGTTGCGAAAAACGGTAAAAATGTTTTCCGCATCGAATTAGGCACGGTTCCTGCTGCAAACATGTATGACGCAGCACAGAAAGAGAACAAGGTAATTGCCTGGATTGTTCGCATCATTGCAGTTCTATTGATTATTGGTGGACTCAAGGGTATTTTCAACTTCCTCAGCACCGTGTTCGCAGTTGTTCCTTTTATACGCAGGATTATCGCAGCAGGTATCAATTTTATCTGCACCGTCGTCGGCCTTATCTGGAGCCTTTTGATATTTGTCATAGCCTGGATCTCCTATCGTCCCGCACTCGGCATTACCTTCCTTGTCCTAATAGTTGCACTTATAGTGCTTCTTGTAATGCGCTCAAGGAAAAAGAAAGCCGCAGCCGCAGATATACCCGCTTAACAGAAACCATTATGAAGAAACGAGTATTTTTAATTTGCATACTGGCTATAGCTTTGATAGCAGGATGTTCAACAAAGGGAGGAAAGAGTCCTCAAACAACTGCCGGAATAAAAGATAATCCCTATCAAGGGTTTCTTACGCGTGCCGATTTCGGACTCAACGGTCCTGTAAAATCTTTTACCGAGACCAGATACTATGATATGCTGCCTTTCTCACGTACATGGAACTTTGATCCTAAGGGCAGGGTTATTTCAATTGTCGAAGAAGATGTGCACCCCCAGACCCGTTTGGAAATAAGTATAGATGCTAAAGGGAATCCGGTTGACACGATCTATTCTTTTACAGACTTTCTTCAATATGCCTTTGATATGGAGGCCAGCACCTATCTTCCTGATGGAAGGCCTCTTTCTGAGGTATATAGAATGGATGAGGAGCTGGCTGAAGTATATAACTATTACTACGACGACAATGGACGCTGCATAAGAAAAGACATTGTGGAGAGTAATGGTGAACTTAGAGGTGCTTACCTCTATTCATACGATGAAAATGGTAACCTTACAAATGAACAGTACAGAAGCAGCAAATACGCGGTCGATGGTAACGAACTACTCTTAGAGATTGTAAATATATACGACAGCAATGGCAATCTGATCGAGACCAGCCATTATAATGCAGGCAAACTCGAGCTCAGAGATCTAATGTATTATAATGACAAAGGGGATCTGTTACGCCATTATTCCGAGTACGCGAGGGGATCTGCTACCGAGATTATCTACACATTTGACAAAGAGGGCAGGTGCAACGGCGACAGGTTCTATTCCCTTGAAGAGGACGGGCGTGTGATAATGGCTCGAGATAGCACATTTATCGACGAGGCAGGATACAGGCATCAGGAGCACTACACCTGGACAGGTGGTCTGCACACCAGTGAAGCCATTTTTGACAAAGAGGGCAAAATGGTAGAATACAATTACTATGGCGAATTTGCCCAGGAATCCCGCATTCCTGACAACACCATTATTTTCCATTACGATAAAGATGGTTACCTTAGCAAAGCTGACCTCAAGAGCCAATATGATATAGTCCCCTACTACTTCGGAGAGAAGGATAGCTACGGCAACTGGACACGCCGTTCTCTTCCCCCCGAAGAGGTATTTGATACCTTTGGTATCGGCATACATGAATTTGACTATTTTCTCAGGCATTATGAAAGAACATATACCTATTATGAGGAGGATTAAGACGATAAATATTAACTAACATATTAAATTTTATTCTATGGTAACAACATTGATTGTAATAGGCATACTTGCCATTTTGATAATCTGGGTGATTTCCGTACAACGGAATCTGGTCAGCAAAGAAGAGTTGTGCAATAATGCCATGAGCCAGATAGGTGTGCAAATGTCGAGTCGCTGGGATGCACTCACAGCACTCGCGGAGCTCATCAAATCCTATGACGAGCACGAATACAAGACTCTCAGGGATGTGATTGCACAACGCGCAACCATCACCGGCGCAAGTTCTGCGGCTGATACTGATATGCAGGAGACCATTCTTACAGATGCTATGAGACGCCTTGCCGTGGTAATTGAGAAGTACCCCGACATCAAAGCGAATCAAATGTACATTAAGACAATGGACAGCGTCAACATGTATGAAAATCAAGTTCGTATGAGTCGTATGGTGTACAACGACAGCGTAACCAACTATAACAGGCTTATCCGTCAGATTCCCAGTAATCTCGTAGCTTCATTGTTCGGTTTCAAATCCAAGGAGTATCTTGAAGAAAACGAGGCTAAAACCGAAATGCCCAAAATGAACCTATAATGGGAATGAGAAAGTTACTCCTATTATTGTTGGCCTGCATTGTTGCATTTTCTGCATCAGCGGCAGATCCTGCCATTCGGGATATCAACATCACATATATACTGACACCTGAAGGCCACGCTAAAGTTACGGAGGTATGGGATGTCACTGTTACAAGTGGGACCGAATGGTATCTGGTGAAATCTAATATGGTTACAGCAAACTCAATTACAGATCTCGCAGTGACCGATGAGACCGGCCTCAACTTCATAAATGAAGGTGAATGGGATATAGACAGGAGCCTTGGCAAAAAGGCCGGCAAATGCGGTATCGTCCATAAAGGAAGTAATGATTACGAATTGTGTTGGGGTGTCGGCTCCTATGGAGACCATATTTTTACAGTACATTACACCATCAACAACTTTGTGTTGTCAATGGAGGATTATGATGCGATACATTTTCAGTTCATCTCGCCCAACCTCTCCTCCGCTCCCGAACATGCAAAGGTGACTATCAGATATCAGGATGACCTTTACCAGCTCGATACCTCCAATACTCGTGTTTGGGGCTTTGGCTATGAGGGCACCTGTGAGTTTATAGATGGTGCCATTGTGGCCGAATCCGGCAAGCCTTTCAGAACTAATAGTTCTGTCATCATTTTGGCTCGATTTGAGAAAGTAATGTTTCAGGATCTTGTCAATATTGATGACCACCTCTTTGAAGAGAGACACGTCATGGCAATGGAGGGAAGCCACTTTGATGGAGAACCTTCCGATAATGATTACTCAAGCAACAGTGGCCTCAGAGATGCAGTTATTTGGATAGTATGGATTTTAGTCTTTATTCTGACAGCTTTCGGCATAAGAAAACAGGGCCACAAGTTCAGGAACATCAACACCTTTGGAGTTAAAAAACTCAAAGATGTGGAGTGGAGCAGGGAGATTCCATACAATGGAAACCTGCTCGCCACAAATTATGTTATTACCAAAGCCCCTTCCCTGTTTAAGACACGCAATAGTTATGCTATAGCTTCAGCATATATCCTGAAGATGATACAACAAAATATTCTCATCACAGGTAAGGACGAGAAAGGGAAAATCACTATTGCTTTTAACGACAATGCTGATCTCGGAAAGCTTGAATCCCCCGCAAAATCACTTTTCAATATGATGAAGTTGGCTAGCGGAGCAAACAAGATTCTTGAAGACAAGGAATTTTCCAGATGGGCCAACAAAAACAAAAGCACCCTGATTGACTGGACAAAATCGATCACCAACAAGGGCAAAAAAGCCCTTACTGACGGAGGTTTTTACGCGAAAAGTAGATTTACTCCACTAGGAGTACAGACCAACAACAAAGTTCTGGGTTTTTTCAAATATTTGCTGGACTTCACTATTATCAATGAAAGAAAAGCAGTAGAAGTGCATCTATGGCAAGATTATCTGGTATTTGCCACTCTTTTCGGCATTGCCGACAAAGTAGCGAAGGAGCTTAAAGATATTGATCCTATAGCCTTCGAGGAGGTGGTAAACTACGATTTCGACACATTTACTACAATTCTACACCAGACAAACTCACTATCCAATGCCATCACGCGGAACTCTTATGAGCCACCAACATCTTCAGGCGGCTCATACTCAGGAACAAGCTCCTGGAGCGGCGGAGGAGGAAGCTCTTCATTTGGCGGCGGTGGGGGATTTTCAGGAGGCGGCTCCGGCGGAGGAAGCAGATAAATTCCATTTGTCCGAATTGCAAAAATAAAGTACCTTTGCGTCTAAAATAGAATCCTATGAAGCGCAGAGGTATTTTTTTATTGACCTTTATTTTAATATCGGTACCGATATCGGGACAAAACAACAACCATACACAAGACACGATTCCACAGAGGGACACCCTCGGATATGACGAAGTTCCAATACCAATAGATACTTTGGATACCGATGATAAATTCACAAAAATAGTCCTCTACGATGACTACACCTGGGAATATGCCGATATGGGCAGACCGGTAATAGATACAGCGGGATTCTTTGACTCCTGGGAAGGAACAGGTGTACACTCCTTCAGAGAGATAGCAATCTCGGACCTTCCGGAGGAAGTTGACCTGATGCTGGTGGACTCGCTAAATAGCTTCTGTGTCCCCTATCAACAAAAAGTGGGTTCCGGATTCAAGTTCAGAAGAACCAGGGAGCACAAAGGTGTGGACCTTTCGCTTAAAACAGGAGACACCATCAGAGCTGCATTCAACGGCATTGTGCGTGTTTCGGAAGGAACAAGGAGAACCGGCGGCTACGGAAATCTGGTAGTTATCCGCCATACAAACGGACTCGAAACCTATTACGCTCACCTCTCAAAAAGATTGGTGGATAGCGGTGAGGTAGTCAAAGCAGGCGAAGTGATCGGGCTGGGAGGAAACACCGGCCGCAGTTATGGTGCCCACCTCCATTTCGAAACCAGATACAAAGGGCACCCCTTCGATCCTCAGCGTATCATTGATTTTGAGAATGGCGTACTCAGAGACTCAATATTTACCCTCAAAAAACACTACTTCAGCATTTATTCGCACTATGGGCAGACTGACGAAGAGTCTCTGGCTGCTTCTCAACGCATAGTACACACTATCAAATCCGGAGACACCCTCGGGGCACTCGCCAGGCGATATAATACCACCGTGAGTAAAATCTGCAAACTCAACGGCATAAGTTCCAACAAGATATTAAGAATCGGCCAACGCCTGATAGTTAGGTAATATTCTCTCCAGGAGCGCTACGCGCATTGTATCTCCCTCCTTCAGATATAGAGAGTGGAGTTCTTTAAGATAGGTGTAGGCGACAAAACCGTACTCTTTGCGTACCAATTCTTCTTCCGGAAGAAAAAACATCTCTCCTTGATTAAATACATTGATGCAGAAAAGCACTTTGTCACCCTCTATCCAGGCCGGAATCAGCTTTTCCCGATATTCTACAGGATATACCGGAAGGGAACAATCCTGAATAAACATAAAATAGAGAAGCATCAGAAGGTGTTTTCCCCCCTCTCTGCTATTGAGAATTGTAACCGGCATCTGATATTCCGGAGAAACATCATCTGACGGGAGCACATTAAATCCGAACCTATGAAAAAAAATGTGGTTAAAGACCCCGCAACTCTCCATTGCCGTCATCCCGCTACCCAACTCCATGACCATATGCGCAGATTTCTCAACAAATGAATTGACCAATTCGCGCCAATCTTCTCCTCGATAGAGTAACTTTGTAATCATTACAGTAAAATCGAGCAGCTGCAATTGTTCCCCTTCTTCAAGACGAGCAGCATTATTCATCGAAGTTATGACCATTTCATAATAAACCTCTTCCAGGCGTGCACCGGCAACTTCCCTGATGGCAGAATCACATTCACCCGAAACTATCTGCTCAAGAGCGGAAAACATCTCCGGTCCCTGTCTGATGACTTCTGCCGTTACAGTTTTGGCAACTATGGGGTCAGGGTCATCAAGCAAGGTATAGAGGGAGTGCTGGAGATCAGTTTGCATCAGGAGGATGTGCCGGTAAGTGTATCGAGGGCGAATCTGATAAGATCCTTCATCAAAACATGGTAATCAGGACGACTCTCTTTTGCATAGCGATTTGCTATTACAAGACAGATTGTACCTGCGTCGTGCCCCAAAAGTGCAGAGAGACCGGAAATAGCGGAACTCTCCATCTCAATATTAGTAACCCTTCGCTCTCCATATCTGAAAGTCTCAAGACTATCTATAAGATTGTCAAATATGAGCGGAAGTCTGACTGATCTGCCCTGAGGACCATAGAAACCAGGAGCTGAGATGGTCATTCCCATAACCGAATCCTTTTTAAACAATGATATCAGACGCTCCGAGGATTTGATGAAATAGGGAGCTGATAGTCGCTCAGGCCAATCCATATGTCTCACAAATGCTGCTTCCATTGTAGCGTCCACAACATCGGGGCAACCTGCATACCAATTTAGGAGACCATCAAATCCGATGGAATATTGAGAAAAAACATGACTTCCAAGCGGTATATCGGGCTGAACTGCTCCACAAGTGCCGATACGCAGAAGTGTCAAACGTTTGTGTTCCTTTTTGATACATCTGGTATTAAAGTCAATATTAGCCAGTGCATCAAGCTCTGTGACTACAATATCGATATTGTCCGTACCTATACCGGTGGAAATAACAGAAATTTCCTTACCATTATAACGGCCTGTGACCGTACGAAATTCACGCGAAGATTTATCAACTCTTATTGAACCTTCCTCAAAAAAGGAGGCCACAAGCTTTACTCTGCCGGGATCTCCCACCAGGATAACGGTATCGGCCAGATCTTCCGGAAGAATATGGAGGTGGAATATTGATCCATCGGGATTGATAATGAGTTCAGAGGGTGCAATAGGTAACTGAGACATAAGTGTCGGTTTTTTGGTTTAAACTTCAAATATAGGACTTTTTTTCCTAATTTTGTCAATTCAAACCACACATCAAGGCAGTATGCTCAAAAGATTTCAAACATATCTTATAATTGCAGCAGCGTTGCTGCTCGGTTCTATGTTGTTTTCCAATATGTGCTATGGCGTCATCCCATCCGATGCCCCTTCGGAGCAGTGGGAACGCATTACCATTAGCTTTTATGAAAGAAGCCAGTTTCTGATAATGGCATTCGTGAGCTTCTCCTTATGTGTGATTGCACTCTTTTATCAAAAGAAACGCATAATCCAGATACGTATCTGTCTGCTCAATTCCATTATTCTTGTTGCTTTTCAGGTATGGATCCTGGTAGAGTTCTTCAAGCTTAGGCCCCTCTATTCCCTTTCAATACCATCACTTTTTCCAATCATATCCATTATCCTGATGATGTTGGCCATCAGATATATTGCCAGAGATGAGGCAACGGCTCTATTTTCAGGCGCAGCCCAAACAAAAAAATCCGTCAAAAATAAGAAAAGGTAACCCTACTCTTCGCTCCTGCAATATTTCTGAATGACACTGTAGGCCTCCTGGATACCGAGCTCACCCGCCATACTCAGATCCATACAACCTTTTTCCTTATCCTTAAGATAGATCAGCACAAGGCCGCGATTGTAGTAGGCCTCGCCAATATTTGGATATAGTTCCAGAGCCTTTGTGTACTGTACTATTGATTCCGGAAGATCGTCGGATAGACAATAGAGGTTGCCGAGATTGTAATATATGTAGGGAAATGAGGGATCTATTGAGGCAGCCTTTTTCATATCATGTATAGCAGGAGTATAGTCGTATGAGTGACGTACCTGCTCCTGCACTCTTGTCTTGACTGTATTGTCATTGTCGAGAGTGAGCACGGGGACATTGTTTTCTATAGATGAGATAAAATCTATCATTTCCGCCTGTAGAGCCCCTCTGTTTATATAATAATAGATATTTTCCGGATTCTTTTCAATCGCTTCGTCATAGCAAACCATTGCAGTATTAAACTGCTTGTTATCCGTCTCAAGCAATGCTTTAGCAAAGAGATTGACATCAGTACGCGCAACACGGAGCCGACGATTGACCTCTTCACGAAGTATATGTGCATCAGGCAAGTAGCCGCCTTTTGATGATTCGAATTTAATAGAAATGGGAGAGGCGCTTATAAATCGGTCGAGTGCCGAATCATCGAACCTGCGGTTGATGACGACGTTAACCTCCTGATGGGCATTATCCGGAGCCACTGCAGCAAACTTGTAGAGAGGTTTTAGGCGAATGTCCACATCTCTGTATTGTAGCAATTCATTGTCAAAATCCTTCTTCGCAAAATCTGCATCAAGGGCCAGTAAATGATCATATTTGCGCGTCGTATCGGCAAAAGCGGCATATCCTGTGGAATCTGAAGTCTGAGCGCGGTATTCCTCTATTTTTCTTTGCGCTATTTCATAATCCTGACGCGAAGAATTGTATTGTCCAAGCTGACTCTTTGCATAGGCTCGATTCATATAGGCCTTAGCAAAATCAGGATAAAGGTTAATAGCCTTGGAATAGTCATCCATCGCTTCACGATAGCGGCCCATTTCCATATAAACGGCGGCACGGTTAAAGTAGGCCAGTACGTTATTTGGGTTGATAGCCAGCACTCTGTCGTAGTCCTCGAGGGCGTTGCGGTAATCCCCTACCTGAGCCCGGATGATTGCCCTGTTGTAGAGGGTAAGAGCATTGCCGGGTTCCTCCTCCAGCACTTTATTCAGGTCAGCCAGTGCCCCCTCTATATCCTTCAGTTCATGTCGGATAATAGCTCTGTTGAAGTACGCAAAAGTATTTGCAGTATCGAGTTTAATTGCGGTATTCAAGTCTTCGAGAGCGGGTTCCATCTCCTGCCTGAGTGCGTATATTCTGGACCTGCGCACATAGCCTTCGGGATCGTATCTATCTATGGAGATAGCTTTATTGTAGTCCTCAAGAGCTTTTGTGGTATCGCCCAGATAGAGGTAGGAAGCTCCCCTATTGAGATATGCACTACACTCGCGAGGTTCTTTTTTAATAAACATGTTGAAGTCCTTGACCGCCTTCTCGAACTGCTGAGAAAGAAAGTAGGTGACTCCCCTGCTGAAGTAGAGTCCGGTATATCCCGGACGCAGATCCACGGCCTCTTCAAGGTCCTTGAGTGCCAGATCATATTTACCTATTCTGCTAAGGGTAATGGCACGATAGTGATAGGCGGGAGTATATATTGGATTGAAGTGGATAGTCTTATCAAAGTCCATCTGCGCTCCTACAAGATCACCAAGGTTGTATTTTGCAATGCCTCTGAAGAAATAAGCTTCGAATATGGTGCTATCCAAACGGGAAAGGATATTGAAACTCTCGATAGCGTTGGAATACTTGCCCTCTATCAGCGCCTGCCTTCCCCTGTAGTAAAAATGATCACGGTCGTACTGACACCAAACCGGTGCGGTGGTGACGAGAATTAAGAGGGGAATTAGAAGGGCTTTTTTGAACATAATGACAAAAATAGTACTTTTGCACTTTGTTTGAAAAAAAATGAAAAAATTTGCACTCAGTATATTGTTCCTTCTTACGGCATCTTTGCTTTTTTCACAGGTACTATCCAAATACGAACAAAAGCTATACCGCGGCAAACAGCAGGAGATACTCTCACATATCGCTGACGATATGGCACAAGGACGTGCATCCGGCACAATAGGCAAACAGGCCATAGAGCAATATATAGTGCGCAGGTTCCGGGAATATGGGCTTAAGCCCTACAACTGGCACTACATTCAGAGTGCCAGGTACAATGACTCTATAATAACAAGAAATGTGGTCGGAGTAATTCCTGCTGCGGTCCCAACTGACAAATATGTAGTAATAGGTGCCCATTACGACCATATCGGCGAGATCAACGGCATCATCTATAATGGGGCTGATGACAACGCTTCAGGCGTTACTGCTCTTATTAATCTTGCAGAGATGTTTTCTGCTATGAAAAAAGATGGCAATGGGCCGGGGAAAAACATTATATTCGTAGCATTTGACGGCAAAGAGTTCAACATGTGCGGCTCAGATCATTTTGTCAAAAACCTGCCATTTCCGGCACGCAATATCACCTGTATGGTTAATATGGATATGATTGGTACCGACCTTGAACCTGTCGGATTCAGACGCGAATATCTTATTGCCCTTGGAGAAGAGCGACTTGACCCTAAGTACCGTGGGATATTGGGCTATCTAAGCCGGAGCAAAAAATATGAGATGGACCTTGACCTGACATATTATGGCAGTAAAGACTTCACCAGGCTTTTTTACCGAATGAGTGATCAGCACTCTTTTGCCAAAGCGGGAATTCCGGCACTGCTATTCACCAGTGGCATTCACAAGCACACCTATAAGCCCTCCGATCTCCCCGAGATCATTAACTATGATGTGTTGAGAAAACGCACATTATTGATATTCAATTTCATCTTCAGAGTCTGCGAATACTAATTCCGGTTTTTGCGGATTATTCACTATATTTGTTGTTTATAACCCACGGTAAAAATCATCGTGCCGACAATATTTTTATACAATGAAATACATTAAATTTACTCTTGCGGCCATCGCTGCCTTTTTTATCTCTCAGACCTTAACAGCTCAAGTGCCCCTCAAAGTTGTCATCGGAGGAGAGGACACGGTTTACAACCGGAAACATACTATTGTGTGCATTACAGATCCCGGAAATGTTGCCGCTATAAATGAAAACCAGTTGAAGGTTTATCGCACAGGTGCTTTTGGAACTGAGCTTGATCTGAAACCCGGCCACAACAAAATTGAAATAACACTATTCAAAGGAAAAAACAGACGGATTGAAGTTCTCAATATTTATTATGATCCTACCGCACAAAAACCTGAGCGTTCAGAACCAAAAATCACACTTTCAGAGGCGAAAGCGATCGTGGAAAAATCACAGTACAGGGAGGAATCTTTGTATGGCATCTCCCTTGATGGTGCCTATTTGCAGTTCGGTGATGGAGATGACCGTCTTGGTGGATCCAAAATGGGATATATTGATTCAGGAATAATATTCAAGATCGTCGCCTCTGTCGGTGACCTTTACAAAGTGCAGCTTTCACAAAATAAATTTGCCTACATCCCCAAAGAATATCTTGAAAGAACCGACGAAAGGACTTACCAATCCAACACCGGCAGCTGGAGCGTTTCCAACCTCGGTAAAGCCGACAGAGTGAGCATCTCTCTGCCACAACGCCTCCCCTACACCTCCTGGACACAACTTGACCCTACCACCATTTGCATCGATATCTTCGGAGCCACCAACAATAGCAACTGGATAACCCAGTACAGAGGTCTGCAGATGATTGACTATGTGGACTACAGACAGGTGGATAGCGATGTATTCAGGGTCATCATCCGCCTCAAACACAAATATTGCTGGGGTTACAAAATCGGATATGAGGGAAACAACCTTGTCATCGACGTACGTCATACTCCTACACTTTCTCTCAACGGACTTAGGGTAGGTCTTGATGCCGGACACGGAGGTGATGCTCACGGCGCCGTCAGTATAACCGGCATAAGGGAAAAAGATGTAAACCTGAATATGGTATATTTACTCAAAAGAGCACTGGAATCCAAAGGTGCCACAGTTGTACTCAGCAGAAGTAACGACACAAATGTGCCGATGAATGAAAGAAAACGTATCTTTAGAGAGAGTAATGTCCATATAGCACTCTCCATCCACAACAATGCCGGTGGCTCACCGGTCAACCCTATGGGATCAAGCACCTACTACAAGCACATCACCAATCGTGACTACGCTGAGACTATGCTTGAGAGACTCCTGGAACTTGGAGTGCCCAACTTTGGGCTTGTGGGTAATTTCAACTTTTCCCTGGCAGCACCCACAGAATACCCCGTGGTATTGCTCGAACTTCTCTTTATGAGCAGTATATGGGATGAAGACAAGCTTGCCGATCCCGACTTTCAAAAGCAAATAGTCAATAGTATCGTACTTGGACTTGAGGATTATCTCGAAAAGGTAAATGACTCCATTGAGGAGCCCGTTGTAAAAAAGAGGAAAAGAAGGTAAAAAGCAATAATGGAGTTCAGGATCAGTTCATCATATAAACCTACGGGTGACCAGCCTGAAGCTATAGAGCAGATCTGCAATTCGATCTGTGAAGGCACTCTGGCTACTACCCTTATGGGTGTGACAGGGTCGGGCAAGACCTTCACCATGGCCAATGTCATTGAAAGACTACAACGACCGACACTTATCCTGAGCCACAACAAAACCCTCGCTGCACAGCTTTATGGTGAGTTTAAATCCTTCTTTCCCGACAATGCTGTAGAGTATTTTGTATCATACTACGATTACTATCAACCTGAAGCATATCTGCCCACGACGGATACCTACATCGAGAAGGATCTCAGCATCAATGACGAAATCGAAAAACTCCGTCTGAGCACCTCCTCTTCCCTTCTTTCCGGAAGAAGAGATATTGTTGTGGTATCCTCCGTATCCTGCCTTTACGGTATTGGAAATCCCGAAGATTTTCACAGTACTACGATCCATCTCAAGAGAGGGGAACTGTTTAGCCGCCAACAATTTCTTTACAAGCTGGTTGATGCTCTCTATTCACGCAATGAAGTTGAATTTAACCGTGGCAATTTCAGGGTAAAGGGAGAGTGTGTGGAGATTTATCCCGCTTATGGAGATATTTCCGTTAGAGTGCTTTTTTTTGGAGATGAGATTGAGAGCATTGAGATTACGGACCCCATCAGCGGTGCCACCCTTAATTATTTGGATGAAATTTCGATTTTTCCTGCAAACAATTTCGTTACCACCAAGGAACGAATTCGTAGTGCTATCAGCAACATCCAGGATGATATGATGGTGCAATACAATTACTTCAGGGAGATTGGTAAGCATTTGGAAGCCAAGAGGCTCAAAAGCCGTGTAGAATATGATCTGGAGATGATAAAAGAGATAGGGTACTGCCCGGGTATTGAGAACTATTCGAGATATTTTGACGGCCGCAAAGCAGGTGACAGGCCTTTCTGTCTGATAGACTATTTTCCGAATGATTTTCTGACATTTGTGGATGAGAGTCATGTCACATTACCTCAAGTGAGAGCAATGTATGGTGGAGACCGTTCCCGCAAGGAGACACTTATCGAATATGGTTTCAGGTTACCGGCAGCTGCCGACAACCGTCCTCTGACATTTGATGAGTTTGAATCACTGATAGGCCAGCGTCTCTTTGTGAGTGCCACTCCGGGAGAGTATGAGTTGGAAGCTACAGGGGGTGTTATTGTTGAGCAAATAGTACGTCCCACAGGATTGCTGGATCCTCCTATTGAGATTCGCCCCATCGCTAACCAGGTAGATGATCTGCTGGAGGAGATAGAGATACGTGCCGAGCAAGATGAAAGAGTGCTCGTCACCACTCTGACCAAAAGGATGGCGGAGGAACTTGAGAAATATCTGACCAAGGCCTCAGTGAGAGCGCGTTATATCCATTCCGATGTAGATACGCTTGAGAGGGTTGAGATTATTGAGGATTTCAAGGAGGGCAGATTTGACGTACTGGTGGGAGTCAATCTGTTACGAGAAGGACTTGATATACCTTCGGTCTCACTGGTTGCCATACTGGATGCCGATAAAGAGGGATTTCTTCGCTCCGCCAGGGCACTTACACAAACCGCAGGAAGGGCAGCTCGCAACCTGAATGGCAAGGTAATAATGTATGCTGATACTGTTACCCGCTCCATGAAAGAAACAATAAATGAAACTGAAAGGCGCAGGGCTAAACAAGAGGCCTATAACAAAGCTCACGGTATTACTCCTACACAAGTGGCAGTCTCTTCAAGGAGCGCTCTCTCAAAAAGCACCTATAAGGCTGAAGAGGAAGCCAAGGTACGGCTACTTGCCGAGGACCCCGTTATCAGCAGGATGTCTCCGGCAGAATTGGTTCGGGCAGTAGAAGCTGCCAAAAAGAAGATGGAGGAGTCTGCAGCTGAACTTGATTTCATCCTTGCTGCAAAATATAGGGATGAGATGAATTCCCTAAAGAAATTATTGAAATAGTAGAATAAAATGGTTCCCGAAATATTAAAAAATATAATCAAAAACTATAATGAAGAGGAGGCTGCGATGGTCAAACGAGCTTATCGCATAGCTGAATCCGAGTTGAAGGGAATAGAGCGCGGCAATAACAGCCCCTTTATCGGACACCCGCTGGGAGTGGTCTCAATTATTTCGGAAATTGGGCTTGTAGCTGATTCCATAACAGCTGTTTTTTTACATGAGGCCAATCGTTTCAAAGCAGAAAACCCATCCGAACTCAATAAAACGACACTTTTCAAGAGTTACTCCTCTAATTTCCCTAATGATGTAGTTGAAATCGTCACGGGACTCAACAACATAGCTTCAATAAAGTTACAGGAGACCAATCTCGATGCTGAACGTTACCGCAAACTTATCGTCTCTTACTCTAGTGATCCCAGGGTGATCCTGATTAAGCTTGCGGACAGAATGGAGGTTATGCGTAACCTCGACCTATTGCCTGCGTCCAAGCACAAGTCAAAAATAATGGAGACTATGTTGCTCTATATACCGCTGGCCCACCAACTTGGACTTTATCGCATCAAAAGCGAACTGGAAGACCTTTTTCTCAAATATGCGGAACCGGAACAGTATCGTGCCATCACCAACAATCTCAAGGCCACTAAAAGGGATCGGGATCAGTTGATGAAACGATTTGTAAACCCTCTTAAAGACAAACTTAGCCGTAACGGCATTAATTATACCTTGAAAGCACGCACAAAAAGTGCCTATTCTATCTGGAAAAAGATGCAAACCCAAAAAATCTCATTTGAGAATGTACACGATGTGTTTGCAATCAGATTTATTATAGATTCCCCACCCGAAAGAGCGAAGGAACAGGAGCTGTGCTGGAAGGTTTACTCCCTTGTAACAGAAGAATATCAACCCGACACCTCGCGGCTGCGCGACTGGATTACAATACCAAAGGAGAATGGCTATGAATCTCTCCATACTACTGTACAATACAAAGAAGGTGTCTCAGTTGAAGTGCAGATACGCACCACCAGAATGGACTACGAGGCAGAGCATGGTCATGCGTCGCACTGGTCATACAAGGGCATCAAAAGCGAAAGCGGCGTTAGTAGCTGGCTCGACAGGGTTAGAACGCTGATGCAGGATGGGGATGCGCTAAAATACAAACAGGTCTCCCCTATTTTGCTCAACGAGATATTTGTTTTCACTCCTACCGGAGACCTCAGACAACTTTCTGAAGGTGCAACCGTGTTGGACTTTGCATTTGACATCCACACAAATCTGGGAATAAAGTGCTCCGGGGGCCGCGTCAATGGAAAAATGGTTTCCATTAAGGAGAGACTCAAAACCGGTGACGTGGTAGAGATAATAAGCAATAAAAACCAGAAACCCACCGCTGACTGGCTCAACATAGCTGTGACATCCAAGGCCAGGAGTAAAATCAGACAGAGACTCAAAAAGGAGGAGAATAAGAGAGCTTACGCCGGAAGGGAAATTCTCGAAAGAAGGCTTAAAAACTGGAAAATCGAAATAAATGATGAGATTCTCCACTCCCTGATAAAAAAATTCAAACACAAAACCATCAACGAGTTTTATAGTGCCATCGGGGATGGGGCCATCAATATGATTGAACTAAAGGAGTACCTTTCTGAGGACAAAAAACAAGAGAAAGCAGCCGACACACCCGAAAAGGTAATCAAAAGCACAATAAAGGAGGATTCTTCAGACTATCTGATAATTGATGGTAAATTGGGAAATGTCGATTATAGAATGGCAAAGTGTTGTAACCCTATTTTCGGAGATGAAGTATTCGGCTTCGTAACTATTAGAGAGGGCATTAAGATCCACCGAATTTCCTGTCCCAATGCTGCACGCCTGATAGAGGCTTACCCCTATAGAATTCAAAAGGTAAAATGGAGAGAAAATCTAAGTAAAGGTAGTTTCCAGGTAACTTTACGTATAATAGCTGACGGAGATTTCGCCACCACCAACAAAGTCATAACGGCCGTTAATTTATTCAAAGCCTCCATTCGCTCTTTCAATGTCAATGAAAAGAGAGGAGCTTTCGAAATAACAATGCAACTCTATGTTCCCAACAATCTGGAACTAGATAAGATAATGGCTTCACTCAAGAAACTTGGGTATGTAAGGCAAGTAACAAGGCTATAGTAAGGCATAATGGCTGAAAAACAGATACATATCAAAGGAGCCAGAGTCAATAATCTTAAAAACATTGACCTGAAGATACCGCGAAACAAACTCGTGGTTATTACCGGTGTCTCCGGTTCCGGCAAATCTTCCCTTGCGTTCGATACCCTTTTTGCCGAGGGACAACGCCGTTTTGCCGAGAGTCTCTCCTCCTTTGCAAGACAATTTCTCGGCAGGATGAACAAGCCTGCAGTGGACTATATCACAGGCATACCACCGGCCATTGCCATCGGTCAACATGTGCACAGCCGCAACTCAAGATCTACAGTCGGGTCAAGCAGCGAGATTAATGACTATCTCAGATTGCTTTATGCAAAGATAGGAAAAACCTATTCTCCCATTTCCGGCAAAGAAGTCACCTGTGATACCCCAAAAAGTGTTTCCGATCATATTATCGCTCAGGGCGAGGGCAATACGGTACTAATACTGGCTGATATCAGATGGAGAGAGGAGGGCCAGGTAGAAAAACTTTTAAATCTCAAACAGGAGGGATTTATCAGAATGGCCTCATCGGAAGGGTCTGTTTTCAGAATAGAAGAGATATTGCAAAACAGATCGGGCTTTGAGGATATGGAGCTCTATCTCCTCGTGGACCGCATCATCATAAATAACAACAATGAGGAGACACTTAGTCGCCTCCTTGACTCTACACAGACAGCATTTATGCAAGGAAACGGGCGCATTGCACTCTTTAGCAATGGTCTGCTAATGAAGTTTTCAAATATATTTGAGTGCGACGGGATAATATTCGAGAACCCGACGGAATATATGTTCAGTTACAACAATCCTATTGGTGCTTGTCCCAATTGTGGTGGTTTCGGCAAGGTTATGGGCATTGACGAAGCGCTGGTAATACCCAATCCCTCGTTGAGTGTATATGAAGGTGCAGTAGCGTGCTGGAAGGGAGAGACTATGAGCCGTTTTCTAAATGACTTTGTAATGGAATCCGGAGAAACCTGATTTCCTATACACAAACCCTACAATAAACTGTCGCCGGAAGAAAAAAAAATACTCTGGGAGGGAAAAAACGGCAGCACGGCCATCACTCCTTTTTTCAAATGGATTGAGAGCAAAAGATACAAGATACAATTCAACTATATGCTCTCCCGCTACTCCGGAAGGACTACCTGTCGTCTCTGCAACGGCACCAGACTCAAGGAACAAGCTCGCTGGGTCAAGGTAGGAGGAAAAGATATAACCGAACTGATGCAAATGCAAATAGGAGATCTGGCAAAACACTTCGATGCCCTGTTGCCAGGCTCCCAATCGGGAATTGAACTCGATGAGTATGACTATAGTATCGCATCAAGAGCACTCAAGGAGATAGCAGAGCGACTAAATTATCTTCAATCAGTAGGACTCTCCTATCTCACTCTCGACAGAGCTTCCTCCACCCTCAGCGGAGGTGAAAGTCAGCGCATCGCACTTGTAAGTTCACTGGGCAATAATCTGGTGGGATCCATGTATATACTGGACGAACCGAGCATAGGTCTCCATCCCCGGGATACCCACAGACTCATCTCGGTACTGCAAAGACTTCGTGACCTCGGCAATACGGTAATAGTAGTGGAGCATGACGAGGATATCATACGCGCTGCAGACCACCTAATCGACATAGGGCCACTAGCCGGAAGAGAGGGCGGAGAAGTCGTCTATCAGGGACCGGTTACCGGTAAAAACCCATCGTCACTCACACTTAAATACCTATCGGAACGAAATCTAAAGAGCATCCCTCCGGCAAGGCGAAGGTGGAAGCACTCCATAGAGGTGGTTGGTGCAATGCAAAACAATCTGAAGAATATCAATGTCCGTTTTCCGCTCAATTGTCTGACCGCAGTCACAGGAGTTAGTGGCAGTGGCAAATCTTCTCTCGTGGGAGATATACTTCACCCCGCACTCTACCGCCATATTCATCAGCTGGGAAGCAAACCCGGAATATTCCGCGAACTTAGGGGAGATTTGAATCGAATAAGTTCGGTCGAGTATGTGGACCAGAATCCCATCGGCAGAAGCACACGGTCCAATCCGGTGACCTATCTTAAGGTCTATGATGACATCAGAAAACTTTTCTCCGAGCAGCCCTATGCCAAAATGAACAACTATGGACACTCCCATTTTTCATTCAACATCGATGGAGGCCGTTGTCCCGAATGTCAGGGAGATGGAGTAATCAAGATAGAGATGCAATTTATGGCCGATGTGACAATAACATGTGAAGCGTGTGGCGGCAAGAGATTCCAGCCCGATATTCTCGAAGTAAAATATCAGGGTAAAAACATCAGCGATGTGCTCGAAATGAGCGTAGATGAGGCTATAGAGTTTTTCTCGGCCCAAGATGACCTGGCAGCAAAGAGAATTGCTGATAAACTTCAGCCTCTCAAAGATGTCGGACTTTCCTATGTGAGTCTGGGCCAAAGCAGCAGTTCGCTTAGTGGAGGAGAGAGTCAGAGAGTAAAATTGGCCTCCTTTCTCGGAAAGGAGTCTTCTTCGGGAAATATCTTGTTTATATTTGATGAACCCACCACCGGACTTCATTTCCAGGATATAGAAAAACTGCTCAACTCATTTGATGCTCTTATAGAAAAAGGGCACTCCATTATTGTAGTTGAGCATAACCTCGACATTATAAGAGCAGCGGACTGGGTTATAGATCTCGGTCCTGATGCAGGAGATAAAGGTGGAGAATTGGTGTTTGAAGGCACTCCTGAAATGCTGGCCCTTCATCCGGAACTCCCCACAGGTGCCGCTTTGGCCAGGAAATACAGAAATGAGTAGCAACAATTGAGACGCTTTGACTATATTTATATTTTGAAAAAGATGAGAACCCTCTACGTACTGCTGATATTAACCCTGCTCACCTTCTGCAATAGACAGAAGGAAGGAAACGCAACGGCAATGTCTGCCAGTGACACGCTCTGTACAATCATTCCTCATCTTCCTGATACCTCTTTTTCTTCTATTGATGCATTGATATATGAAATTACAATTTTCGATACATTAAACAGCGGGATAGTAGAAGATTTAAGAAACCCGTATGACTCAACTCCCGGTATATTAACCTTTAGAGGAGGGCCGTACAGGGATTTTCCCAAACATGGAAATGTAGCTGACAGGCCTGACTCTATTGCTATTGATTGGGTCTTTAAGACCGCATTCGACACCACAAAAACCCCTTACGGTATCTGGGGAGGCGGCACCGGATGGACAGGACAACCTCTCCTGGCAGATTGGCAGGGAAGCACTGCCGGTAAAAACTTCACAAACAGAGAGGTAATTGTGGGGTCGCTTGCAGGAAAAGTCTATTTCCTGAATTATACTACCGGGCAACCCTCACGAACTGAAATTAATGTAGTCAATGTCATTAAAGGCACGCCTTCACTTGATCCCTCACTCAACGGCAACCTTTATATTGGACAGGGAGTGGAAATAAATCCTCCTTTTGGAGCGATGGTGATCGATCTTGAGAGAGATTCCATAACTCATTTCGTGCCGAAAGACCGACAGGCATGGCGCGGATGGGGTGCTTATGACTCATCCCCGATAAGAGTCGGACAATTTCTTTTCAGACTGGGAGAAAACGGCACGGTCTATAAATACCTTGTAGAGCAAGGTTCATTGAGTCTGCACTCCACTTTGAAATATCGAATTAAGGGCAAAAAGGCCCCTGGCATCGAGTCTTCACCGGCGGTTTACCGCAACTATGGCTACTTTTCGGACAACAACGGCAATGTAATATGTTTCAACCTAAATAATCTCAAACCGGTATGGAGATATGACAACCACGATGACAGCGATGCTACTCCGGTGCTTTGTGAAGAAGAGGGTATCCCCTACCTCTATACCTCATGCGAGGTTGACAAACAGGGTTCCAGTGGTTATTCTTATTTCATAAAACTCAATGCTCTGACAGGAGAAAAGATTTGGGAAAATAAATTTGCCTGCAATAAAGCCTATTCTAATGAGAAATGGTCTGATGGAGGAATGTTTTCCACACCACTACCCGGGATTGGAGATTGCAGCAACTACATTTTTACCTCTATAATCACTCATATTCCCGAATACAGTGGTATTTTTGTAGCAATTGACAAGAATACGGGCGAAACACTTTATAGTCTTGACCTAAAGCGCTACGCCTGGTCTTCTCCCGTACCTATGCTGGATGCAGAAGGGAAAATGTATATCTTTACAGCAGACTGCTGGGGATATATCTATCTTATCGAAGGAGCAACGGGAGATCTGCTCCTGACACGGAAGTTAGGTATGAATTTCGAAGGATCACCGATAATAGTGGACAATAGTGTAATTATCGGTTCTCGTGGACGAGAGATTTATAAAATTTCAATTTACTGATAAAAGGAGATATAATATGGATACAAGATTGACACAAGTAACGGACATAGCTCTTCCGGCACCTCGCCGTAAGGGAGGGATGCCTCTGATGGAGGCGCTGAACCTGAGGCAATCCCACAGAGAACTATCACCCCAACCGCTTGATATGCAGACACTTTCGGATTTGCTTTGGGCAGCATGGGGCTACAATAGAGAGCATAAGCGCACAGCCCCCTCATCACACAACCGACAGGAAATTGACCTCTATGTTTTCCTTGAAAGCGGAACATACATCTATGATGCTGCGGGCAACCGTCTGCTGCTCCACGATCACGAGGATTTGCGAAGTCTGACAGGTACCCAAGACTTTGTAGGAACTACCGCTGTAGAAATAGCTATGATTGCCGACACCTCTAAAATCAAGGGGAAGACTCCCCAAGGCATCATCGAGGCTATCTATGCCAACACCGGCTTCATCTCCCAAAACATCTACCTTTTCTGTGCCCATGCAGGCCTGGGAGGTGTTACCCGCGCCATAGTTCCAAAAGAGAAACTGGCACAAAGGTTGCGGCTTAACGATAATCAGGTCATAACACTCGTCCACACCGTAGGACACAAAAAATGAGATCCTAAATGGAACAACTTAAGATACTTTTCAAACAATTAACCGGCGAACAGCCGCTATCAACAGAAGAACTCCCTTCATCAGGCAGCAACAGGCGCTACTTCCGTATAAGGGGCAAAAATCGCACTCTTATTGGAGCAAAAGGTACATGTGTGGATGAAAACATAGCTTTCATCACCATCGCCAAACATTTCCGGGAGCGGGGACTCAATGTGCCGCAAGTCTATAACTCCAGTGAAGATAATATTTACTATTTGCAAGAAGACCTTGGTGATGACACTCTCTATAGTCGCATAACAAAGGGGCGTGATAGCGGAAAGTATTCGCCCCAAGAGAAAGAATTGCTCTTCAAAACAATACGAAAACTACCTTCAATCCAATTTGAAGGAGCAAAAGGACTTGATTTCTCAATCTGTTATCCTCAGCCGGAGTTTGACGAAAGGATGATCTTTTTTGACCTTAACTATTTCAAATATTGTTTTTTGAAGGCAACGGGCATCGAATTCAGCGAAATTGAATTGCAGAATGATTTTGAAAATATGGCGAAAGTGCTTATGCATAATATGTCCGACACTTTCCTATACCGTGATTTTCAGGCCCGCAATGTGATGATTGTGGACGATGAGCCCTACTTCATAGACTTCCAGGGAGGACGCCGGGGACCGATCTTTTACGATGTAGCTTCATTTATATGGCAAGCCAAGGCCTGTTATTCTGAAAATCTAAAAAACGAACTCATAGATGTCTATCTGGAGGCTTTAAAGAAATACATACCGGTTGATAAAAAGCAGTTCCGCTCAACTCTGCGCCATTTTGTGCTCTTTAGAACTCTTCAGGTACTGGGAGCCTATGGTTTTAGAGGTTATTTTGAAAAAAAGCCCCACTTCCTGCAGAGCGTACCCTATGCCATAGACAATCTTCGGAAACTTCTCGTAGAGCCCTTCCCCGAGTATCCCTATCTTTCTGAGATTCTCGGTGAGCTGACCCGTATGCGCGAATTCACGGAGATGGGCATAGACCGCCGTCTTGAGGTTAAAATATATAGTTTTGCCTATAAGAAGGGTATTCCAAATGATGTCAGTGGCAATGGAGGCGGCTATGTTTTTGATTGCCGTGCCCTCGAAAATCCCGGAAAATATGATCATTTCAAACATTTTACCGGTCTGGACAAGGAGGTAGCAGATTTCATGGAGGCGGAAGGCGGTGTCCAAAAATTCCTCAACAAAGTCTATTCGCTGGCAGATACACATGTCCAGAGATATATTGAGCGTAAATTTACCCACCTGATGTTCTGCTTCGGCTGTACCGGAGGCCAGCACCGGTCAGTCTATTGCGCTCAACACCTGGCTCAGCACCTGGCCGGTAAATTTAATATAAAGGTTCGGCTCTATCACCGCGAACAAGGTCTGGAGCAAGAGTTTTAATATGAAGCCTTACGCTCTGATATTCGCTGCGGGTCTGGGCACAAGGCTCAAACCGCTGACTGACACGATGCCAAAGGCGTTGGTGCCGGTCAGGGGTGTTCCATTGCTCGAAAGTGTGATTCTCCGCCTCAAAAAGGCAGGATACCGCCATATTGTAATAAATGTACACCATTTTGCAGAGCAGATCATCAATTTTATTGAGCAAAATGAGTCTTTTGGGATTTCAATTTCAATATCGGATGAAAGAGATCTGCTACGTGAAACAGGAGGCGGCATTAGACATGCCGAACCTCTTCTGAAGTCGGATCATTTCCTGGTTCACAATGTCGATATAATCACCGATCTGGAGCTCTCCCGCTTCGAAAAAGAATATCTGGATGCAGAAAAAGAGAGCCGGGAGGGGGAAAAACCTCTTCTGGCAACAATTCTGGTAAGTGAACGCAAAACGCAGCGATATTTTCTTTTTGACAGCTATAACAATCTGGTTGGCTGGACCAATAGCGCCACCGGTGAGGTGCGTTCCCCATTTTCATTACTTAATCCTGACAACTGTCGCAAACTTGCATTTGCAGGTATCCACAATATATCACAAAGGGTCTTTCCGCTTATGAAGGAGTGGCCGGAACGCTTTTCCATAGTAGATTTCTATATTGCCAACTGTGACAAATTTATTATAAAAGGGATCGAAGTACCCGGGCTCTCAGTTCGTGATGTGGGCAAAATTTCAGATCTCCGGGAACTTAACGGCAAATAAAATAGTCCGGCTTATTTACGACAAAAAGGGGTACGGAGTATATCTGCAAATAACTCACTAACTGATCTTTTCCTCTCATTTTGGCACGAAAATGGTGTTTTTTCGTGCCAAAATGCTAACTTTATAGTTTAATATGAATTGAATATTAACGACTATTAAAATATAATATCAATGAAACGCACATTAATTATGCTTGCAGGAGCAATCACAATCCTAAGTTGTACCGGTTGCGGCAGCAACGAAATGTACAAACGTATCGACGATATTGAACAATATCGAGCCTATTATAACGAAACACTTAAAGAACTTTCAGACCCATCCTATCATGGACGCAGCAATTATGGAGATGGAAACATAAAAGCAGCGTTATACATAATCGGAGAACTCCAAAAGATGGGAATTGAACCGATGATGGATGAGATTGGAGCAGAACCCCAAGAGGCAACCCCTCCTTTCAAAGGCACAGCCAAGCCTTGTGGTCCCATGCGTTTTGAAGGCACTCCGGATGATCAAATGGCATATTTACAACACTATAGCCTGCCGATGAATGTAATGCGTGGTGCAATGGAGGTAAGCATTGACGGAAATGAACTTGTTCCCGCCGTGGATTTTGTGGCGAAAGAGTTCTCCCCTGCCTGTAAAGGCGAATTCAAACTTGCATATCCCGGTGTTGAAAAATACACTTCCGTTCAAGAACTCGCCAATCACCTCAACAGCGGTATTTACAAAAACCAATTCGTGGTTATCGAATGGGAGCCCTACAAGGAAAAAATAGGAACAAACTACTTTGAAAGGTACCGCGAATTTATGGACATGCTTCAGCCTGATAAGGTAGCCGGAATTATCTACAGATCTGAAACCCAACTCCCTTACTTCAAGGCACGCTCCTATTATGTAACACCCGTGCCGGCATTCTTCATATGGAACGGACTCGCCGAGGGAGCAAAAAAAATCAGTGTAAATATGGATTGTGAACTAATCGAGTGTCACGATGCCCATAATGTTCTCGCCTCGATCAAGGGTACAAAATATCCAGAAAAACGTTATCTGCTGATGGGTCATTTTGACCATCTAGGCTATATGGGTATCGATAATGTACACCCCGGTGCCAATGACAATGCCTCAGGTCCCGGTATGATGCTTGCCCTGGCAAAATATTTCTCCGCCAATCCCCCTGAGTGCACAATTGACTTTGCATTTTTCGATGCAGAAGAGTGTAATCTGCTGGGATCCTATTACTACAAATGTAACCCGCGCTATCCTCAGGAAAATATAAGATATATTCTCAATTACGATATGGTTGCAGATTCACCGGAGTCAATTTACCTGCAGGTTCCTGAAGAGGGCATGGCTGGTTATGAACTGATTAGGAAAATCAACAACTCTTTTGATGAGCCTTTCAATTTCATAATGGCCGACATCGTGGACGATAGTGACAACTATTTCTTCGCTATCGACGGAGTTCCTTCCATCTATTTCCACTCTGAGGGCAAATTTAAGGATATTTACCATACGCCGTTTGATACTTACGACAACATCTCCGATGAAGGGTTTGAACGCCTCTTCACACTTACAATCAACTTTATCGACAAGTATTGAAAACAGCATAGCATAGGGCCTAATTTGGTACTTTAGACACTAATCAGTACCTTTGCGGGCTATTTTTAAGTATTAACACGAAGAATATCATGTTGAACCACTCATATTGTTCTGACAAATATCAGTACACGATGGGAAAATCATACTACGACAGTGGTATGAAAGATACCATAGGCATCTTCAATCTCTTTTTCAGAAAAGCTCCCGATAACAATAATTGGGCTGTAGTCAGCGGCATAAGTGAAGCGCTTGAGATGATTGAGGGACTTGGCTCCGAGGATGAGACTTTCTTCGAGAAATTCCTCCCGGGAGAGGAGTATGCAGAATTTCGTTCCTATCTGGCAGGAATGAAATTTACAGGCCAGGTATATGCTATGAAAGAGGGCGAAATAGCATTTCCCAAAGAACCCATAATAACTGTTGTGGGTCCTATTATTGAGGCGCAGGTACTTGAAACACCTCTCCTCTGTATAATGAACCACCAGATGGCAGTAGCCACAAAGGCCTCACGCGTCACACGCAGCACTCCCAAACCGGTCAGCGAATTTGGCTCGCGCAGAGCACACGGTCCCTGGGCTGCCCAATATGGCGCTAAAGCAGCTATTATTGCAGGATGTGATGGAAGTTCCAATGTGCTAGCCGGCATAAAATGCGGATTTGAATCAACAGGCACTATGGCCCACAGCTTTACTACATCGTTCGGCTGCTCCATTGAGGGTGAATATAAAGCATTCGACGCCTATATCAAAACACATAAGGGTGAAACGCTGATCATGTTGATAGATACCTTTGATACCCTAAAATGTGGTCTGAAAAATGCTATTAAAGCTTTCAAAGCTAACGGCATTGATGACTCTTACCCCCATCTCTACGGAGTAAGACTCGATAGTGGTGACTTGACCTACCTCTCACAAAAGTGTCGTAAAGCTCTTGACGAGGCAGGACTCACAAATTGTAAAATCTTCGCTTCAAACTCTCTTGATGAATATATAATCTCAGACCTTGAAAAACAGGAAGCTTGTATTGATATCTACGGAGTTGGTGATGCTATTGCCACCTCTAAGCATAACCCCTGTTTCGGTAATGTCTATAAACTGGTGCAAGTTGGGGATGAACCGGTACTTAAACGCTCTGAAGATAAGATCAAACTTATCAATCCCGGCTTTCAGATTACCTACCGTCTGATTCAAAAGGGACGATTTGAAGCTGATGTGACCTGTCTCAGGGGCGACTCATTTGCGAAAATCATAGAGGCCGGTGAAGAACTCACAATTGTGGACGAGATGGATGTCAGCAAATTTACAACATTTGCTGCCGGTTCATATACCTTCCGCAAACTCCAGGAACTTGTTTACGACAATGGAACAATCATCCCTGATAAACGCACAATCTATCAGAAGAGAGAATATTATAGGAAAAATCTGGCCTCATTTGACGAAACACAGACCCGTATCCTCAATCCACACTTCTATAAAGTGGATATATCCGATGATCTCTACGACCTGAAAATGAAAATAATAAACAGGATTATATTGCAGATAAATGCAATGGAAGAGATGGAGGATGGCAGTGGGGTAAGGAGATATAGCCATGTGGTAGTGGATATGCTCTACGACTTTATTGATGGTACCCTTGCTTGTGCCAATGCAGAAAAGGCCGTAGAGGAGAGCGTAAAATATATTGATGCACACCCGGGCCAAAAGGTACTTTATGTGCTGGACCACCATCCGGAGAACCATTGTTCATTTAAAGAGCATGGCGGTATATGGCCTCCACACTGCGTCCAAAAAACAAGAGGCGGAGATATTCATGCCCGTTTTTATAGCATAGAAAACGAATCCAACAGACCCTCCCGCGACAACAAGTTTTACAAGGGATGCAATCCCCGCGTAGAGCAATATTCCGGCTTTGAGGGGCGTGACCGTGAAGGCATCGAACTTAATTCCTTCCTCAGCAAAGATGTTGTGGTAAGCGGTATCGCTACGGAGTATTGTATCCGTGAAACCTGTTTTGATCTGATCAAGGCCGGACACAATGTATTCCTACTTGAGAACGCACTTGGCTATATTGATAAGGAAGGGCATGAAAAAACCCTTAAAGAACTAGCTAAAATAGGAGTAAAAATCATCTAATACAGCAATGAATTACATCGGAATAGATCTCGGTGGCACAAAAGCAGTTGGAGCCATCTTCAATAGCGATGGAGATATCCTGCTTCAAAAACAGAGGCTTCTCGAAAGCAGAAGTGGAACTGAAGTCGGAGCGCTCGTATGCAACCTCTGCAAAGAGCTCTGCAATGAGGGTAAAATCCCGCACGGAGCTCCCCTGAGCATCGGTGTCTGCATTCCGGGCATCTCCTACTCCGATACAGGGTGCGTATGGGCACCCAATATCCCCGGATGGGACAACTATCCATTGCACGATGAATTATTAAAGATAGCACCCCAGGCTACGGTTACCATCGAAAGCGACCGCACCTGCTATATTTTGGGCGAAGTTCAGATGGGTTGTGCAAAAGGATGCCGCAATGCAATCTTTATAGCTGTCGGCACCGGTATAGGAGCCGGCATTCTAATTGACAACCACGTGCTACACGGCCATTCGGATATTGTAGGAGCTATAGGTTGGCTTGCTCTAAAGCCCCCCTACACACAAGATTACGATCAGTGTGGCTGTTTTGAAACATACTGTTCCGGGGAAGGGCTGGCAAAACAATTACGCCGTCTTCTGATGGAGAATAAAGAATATAGCGGAGAACTCCGCAAGTATAATATCGAAGATATTACCTCATACCACCTTTTTGAAGCATATGACAATGGTGATCCAATGGCAAAAAAGGTTATGGAGGAGGCTATTGAAATGTGGGGTATGGCTACGGCCAACCTTATCAGTATATTTAATCCGGAGAAGGTGATTTTTGGAGGCGGGGTCTTTGGTCCGGCAGTTAAATTTCTTCCCCAAATCCGCCATGAAGCGGAAAAATGGGCCCAGCCGATAAGCATGAAACAGGTAGAAATCACATCAACTGCGCTGCCCAAGCTTGCAGGACTCTATGGAGCAGGAGCGGTAGCCATCAAATTTGCAAAATAAAAGGTTATGACACAAAAGAGTAATATAAAGGTAGTGATTGCCGCTCAAGTCGGCATTTTCTTTTTCGGAGTTGTGTTCTTTGTGTTGGGCACAATCCTAAATGCGCTGGGCCTTACTGCCGCCCAGAGCTCAACTTTGGCCAGTTCGCTCCCTCTGGGAGTGCTTATAGGCTCATTGGTATTTGGTCCGATCATTGACAGATATGGATACAAGATTCTCCTGGTCGGTGCAGCTGCAATGGGTGTTGTGGGTCTTGAGATCCTCGCATTCACTAACTCCTTTGGGGCAATGGTGGCTGCCATCCTTCTGATCGGTACCTGTGGAGGTATGCTCAACGGATCTACCAGCGCCCTTATTTCCGACTCTTCCGAAGGAAAAGCCAGGACATCCAACCTATTTGTGCTTGGTCTGGTATATTGTATAGGAGCAATTGTCATCACCTTAATTATGACAATCTGCTACGAAAAAGTTGATTATCACAAAATTCTGATGATAATGGGCTTCTTGATGGCAGCTGCTATGCTCTATTTTATAGCGATAAAATTTCCGGAGGCAAAATGCAAACAGGGCATCTCATTCAAGAGCGTAATCAATATGATTAAGGAACCGACTCTCCTTATTTTCAGTTTCGCACTTGCATTCCAGAGTGCACTTGAGGCTCTCGCAGCCACCTGGACATCCAAATATCTGGAAGACATCGGTTATGTTGGAAAAATGGCCCTCGTGGCATCTATTTTCATTCCTGTCGGACTTGCAATCAGCCGGGCCTCTCTTATTGTCATCTCCAAAAAGGCTTCCAGCAAGACAATTGTGCTCACAAGTATGGCAATAGCTGTGGCCGGTATCATTTGCCTCTTTACAGCTAACGGTGCTGCAATGACTATTATAGGCACAACACTCATCGGAATGGGACTTGCAGCCACATTCCCCGCCACATTTGGAATACTTGGAGAGAAGTACAGTGAGATGTCAGGCACGGCATTCAGTTTTGCCCTGACCATAGCACTTATTGGCAATACTCTCATCAACAAACTAGTGGGGACACTTGGAACAGGCTCCCTTCTCTATGTGATGCTCGGCTCCATCCTACTGCTTGTGGTATTATTCTTGATAGGATGTTCTACCATTAGACCTGAAAAGGCAATAAAAAAGTAAATATAGATTGATTTGATACTATCGAAGGTCAGAAAAGGAGTTGTAGTAGTGCTGCTGATGGCACTATTTGTGGTCGTTTCTTTGTACGGACACGGCCATAATAGTGCTTTGACCAATAGCAATACTATTATTCGGGACACCGTTTCTACAGCCAGGGATACGATTCTCCCTAATCGTGATACAATTCCTTTCGTCAGGGATACCATTTCAACTGCTCAAGATAGTATTCCGGCTATTGTAGATAGTACTGCACTTGCCTCAAAGCAACCAGCTGCTGATTCAATTGCGATCCCTTCCGACACTCTGACCTATCCCTACGGCATTATGGAGATCGATACGGTAAATTTCTGGAAACAGATTGACACACTCACCATACCCTATCTCGACTCCACCTATACCGCCTACTTTGATTCTCTCGCACTTCATCTTCCGGATGCAAAAGACATAAAAAGAGCTGAACGAAGAAATGCAAGAGAGTACCGTGACAGCGTAAGGCTGGCTACGCCCCGCATTCTGGACACCTATGTGATCCCGGATTCGCTACACTATCAGCGTATGCTTACCTGGACTCATGAACAAAATTTCAATGATATCACCCTAACTGAAATAGATACCTCGTTTCAATACAGGTTTAACGACTATCCCTTTCTGCGCAATGATGTAAATGGTACATATTTGGGCACAATTGGCTCTGCAATGCAGTACCACAATTATTTCAAGCGAGAAAAATTGGATCTGTTTCCGCAGTTTGAACCCTATCTGGCCTATTTCCATACTCCGGAAAATATTCCTCATTACAATACCAAATCTGCCTATACGGAACTTGCTTACTGGGGAACGCCATTCGCCACAAAACAACTTGAGGAATCCTGCGTCAAAATTCTCACCACTCAGAATATCACACCTGCGCTAAACCTCTCCTTCCTTTACAGACAGTATGGCTCGAGGGGTATGCTGAAAAATGAGGCCACTAATAACCGTTCATACGCGATAGGTATCAATTACCTTGGAAAAAAATACCTTCTAAATGCCGGCTTTATCAGTCAGGCTGTAATTCGTTCCGAAAATGGGGGCCTTCAGGACTCATTCTGGGTACGAGATACCATTGTGGATGCTAAATCAATCGAAGTCAATCTACAGGATGCCAACAACTTGCTCAAACGAAGGACTGCCTATCTTACTCACAGCTATACTATCCCGATGAATTTCTTCCGCAAGAAGGATTCGCTTGATGTTGGTGAAGGTACCGTTGCATATATAGGACACAGCCTGGAGTACTCACGATATAGCAAAGTCTATACTGACAATATTACTGAAAACGACGAATACGGCCGTAATTTCTATTTCAACCAGTTCTATCTCAACAAGATATCCAGCAGAGACTCTCTTGGGACGGAACGGTTTGAAAATAAAGCATTCATCCGTCTGCAGCCATTTGCCCACGACGCAGTTATATCCAAACTTGACGTCGGAGTCGGCTATCAAATGCTCTCCATATATAGCTTTGATCCTTCACACTATCTGAGCGGAAATATCAGTGAGCGTCAAAATAATCTCTACCTCTATGCCGGAGTCTCAGGACAATACAGGAAATATCTCTCCTGGAGTGCTGACGGCAAATATACTTTTGCCGGCTACAACCTCAACGATCTCGACATTGGAGGAAAAATCAAATTATCATTCTATCCTATTGATGAAGGTATCCATCTGACAGGTAGTTTACGAACGACATTGACGGAGCCACATCCTTTTCATCAGAAAATTTACACCAACCACCATAAGTGGCACAATGACTTCCAAAAAATCTCTGACAGCAGAGTTAAAGCCTCTCTTGATATTCCCAAATGGCAAACACATGCCGGATTCAATTATGCTCTGGTGAGCGGACTTATCTATTATGACACTCTCTCGATAATCAGACAAATAGACAAGCCCGTCAGCATCATTTCGGCATCTCTGGAGCAAAACATACGACTTTGGATACTCCACTTGGACAATCGTGCTCTTTTCCAGCTCTCTTCTGACGGTGAAGCGCTTCCGTTACCCAAGTTGTCCCTTAATCTCAAATACTATATCGAATTCAATGTGGTCAAGGATGTTATGAGAATGCAGATTGGTCTCAACGCCTTGTTCCACACCAAATATTATGTTCAATCGTACAGTCCCGACCTCGGAGTGTTCCACAACCAACATAAGGAACTCATTGGAGGTACCCCATATTTTGATGCATTTGTAAATATGCAGTGGAAAAATGTCACTCTATTTCTCAAATACACCAACACATTTAAAGGGTGGCCACAGGCCGATTACTTTTCGGCCTATAACTACTTAAGGCCGGAAAGGGGCTTTAAACTCGGCATCTGGTGGCCATTCTACATCAGATAATATTATGAATAAAAGAATTAAATATTTTATCGGCAAAGCAATGCTGGTGCTGATTATTTTGACAGCATTTAAATTCTCAACTGCGACGCAATTGGGAAAACTAAACAACTATCACATATACCACAAGGATACTCTTGTGTGCAGCATTATAACTGATAGCAAAAGCCGTCAAGGAGGATTCAACCGCGAATTACTTGAAAGATTTGCAAAATACAGCGGCTCTGAATCACGCATTGTACCCTCAGCAGGCAGTGAACTCGATTGGAAGTATCTTGTAGAAGGAAAGTATGACATGCTGGTTTTTAGTCTAAACGACTCAATCCCGGAACAATATATTTCTGATGTTATGATTACCCGTGAAACGGGTGGAAGAGATGCCTGTGCTGTCAGAGTTGGAGAGAAACGCTTGCTCAACAGCTTCAATTTCTGGCTTTCCGATTTTAAGTCGGATGACACCTATAAACAAATGGTATTCAGGTTTTTCAGGGCATACCGTCTGAGTGCAATGCCAGAGAAGTTTGACCACACCAGTGCAATTTCCCCTTACGATAATATAATCAAGAAATACAGCGACGACATTGACGCCGACTGGAGGCTTATCAGTGCAATTATTTATGAGGAATCACGTTTCATCAACTCCTTGTCTTCGCCAAAAAATGCTCAGGGTCTGATGCAAATTAAAGAGTCAACTGCTGCCAGATATGGAGTAGAAGACCTTATGGACCCGGAACTCAACATAAAGGCCGGAACGCTTCATTTCGACTATCTTTTCAATCTCTACAGAAAGGATGGCCTAGATTCGGCAAATGTGATCAAGTTTGCTTTGGCATCCTACAATGCCGGTGCAGGTCGCATCAAACAATGTCGTGAACATGCCGCATCTGTTGGTTTGGATCCAAATGACTGGGAAGAAGTTGTAAAAGGCTTCGACTCCATGCCCAACTTCAAGGGAACACAGACCACAAAGTATGTGAAAAACGTAGTGGACCTATTCGAGCGCTATAAACAAGTGGTGGAATAGTGTGTAGTATGTAGTATGTAGTATGTAGTATGTAGTATGTAGTATTGAGTGTTGGAGTGGGGAGTATAGGGTAGTTGTTTGTGATTGGCTGTCAGCTATTGGCTGTTCGCTTGCATCTTGCGCCGCTAATGGTTTCTGAACTCGCACCACGCACCATACAACACGAAACCCGCAACCGGTAATTCGCACCTCACACTAAGCTAAATACTTACTTCTTACCACATACTCAGAACTCGAAACTAAAAAACCACTTCTGACTACATACTCAGAACTCAGAACAAAAAACTACTCCTGACTACATACTCGGAACTCAAAACTAACTAATTAACCCGCATCGTCTTATCGGGGCTTACGCGGCTGATGAAGAGAGTGGATATCGAGATAATGAGCATTATCACTACTGCCGAAATAATGTTGAGCAAAAGAATATCCACAAAAGAGATCTTTATCGGCACATAGCTCACGAAATAGTTGGTCGGATTTAGCTTGATGATTTTGAATTTCCATTGGAGAAAACAGATCAGAAGTCCGATGATATTGCCCCAAAGCATTCCTTTCCCTACAATTGAACCCGCTTTAAGCAGGAATATCTTTCTAATATTTCGATTGCGCATACCGAGGGCTTTAAGCAGACCTATCATCGAGATTTTTTCAAAAAGAATAATCAATATCGCAGATATCATATTAAATCCGGCAACAACCATCATCAACAGCAATACCATGAGCATATTGAGGTCGAGCAGAGCCAGCCAGTCAAAAAGATTGCTTAAAATGCGCGTAAGCGGCATTGTAAACATTGCATCATCCTCATCGGTAGAGCTCACATAAAGTATCTCTTCGATTTCGGCATTTGCCTCTTTGATATCGGTCCCCGGATCTATTGCTATCTCAAATGAGGAGACCTGATTTTTATTCCACCCGTTGATGCGTTGTGCATGGCGTTTATCAACAATTGCCAGAGTCATATCAAGATCCTCAAGTTGAGCGTCATAGAGGCCGCAAATACGGAATTTCCTCACTTTGACCTCATCTTTTATGAAATAAGTAACCAAATCATCTCCGGTAGAGCATCCGAGACGTGAGGCAAGACGGCGAGAAATAAGCACATCATTCGAGATTCTTCCGCTGTAATCCGGCAATTCTCCTTCATAAAGGCAATTCTCAAAAAAATCAAGACTGTAGAGTGAGTCCACTCCCTTGAAATAGAGCCCGTTGATATCATCTTCACTCTTTATCATCCCTGAGCAGTAAACCACCCCATCCACACTCTTTACATATTTTTGATCCAGGATGACATTCCGATAGGAAAAAGAATCACTCAGAGGATAAAGTTCGTTGATTGGAGATTCACCCGGAGCCACAAGGGTTACCGAACCCATAAAACCCGTGGCTTTTGAGCGGATTTCCGATTTAAATCCCGCAACAATAGCCACTGCCACTATCATAATCACTATACTTACAGCCACCGATATAGAACCAATACGGTTGCTGATTATACCCATCCTGCCCCTACCGGAGCCTTCGGTGCCTATCCTGCGAGCTATGAAAAGATGGAGATTCATTTGGTAAAATGAAATTCAATCACTCTCTCCCAAATCTCATCTGCAACGAGCACGGCAGAAGGGAAATCAGGCTGATTGGGAGAGTCCGGAAAAGATTGGCACTCGAGCGCCACTCCATAATAGTCGTCATACTCTGCTCCGCCCTTGGATTTGGGGCTGCCCTTAAGCCAATTGCCGGTATAGATCTGAATACCGGGAGCATCGGTGCTGACTATAAGCCTGCGACCTGTGGTATCTTCTGCGAGTTCGGCTACCTTGCGCACCACTCCCTTTTCCCATCCATCCACTGCCCAGCAATTGTCATATCCTTTACCGTAGCGAAGTGCCGGAAAGTGGTCAAAAAGGCGCTCCCCTATCTTGACAGGAGTCCTGAAGTCCATCGGAGTGCCTTCCACAGGAGCAAGTATGCCCTCCGGGATGAGGGTTTCATCCGTAGGAAGGTAATGAGAGGCTTCAAGTTGCAAAGTATGATTTTTTATATCTCCCCTGCCCTCCCCTTTAAGGTTAAAATAGGCGTGGTTGGTGAGATTAATGACCGTATCGGCATCGCTCTTGGCTCGGAATGTGATTGTAAGACGACATTCTTCATCCCATCTATATGCCACTTCAACCATTACATTGCCGGGATAACCGGCATCACCATCGGGACTTTCAAGGGCAAAGGAGACCTCATTGCGATTCTGAACGCCAAACCAGATACGGTTTGCCCAACACTCCTCTCCCTCTCCTCCATGCAGATGATTGGGACCATTATTTACTGAAAGTGAATATTCTTTTCCCGAAAGGGAAAATTTACCGAAGGCTATCCTATTGGCATATCTTCCGGGAACCTTCCCCATACAGGGACCGTCACAGAAATAATCTTCCGGCTTTGCGTAGCCCAGAGCCACATCGGCCATATTGCCATCCTTATCGGGTACGATGACCGAGATTATACCCGCACCCAGATTGCTCAGGGTGACACTCGCACCGCTACTGTTGGTAAGTGTAAAATATTTAATATCCGAAATTACCATTGTCTTGCACCATCTGAAATTACAACATCAATAACGCGCGGATCTTTGCCGAAGCGCTCTTTATAAGCCGCACGCACCTTTGAAACATATTCATCATAACTCTCCTCTCTTACCATCGCAATAACGCAGCCGCCAAAGCCGCCACCCATCATTCTTGCGCCGAGAACCCCGTCCACACTACGAGCAATCTCCACAATAAAGTCGAGTTCCTCACAACTAACCCCATACTCTTTGCTCAAACCTTCATGAGTGCGGAACATTTTTTGGCCAAAAAGTTCATAATCACCCTTTGACAAAGCCTCGCAGCCATCCAAAAGGCGCTGATTCTCACTAATCACAAAATGGCACCTCCGATATACCTCCGGATCCATCTCATCTTTATGAGCATCAAGATCTTCGAGGGTTACATCCCGAAGCAGCTCTACACCCTCTTTGTGCTTGGCAATAACTGCCACTCCGGCCTCACACTGGGCACGACGCACATTGTACTCCGAAGAGGCGAGAGAATGTTTGACCATGGTATCGATCAGAACCAGCTTGATGCCTTTAGGCTCAAATGGGAAAAGCTCATATTCGAGAGAACGACAGTCAAGCTTTATCACCTTGCCGGCCTGGCCAAAAAGAGAGGCGAATTGGTCCATAATGCCGCAGCGGACACCGACATAATTGTGTTCCGTCATCTGACCTATCTTTGCCAACTCTCTTTTGTCAAACCCAAGATTGAAAAGCGTGTTAAGTGCAATTCCAAAAACGGACTCAAGAGCTGCCGAAGAGGACATTCCCGCTCCAAGCGGAACATCTCCCCCAAATACCGCATCGAACCCTCCCGGCGAAGCACCCCTTTTCTTCATCTCCTGAATTACTCCATAGACATAACTGGCCCACTGCTGCTCAGGCTTTTCGCCGTCAACATCAAATGACACACTCTCATCGTAATCAATGGAATAGAGATTTACAGTAGAGGTATCATTGGGCACTATTGCCAGGGAAATGCATTTGTCTATGGATGCAGGTAGCACGAAACCGCCGTTGTAGTCGGTATGTTCACCTATGAGATTGATACGTCCCGGTGCCGAGAAAATGGAACAATCGGAATGACCGAATCTCTCCTTTATACTCTTTTTGAGAATTGATGAATCTATCATTGTTATCTGCTTTAATTTGTCTTGATTATTATTTGAGCCGGTTCAAGCCCCTCTGAAAAGGCTTTGACCGACATACTGCCACGATAGTCATGAGAGGTAACTATTGCCATCAAACGGCCGCTGAAAGCCGGCATTACCGGCTCTTGAAATAGGTAGAGACAAGTGGGATCGCCATTTGCAGTAGCAACAAATTCTCCGGCTCCTTTAACTTCAAATCGTATCTCATTGGAGGCATTTGGACAGAGATTGCCATCCTTGTCAACTATGCTGACATATACGTAAGCCAGATCCTTGCCATCCGCTTCAATCTTATCCCGATTGGCTTCAAGCACTATCGAATGAGGCTCGCCGGCCGTAACTATACTTTTGCGCATCTGCTCGCGTCCCCTCTCATTGTAAGCCACAACCTCAATCTCGCCAGGCTGATAGATTACATCGGGCCATATAAGCCGGTATCGGGCCATAAGGGAATCTTTATCGATTTGTGAAAGGTCGATATCAGCAATAGAATAGCTACCTTTAGTGACAACGCCCTGTGATACCCCATTGACAAAAAGTTCGGCAGAAGGAAAATCGGTATAACACATTACGGGGATAGTGTCGCCCTCATGTCCTTCCCAGTTCCAGTGAGGTAAGAGATGAAGCGTATGGTCATCTTCGTTCCATTGCGAGCGATAAAGATAATATCTGTCTTTTGGAATAGAAGCAAGGTCTATGATACCAAAAAGTGAACTGTGGTTTGGCCAGGAATCCGTATTATATGGGGTCGGCTCGCCAAGATAGTCAAATCCCGTCCATACAAACTGTCCCATAGTCCATTCGAAATCTTCGGCAAGAGCAAAATCAATATCGGGAATATTGGACCACGGGCAATACTCGACATCGTAGGAAGAGGATTGGTGGTCATCATACATCGCTCTGTACTTTAGTTCGACAGGAATCTTATAAACACCTCTGGAACTCACTGTAGAGCCGGTTTCAGAGCCAAGGATATTGCCCTGAGGCAAAATTTCATAAGCCTTCTTGTATAGTTCGGTATAGTAATTAATTCCCACGACATCCATCACCTCTGCAAATCCATTGATCAGCACACACTGCGGCTGGTCCAAGCCACAGGTGACAAGACGGGTGGGATCTTCTCTGTGACAAATATCCTGTAGAAATGCAGCCACCTTATAGCCTTGATCGTCGCACTGGGTTGGGACCTCATTACCTATACTCCACATTACAACACTAGGGTTGTTGCGAAAATTACGAATCATATTGACTATATCCTTCTCGGCCCACTCCTCGAAATGGCGATGATATCCATTTGCACACTTAGCAATATCCCATTCATCAAAAGCCTCAACCATCATCATGAAACCCAACTCATCACATAGCTCCACAAGCTCGGGAGCAGGCATATTATGAGCTGTGCGGATAGCATCGCAACCCATATCTTTAAGCATCTCCAACTGATGCTTGAGTGCCGATCTGTTGACAGCTGCCCCAAGAGGGCCAAGGTCGTGGTGATTGCATACTCCTTTGAATTTACGCGGCTCTCCATTAAGATAAAAACCCTTTCCTTTTATAACTTCCATAGAGCGGATACCGAAGCGTGTAATATAACTATCCGTGATGTAATCTCCCTCATAGATAGTAGTTTCGGCACTATAAAGCGCAGGTGTTTCCGGAGACCACAATTCCGGTCTGCGTACAGTAAATCTCATAAAAACGGTGTCCGACTGAGCTGTCGCATCTTCCAGAAGACTTTCAGCGTAAGCCACTTTTTTACCCTTAGGGTTGCGTATTTCAGTTACGATCCGCAACTCTTTATCACTACTACCTTCAATAGCCACCTGCATTGAGACTTCTGCTTTTTTGCGGGAGACCTCCGGAGTGGTAATATAGGTTCCCCAAATGGGAATATGGAGTTTTTTAGTCTTGACTAAATGGACATTGCGATATATTCCTGCACCCGGATACCACCTCGACGAGCTGGGAGGATTCTCCAGTCTTACGGCAAGAACATTATTCGTCCCATCTTTGTTGAGCCATGGCGTGATATCACAATGGAAGGAGTTGTAACCCGATGGCCAGTTGATAACCTTAGTGCCATTAACCCAAACCTGAGCACCGCTCATAGCACCATCGAAAAGTAAGGAGACTGAGTGATTCTCTTTGTCAAAACTGCGGAGGTCAAACTTGGTGCGATACCATCCGGTCCCCACATGAGGGAGCCCTCCGGTCCTGCCGGTCCTCTCTGTCACAATGATTTCATCATTCTGTTTTACTTCTCTAACCTGTAGGTCATTTGACCTGTCAAAAGGCCCATATATCGCCCAATCATGTGGAATACGCACCTCTTCCCACTGAGAGTCGTCAAAAGCGGGATCAGATGCGGTCTCAAAATCTCCAAGGGAAAACTTCCATCCCTCTTCCAACAATATTTCACTGCGCGGATTAACTTTATGGCAGGAAACGGCGGCGAAAAGGCAAAGCATTAATGTAAGGGGAATGTATTTTCTCATATCTATAAGTATTAGTCTATATCAATCTCTAAAGGCATCAAGTGCCACAGTAGGCCTGCCCCCATTGTCAAATGCGGCTTTGGTATAGTGACTCCAATTGACAAATCCCTCCGGTTCCCAATAAAAAACTCCCAGGCAACGATCGTCACTCTTTTCAAGCGCTTTGTCTATCAGGTCTATAATGAAACCTTTGCAGATTTCAGGCTGGTCCCAGCGCATACCTACCTCACATATCATTATATCCTTATCATATTTTTTGATGAGTGCCTTCATATTTTCAAGACAAGCCTCATTGACATATTGCCAATTGTTTGGCTCTGGATAGAGTGACATTCCAATAATGTCATACTGTGCTGAATAGGGGGCCATACCATCGAGAAGCCAGTTGTAATGTGGACTGTTATCACCACCGGCTAGATGAAGTATCACCTTGGCCTCAGGGAAGACCTCTTTAACAGCCCTGTAGCCGGCATTGTGAAGCTCTGTATAACCCTTCATATTGACGGAGGCGCGGCCATCCGGCCAAAGCATACCGTCTGAGGTTTCATTGCCTACCTGTACCCATTCAGGAAAAATACCTTCTCCTTTAAGTGCTTCAAGTATCTCTATTGTATGAGCTACGAGAGCACCCTTGAGCTCTTTGAATGGAAGATCAGCCCAGGCTGCAGGTTTATTCTGCTTTCCGGGATCTGCCCAGCTATCGCTGTAATGAAAATCTATCATAAGTCGCATACCGAGAGCCTTGGCTCTTTTGGCCTTGACCAGAAGGTCATCCTTACCATTCCAGCCACCAACGGGATTTACCCATACGCGAAGTCGTATGGAATTCATACCCAAACTTTTGAGCAGAGTCATACACTCCATCTCTACGCCTTGGGAGTTATAAAATTTAACCCCATCCCTTTCCATTTGGGTTACCCAACTCACATCAGCACCCTTTGCAAACTTGACCTTTGATGGGTCATCGATGCCTGGAGAGGGCTTAGGATCGCCACAGGAAGCCACCAAAAGCAGTATTAATAGTGATGCTGTATATGTTATGAATCTTCTCATCGTTCAATAGTATGCATATTTTTCAACTCAACCTAAGGCAAAATCAGAGCGGTCGGTAAAGTTCTCTTAAGCATCCCTCAGCAAGTGCCTCGAGGCAAGAAATGCACATTTCCGTAGGTAATCCCGTGTGTTGGTAAGCTATCGGGATTTCAGTACAGGCACCCACTACCGGAAGTTTTTCGATTTCCCAAAGTTTTTCTACTACTTTGGCAAATCTTACACCGGCCTCACGATGTTTGCCTGCCTTAACCTGATCTGTTATGTCGTGTATTTCAACCTGCATCTCCTCAGAGGGGAGTTTAAAATTATAGCCAAAAGAGGCTGCATGTTTCTGATAGAGGCCTGTACGCATAGTACCGAGAGTTGCTGTAAGCCATGCCCCTTGTGGGCAAACGGCCTGTGATTTTTTAATAGTTTCCTCTATAATATGGATTAGGGGCACGGGAAGTTCATCCCTGAATTTATCTATAAAATAATGAGCGGTGTTGCAAGTAACTGCGAGAAGGTCAGCACCCCAACCAATAAGAGTCTCAAGCCCTTCCCTTATATAATTATGAGGGTCCGGTCCTTTTCCAAGCAAAAAGGTTGTCCTGTCCGGAGTGATCGTATGAGAGTAAACTATCATTCGCGGATGTTCCTGATCGACACTCGCAGGAGCTTTTTCGGCGAGGAGTCTCATAAATTCCGCTGTTGCAGCGGGGCCCATACCCCCGAGAACTCCTAATGTTAGACCATTATGTTTCATTCTGATAAATTAACAATCTACAAATTTAACTTTTTTGAGTGTAAAATCAAATTGAAGTGGTGCGAGTTACAGGGTGCGAGTTGCACGGTGCAGGTTAGTTCTGAAAATGGGATTATTATTCTGATTCTGATGCCAATGCAACATTTTGCTGTTTTTTTGCATCTATATAGTGTATGAAGATTAGAAAATCATATAAGATAGTCATACCGATATTGTTTTGCACAATGCTGGTTTTAGTCGCCTCTTGCGTGGAATTCAGTGCGAATGAAAATATTATTTCTCCCACGGGAGAGATCGAATTGACAAAGGCACAACAACAGCTTTTGGAGTCGGATAATGCTTTTTCGGTCAACCTTTTCAGAGCTTTTTATGATGAAACGGAAGGAAACTTGCTTCTATCTCCCATAAGTACATCCATCACTCTTACAATGCTCGCAAACGGAACGGACCGGGAGACTTATAACGAGATAGCAAAAGTACTTGGTCATACCGGATTGTCGTTGGAGGAGGTAAATGAGTATTACGGTCTGTTTTTGCCCGCTCTGGATCAAGTTGACGCAAATGCCACATTCAGGCCTAACAACTCTTTCTGGTATGACAAGAGCAAGAAACTGGTTGCTGATTATAGTAAAACTTTAAAAAGCTATTTCAACTCACCCGCCCATGCTGTGGATTTTTCAGATCAGTCCACTCTGGAGAGAATCAACAAATGGGGAAAAGATGCAACTGACGGCCTGATTCCCGAAGTACTTAGCTCTATCAATCCCGGGACACAATTTTCAGTAATAAATGCCACAATGTTCCGTGCTTCCTGGAGCCACTCTCCTTCTCACAGCTCAAAGGGGCTCTTTTATGGAAACAACAATAGGGTAAAGGAAGTTGACTATATGCATTGGAAACGTGACATTCAACATAGCGTTAATGATGATGCCACGCTCTTTGCACTTAATTATGGAGAAAAAGAGAAGTTCAGTCTTGTTGTGATCATGCCTGATTCGGACTTTGAGGATTTTGTGGAAGATCTTTCACCGGGCAAATTTAAAAAAATGACAAATTCCCTGTGTAGTGGCTATGTTGAATTGTCTTTCCCTCAATTTGAAAGTTCCTTTGAAGCAGACGACGTTCTTATTGAGATACTTGAGGATATGGGAATAGAACGTGTCTTTAAGCCCTCCACCAAATATTATGGAATTCTCTCGGATTATAGTGCCGGCAACTGGGAATCTCGTCACAAAACCGCCATTACCGTTGATATGACAGGTACTTTCGCCGCCGGATTCAATTCCTTCAGCTCTGTAAGAGGTGCTAACAAGAAAGATGGTAACGGAGCTGTTTCAATTATCGTGAACAGGCCATTCATCTATGCTATCCGCGAAAACAGCACAAATGCCATCCTCTTCATAGGTGCCTTTGTAAAATAACAGATCAGAAGAGCTTTAAGGCAGCATCCTACTTCGCACTCTCTTTTGCAAGGCCATCCCAAACTACTGCTGATAGTGCGGCACCAACAAAAGGACCTACGATAAAGATCCAGAGATCCTTCAGAGCTTGTCCACCCTCAAACACCGCCGGAGCAATACTACGGGCCGGGTTAACAGAGGTACCTGTAATAGGAATCAAAACGATGTGAATGAGTACGAGAGTCAGACCGATTGCCAGTCCTGCCAGAGCAGGGTTGCCCTTCTTTGCATCGGTTACGCCAAGAACCACAAACACAAAGATAAACGTACCCACAATCTCAGCAATCAGAGCCGATCCGACAGAAGCTGAATTTGAAACGGCATTTGCTCCCGTGGTTGTGGCATACATTACTGCATCCTTTTCACCGGTATGGACAAGAGCGAAAATTATGGCAGAACCTACAAAGGCACCTATAACCTGTGCGAGCATATATTTGAGACCTTCACCTGCCTTCATTCTACCGGTTAGCATAGCACCGAGAGTGATAGCGGGGTTTATATGACACCCCGAAATTGAGCCAATAGCATAGGCCATAGCCACAACTGAAAGACCAAATGCGAAAGAAACGGTTAAAACCTGTGCAGTAGTACCCACGCCGCCATTGAAGACTGCACTACCACAACCAAGAAGCACCAGCACCATCGTGCCTATTGCTTCTGAAACATATTTTTTCATAAAATAAATATTTAGAGTTGTTAAAAGATTTCGTTTTTAACATTAGATGCTTCATAGACTTCATCCACTGCCAGATCGGGTCCCATAGAGGCAGTAACGGCAAGCTGATCGCAACGCTCATTGTCGGGATGTCCCGCATGGCCTTTGATCCATACAAACCGTACTCTGTGTTGCCTGTAAACTTTCAGGAAACGAATCCATAGGTCCGGGTTTGCCTTTTTTTGGAAACCTTTCTGTTCCCATTTGAATACCTGCCCATTCTCAACGGCATTAACCACATAGGAGGAATCACTCCACACGGTAACTACAGCATTTGACCACTTGATCGCCTCCAGGCCCACAATCACAGCCAAAAGTTCCATACGGTTATTGGTAGTAAGACGGTAGCCCGCTGAAAATTCCTTCTCGTAACTCCCACAACGCATTATTACTCCATACCCACCAGGCCCGGGATTGCCCCTACAGGCACCATCAGTATATATCTGTATAGGAGGTCGCTTAGCCATCTTTTATTCCGGCAATATCGTGCGTTCGTGCTTCGGACCCTCAAAATGTTTTATCTCCAATGGATTGGCACTCATCTTATCATAATGGGTCCGGTTGTTACAAATATCGATAGCTGTATATATTGCGGAAATCATAGGTCCCGGATTGGCTATGGCCTTGCCTGCAATCTCAAATGCTGTACCATGATCGGGCGAAGTCCTGACAATTGGCAGACCTGCTGTAAAGTTGACGCCTTTGTCAAACGCAAGTGCCTTGAAAGGAATGAGTCCCTGGTCATGATACATGGCCAGAACCGCATCAAATTTGTATTGCGTATTTGTGGCAAAAAATCCATCAGGTGAATAAGGACCAAAAGCGAGTATATTCTCGGAGTTTGCCTGCCGAATGGCCGGAATTATGGTATCAATCTCTTCAGAGCCTAACGAACCGCCGTCACCTGCATGGGGGTTCAGTCCCAAAACGGCTATTTTGGGTCTTACCACACCGAAATCCCTTATTAAAGAATGATTCATAAGGCGGATCTTGCTCATAAGACCTTCAATGGTAATAGCAGAGCTGACTTTTGAAAGAGGCAGGTGATTGGTTACAACTCCAACTCTCAAACTATCCGCACAGAGAAACATCAAACCATCTTTTGCTCCAAATTCATTTATCAGATACTCCGTATGACCGGGAAATCCAAACTCTGCCTGAGCAACCGTGTGTTTACTGAAAGGTGCTGTAACCAGTGCATCAATGATGTTAACTTTAAGGTCTGCCACTGCAGCCCTTAGTGCAATAATTGCTGCCCTGGCTCCATCAGCCGTGGGCTGTCCTATATCTATAGGCACTGAATCTGATACGGCATTTACAATATTGACATGTTTGGGACGTGCATCAGCGGCAGAATTGACAATATTTGTAGTAATCTGTTCTGTTTCGGGAATGAGTTTACGGTACATACCGAAAGTACGCGAACAACCATAGACAACGGGAATACACATATCGAGCATTCTTGCATCTGAGAGGGCTTTTATTATGACCTCATAACCGATACCGTTGCTATCTCCCTGGGTAATACCCAATACTATTCTTTTGCTCATATTATTCCAAAATTTTTGCAAGTTACTAAAAAGCACGGGAATTTGATGCATATTTGACGTATATTTGCAGTTGTGAACAAAATTCTGGAAAGCGATATTAAGTACCTGCAAGGGGTCGGACCCAAGAGGGCCGCACTGCTGGAAAAGGAGTTGGGCATATCAACATTTAGGGACATGCTCTACACATTTCCTTTCCGGTATATTGATCGCACCAGGTTTTATTCAATCAGGGAAATTGATAGTTGCAGCGCCCATATTCAGCTGCGAGGCAGCATTACAGATACACGTATAGTTGGAGAGGGACGCGCCAAACGTCTGATTGCCCGTCTTAATGATGGCACCGGTACTATCGAACTGGTTTTCTTTCAAGGGATAAAATGGATCTCCAACAGACTTAAAGTAGGAAACGAATATATTGTATTCGGCAGACCCTCAATATTCAACCAGGCATATAATATGGTCCACCCCGAAATAGATCCGGCTACCGAAGATAAACTTGCAATGGTCGGAACCCTGATCGGGGTCTATTCCAGTACCGAAAGACTGCGAAGTGCCGGTATCGGCAACAAGGTCTTTGCAAAACTCCAGTACAACCTGATAAACCAGGTGATTGAGAGTATTGAGGAAACGCTTCCAAGGAGCCTGTTACTGCGCAAACGCTTAATATCGCTGCGACAGGCATTGGTAAACATACATTTCCCTACAGACCTTCAAATACTTGACAAGGCGAAGGACAGGCTCAAATTCGAGGAACTTTTTTATCTGCAACTCTCACTTCTCAAGCAGAAAAATATCCGGATGCGCAGCTCTACCGGGATTCTTTTCAACCATATCGGAGAGAGCTTCAACAATACCTACGAGCATCTTCCCTTCACGCTGACCAATGCTCAAAAGAGGGTAATAAAGGAGATTCGCGCAGATGTGGTATCCGGCAGCCAAATGAACCGTCTCCTGCAGGGAGATGTGGGCAGCGGCAAGACTCTCGTAGCACTTTTCAGTGCACTTATGGCTGTTGATAATGGATACCAGGCCTGCATAATGGCCCCAACGGAAGTACTTGCCATGCAACATTTTAATGGAACACAGAAGTTTCTGAAGCATAGTGGAGTCACGACGGCACTGCTTACAGGTAGCACAAAGGCTAAGGAGCGCCGCATTATCCATGCGGGGCTTGAAGATGGCTCCATAAATATAATCTTCGGCACACACGCTCTTATTGAAGAAAAGGTAGAGTTTCTCAACCTCGGACTGGCGGTAATAGATGAACAACATCGATTCGGTGTAGAACAGAGATCGAGACTCTGGACCAAATCGGATACACCGCCCCACATATTGGTAATGACTGCAACCCCAATACCTAGGACTCTTGCAATGACTCTCTGGGGAGACCTCGATGTTTCGGTGATAGATGAATTGCCACCCGGCAGAAAACCAATCCAGACTATCCATTGGGGAGAAACTTCCCGTCACCTTTTGCGCGAATTTATGAAACGGGAAATCAAAGCCGGACGTCAGGTATTTGTAGTTTATCCTCTGATTAAAGAATCGGAAAAAATGGACTACAAAAATCTCGAAGAGGGCTATGAGGCGATAGCAAAGGCCTTCCCCGCTCCCGAATATTGCACCGCAGTGGTTCACGGCAAACAGAAAGCCGAAGAGAAGGCCTTTGGCATGGAGCTTTTCGTGAGCGGAAAAGCGCACATCCTTGTGGCCACATCGGTAATAGAAGTAGGAGTAGATGTTCCCAATGCCTCCGTAATGGTAATTGAAAGTGCTGAGCGGTTCGGACTTTCACAACTCCACCAACTTAGGGGCCGCGTAGGACGGGGAGCAGAAAAATCCTATTGCATATTGATGACAGGTTATAAGCTCAGCAATGAATCGCGTCAAAGGATAGAGATGATGTGTCAAACAACCGACGGATTTGAGTTAGCTGAGGCAGACCTGAGGATGAGGGGGCCGGGAGATTTTGAGGGAACCAGACAGAGCGGACTTGCATTAAACCTCCATATATCAAACCTCGGCAGGGACTCGGCCGTACTTGAGGATGCCCGAAGGGAGGCCTCGGAGATTCTGGAGAAGGATCCTCTACTTTCAAGCAGAGAAAATGCCCTCCTGACCAAAGTTTTACGTAATTTAAAAATAGAAATAAAAGATTATTCCAATATCAGTTAAAAAGAGAAACAATGAAATTTATCGGTGCACACGTCAGTAGTAGCGGAGGGGTAGAAAATGCTCCCCTAAATGCAGCTGCCATAGGGGCAAATGCTTTCGCCCTCTTCACAAAAAACCAGCGTCAATGGGTTAGCGCTCCACTTTCGGAGAAGAGTATCCAACTTTTCAAAGAACGCTGCATCCAGCATGGATTTGTGCCGGACTCAATACTTCCCCACGACAGTTATCTGATCAATCTGGGACATCCCACATCAGAAGGACTTGGAAAATCGAGAGCGGCATTTCTCGACGAGATGCAACGTTGTGAGCAACTTGGACTCAACCGTCTGAATTTTCATCCGGGCAGTCACCTCAGAGAGATCTCGATCAGCGAGTGTCTGAGACGAGTTGCGGAATCGGTTAATATGGCCCTTGATAAGACTTCAGGAGTATGTGCTGTTATAGAAAACACGGCAGGACAAGGCTCGAATGTCGGTTTCAGATTTGAACATCTTGCTGAGATAATCTCCCAAGTAGAAGATAAATCGAGAGTAGGTGTCTGTATTGATACCTGCCACTCTTTTGCAGCAGGCTATGATGTGCGTAGCGGCAATAGCGAAGAAGATCTTTTTAATGAAGGTGAAGACACCTTCGGAAAAGTAATTGAAGAGTTGGATCGGATCGTAGGGTTGGAGTATCTCAAGGGAATGCATCTCAACGATGCAAAAAGGCCACTTGGTTCCAGAGTGGATCGTCACGAAACGCTTGGTAACGGCTATATTGGAAGTGGTACCTTCATCAGAATAATGAGGGATACCAGATTTAACGGCATCCCTCTGATTCTTGAAACCCCCGAACCGGAAATCTGGAGTCAGGAGATCAGCTGGTTACGTAGTTTTGAAGGGTCAACCGGAGAATAATCCTGCCGGCGAAGCCAGGGTTCGAACCCCGCCTCACGGATTGCCTGATGCATCCCTTCGGCTGTAATGGTGTTGGAAACGCCTGCAGCGGAAACCACATTTTCCTCAATCATTATAGAACCCATATCATCCGCTCCATAATGGAGTGCTTTTTTGCCTGTCTCTATGCCAACGGTGAGCCAGGAGGCTTGAATATGAGTGATATTGTGCAGTACTATTCTGGAAATAGCTATTGTGCGAAGAAACTCCTCTTTCTCGCTCCAGCCATAGGCAATACGCGGCAATTGCAGCCCTCTCTCCTCCATCATTGCAGCCAATCGTGTCCCTTTGAGTTGCATTGGCCAGCTAATGAAGGCCCGGAATCCGGAGGTTCCTTCCGGTTTGCGGCTCTGCAGATCACGAATGGTGAAGAGATGAGCTATCCTCTCCTCCATTGTCTCCACATGACCATAAACCATCGTTGCAGTGGTGCCAATCCCCATTTTGTGGGCTATTTCCATCACACTGCACCACTGAGCGGCGGTAGGCTTACCGGGGGAAATGATCTTACGTACTCTATCAGAGAGTATTTCCGCTCCGGCTCCGGGGAGGGAGTCCAGACCCGCATCGTAAAGCCGGCGCAATGTCTCTTCGCAACTTATCCCGCTGATGCGGGAAATGAATGCAATCTCAGGGGGTCCAAGTGCATTGAGTTTCAGTGAAGGCTCTATTTTTTTGAGTTCCCGAAATAATGTTTCATAGTAATCTATATCCAAATCGGGGTGCAGGCCACCTTGCAGCAGAAGCTGATCACCACCAAGGGAGCGCATTTCGACAATTTTGGTCCGATACTGGTCAAGGGTAGTGACAAATATCTTCTCTTTTTCTTTGGGTTTGCAATGAAAATTGCAAAAGCGACATCCGCTTATACAAGCGTTGGTAATATTTACATTACGGTCAATTTGCCAACTTACCCGCTTTTGCGGAATATGGCTGTACCTTGCAGCATCAGCCATATTCCGCAACTCTTCCAGCGATGCATTTTCATAAAGCGACAATGCTTCGGAAAAAGAGAGTTCTTTCATTGTAAGGCGGTCAAAATTCATCGTACCGGATCAGCCGGAATACCAGGTAGGGGTTTGAAAGTTTTGAGTTCCTCTTTAAGTACCTCAATTGCCTTATCAAGTTGTGCATCTTTGCCAAGATAGTCCTCAAAAGGATTGATATCGACAACTATGTCGGGATCAACGCCATAGCCCTCAATTATCCACTCGCCACTCTCTGATGAGTAGGAAGTGAAGAAAGGAACACGCATATCCTGGCCGTCTATATAGGGCTTGGAGCCGGAAATGCCGACTATGCCACCCCAAGAACGCATACCAATAACCTTTCCGAGACCAAGGGTTTTGAATCCGTATGGGAAAAGGTCGCCGTCCGATGATGAATATTTATCAATCAAACAGACTTTTGGACCATAATGTGCCTCACCGGGTATGGTATTGGGCTCTCCCCCATTACGTGACATACTCATTCTGTAAACCACCCTCTGGAGGCGTTCCAGTATCATAGGAGAGACATTTCCACCTCCATTCATACGGTCATCTATAATTAGAGCCTTTTTGTCAAGTTGAGTGTAAAAGAGTTTTGTAAACATATCCAGGCCTGCGGTGCCCATATCGGGGATATGGATATAACCGATCTCGCCGTTTGAAGCCTTTTCAACTTTTTCAATGTTGGTTTGCACCCATTCATAATAAGCCAGCTGGCTTTCGCTGGGTATGGTTTTTACATAAATAGTGCGGGCTTGAGCGCCTTTTGCATCAGGTGAAACAACAAGTGATACAACTTTATCTGCCTTTCCTACAAGTGCCTGGTAGATATTATCCAATCCACTACAGGGAATACCATTAACCGATAGCACATATTCGCCCACTTTCGCATCACTCTCCGAGAGAGGACTACGCAAAGACTCATCCCAATTGGCACCCTTGAAAATTTTAGCAATCTTGAATGCACCTGATTTATCCTTTACAAACTCTGCTCCGAGAAGACCTGTCTTGATTCGTGGCAACTCAGGCACATCTCCGGAATTAATGTAAGCGTGACCTACATTGAGCTCTCCTATCATTTCACCGATTATGTAACTCAGATCGTGACGATGTTTTACATAAGGAAGGAGTTGTGCATATTTTGAATGAATTTTTTCCCAATCCACGCCGTGCATATTCTCCACATAAAATCCATCCCTCATTACGCGCCAACTTTCGTCAAATATCTGTTTCCACTCTCTCTGACGATCAATAAGAATTTCCATATCGGAGGTAGGCACAGGATCGCCGGGCTTGCCCGGACCGGCAATATTGATGACATAGAGTTTACCGGCATCCCTCACGAGAGCTTTCTTAAGATCTGAAGTATAGCTGACGGGGACACCCTTGAATGCATCACTTGACTTCATAGTCTTGAGATCGAGGCTCTTGACTCCAAACGAATCGCTTCTTGCCATAGAGCCTCTCGTAGCACTATATGATATATAATAGAGCTTGCCTCCATCTGCAAAAAGAAGATTATACCCCCCTGCAGGAAGGGGAAGAGGTGATATACGCTCAAAGAGTCCATCGGTATCGATTTTTACCGCAGAAGATTGCTTACTCTCTCTCTTATCAGAGGGCTTTCCACTTTTATCTGCCAGCTCCGAGGCTCCGGTAGCACTATATTCATCCGACTTAACAGCAGCAGGATTCGGGGTCTCTTTTGCAAGAGGAAGCACAAACACATAGTCATTGACGGAATAGGTAGCATTCCACTCCACCCTTGAGTAGCTGGAACGGAAATTCCGTGAAGAGGTGAAGAAGAGATATTTGCCATCCTTTGAAAAAACGGGCGATGACGAGTCATACCATTTATCCGTCACCTGATATGAGTTGCCGGTAGCAACCTCATAAAGGAAGACTGCACTTACTTTATTGGGCAACGAAGTGACATAAGCAGCCCAGCTGCCGTCATCAGTCAGGGTAAATGAACGAATACCGCTGTGTGTTCCTACAAGGATACGCTTTAGTGCACCTGTAGCAACATCCAATTCATATTTGTCCCTCTTATCTGAATTGAAATAGAGGGTCCTGGAGTCGGGAGACCACTGTAGTCCGGTAAGATAACCCGAGGCAAAAGAGGTCATTATTTTCGCGGCCGACATATCCGAAGAGGGAGCCGTATATACCTGATATTCACCGTCGGCATCGGAAAAATAAGCAATGGTGGTGCCATCCGGCGACCACACCACATTGCGCTCATGCGAACCGGGCGAACGGGTTACATTATAGGTAACTCCCTGCTTTGCAGGAAGTGAAAAGATATCGCCGCGGGCAGTTACAAGCACTCTTTCACCATCCGGCGACAGTGCATAGGAGCTCATCCTTTTCGATGCATCACCAAGTTCCGTGCGGCTCCAGATGTTATCGCTTGAGAGGGTGATATCAACTTTTGTACAGGTACGATCCTTAACGGAAAATTTGTAGATATAACCCCCGTTTTCAAATACAATGTAATCTTTTGAAGCCGAAGGGAATTTAATATCATACTCAGTAAAATCGGTTACCTTTTCACTCTTTTTTGTCTTTGTGTTGTAAACGAACATATTCATTGTCCTGTCGCGATCTGAGAGGTAGAATATTTCATCACCTATCCACATCGGAAAGACATCCTGACTGGGATTGTCGGTTATTTTCTCCAAAGAGGTGGTACCTACCTTGTGGATCCAGATGTCGTCTGCCTGACCGCCCTTGTAATATTTCCAGGTACGGAATTCACGAAACATCCGGTTCATCGCCAGATATTTGCCGTCAGGCGAATAGGAACAGAATCCTCCCTCCGTTGTGGGTATCTGCTTTGGCATTCCACCATGGGCAGGAACCTGGTAAAGACGCCCTCTAAGTCCTGAAAATGTGTACCATCTGGTACGGAATATAATCTGACTGCCATCCGGAGTCCAGTTCATCACAATATTGTTAGGCCCCATGCGGTCGCCCATATTGTCACGATCGAGAGTTGGGGTCCAGGTAAGTCTTACCGGTTCACCACCCTCCAAAGGCATAGAGTAAACCTCGGTATTCCCATCATACTGGCCGGTAAAGGCAATAGTCTTACCATCGGGGGAAATTTTTGGAAACACTTCATACCCGACGTGTGAGGTAAGTCTTGTGGCAGCACCTCCATCAGCATCAACGCTATAGAGGTCTCCGGCATAACTAAATACTATCTTACCACCCCCAATTGTTGGAAAACGCAGCAAACGGGCCTGATTGTCTGATGCAGAAGAGAACAATGGAAGCATCAGAATCAATAATGACAATAGATGTTTTTTCATAAAATATATTTTTGTTTTTTTATAGAATATTCAGAGACTGCTCTTTGATCTTATCCAAAGCATCCTTCATTACCACCACAATCCTCTGGATTCCGGCATGATTGGCCTTGGAGCCTATAGTATTGATCTCGCGCCCCATCTCCTGGGCTATGAATCCAAGTTTACGTCCGGGATACTCTTCAGCGTCAAGAGTCCCCCTGAAATAGCTGCAATGCTGTCGAAGACGCACCTTTTCCTCATTTATATCAAGCTTCTCAATATAAAAAATCATCTCTTGCTCGAGACGCTCCTGGTCGGGTTGCAGGGACATTTCTTCAATACGATTAATAATACGCTCTCTGATCGTCCTTATCCTCTCTTGCTCAAATTGCTCAATCTCATCCAAACACTCCTCAATTTTGGAGACACTTAAGAGCAGATCTTCGCGCAAAGCTGCCCCTTCCTTCATTCGGAAAGCATCGAGCGCATCCGCAGCTTCAGATATGGCCTTGAAAAGTTTATCCCAATCCTCTTCAGCAAGCTCCGTAGCCTTGAACTCCACCACATCGGGCATCTTAAGAAGTGCCGGCAACAGATCCTTCCTGTCGAGATCAGCCATAGGAGTGTTGTCAAGTAGTGAACAGAGCTGGTTGTAATAGCCGAGCAGCACTTGACCATTGATAAATCGGGCTGCATTCTCTCCATTTTGCTCCACACTTACAAAAAGATCAATGTTACCGCGGTTAAGGCGCTCTATCAGATATTGTCTCACAGATATTTCCTTTTCGCGGGGAATAACAGAGGTCTTTATGGTGATGTCTGCATTCTTACCATTCAGGGAGCGAATTTCGATCAAATATTTGTCTTCTGAGATCAGGCATTCCGCCTTACCGTAGCCGGTCATTGAACGTGTCATAATAGATGTAGTATAAAATATATCAAAGTAAGCGTTTTTTTCTTATTTTTGCAAGTCAGACCACAGGACCAATGTCCGCATATTTATTAGCACTATGGAAGAAATTGTTAAAAATGAAACGCCTGAGCGCAATCTTAATTTTATTGAAGAGATCATCGAGGCCGACCTGGCAAGCGGTAAACATAAATCTATTGTAACCCGTTTTCCACCTGAGCCCAACGGATATCTGCATATCGGCCATGCAAAGAGCATATGCCTCAACTTCGGACTTGCACTAAAATATGGCGGATATACTAATCTTCGTTTTGATGACACTAACCCTGTCAAAGAGGATGTGGAGTATGTTGACTCAATCAAGGAGGATATCAAATGGCTCGGATTTGAATGGGCCAACGAGTTTTATGCTTCAGATTATTTCGAACAACTCTATGATTGGGCCATTCTCCTTATCAAAAAGGGTCTTGCCTATGTTGATGATCAGACACAGGAAGAAATTCGTACAACACGCGGAACTATTAACACCCCGGGAGTCAACAGTCCCTGGCGCGACCGTTCCGTAGAGGAAAACATCCGTCTTTTCGAAGAGATGAGAGAAGGAAAATATGCTGAAGGCGATAAGGTACTTCGTGCAAAGATCGATATGGCACATCCCAATATGCTTATGCGCGACCCTTTGATGTACCGAATTATCCACGCATCCCACCACCGCACGGGCGATAAATGGTGTATTTACCCTATGTATGACTATGCACATGGACAATGCGACTCCATAGAGCGAATAACCCACTCGATCTGTACCCTGGAGTTTGATGTGCATAGGCCACTCTACGACTGGTTTATAGAAAACCTGGAAATTTTTCCCTCACGTCAATATGAATTTGCCCGTCTCAACCTCACCTACACCATAATGAGCAAGCGCAAGCTCCTTCAACTGGTCAACAACAATTATGTTGAGGGATGGGACGATCCCCGTATGCCGACAATCTGCGGACTTCGCCGCAGGGGCTACACTCCCGAAAGTATCCGTCTCTTTGCAGAAAAGGTGGGAGTTGCCAAACGGGACAATGTCATAGACATCTCACTTCTTGAGTGGTGCCTGAGGGATGACCTCAACCGTCGCTCTAACCGCTATATGGCTGTTATAAACCCTGTAAAACTGGTAATAGACAACTGGGAGAAAGGCCGGGTAGAGTATTTTGAAGCCCCGATGAATCCGGAGCATCCTGACGGTCCAAAACGCAAGATAGCTTTCACAAAAGAGATGTACATCGAAAGCGAAGACTTTATGGAGGAGGCTCCTAAGAGATATCATCGACTTAAGCCTAACAGTGAGGTACGCCTCAAATATTCCTATATCATCAAATGTGTTGATTATATCAAAAATGAGGCAGGTGAAGTTGTGCAGATCCACTGCACATACGACCCTACAAGCAAACCCGGGGCAGGCCCCTGGCGTTCTGTAAAAGGCACCATTCACTGGGCCTCGGTTACCCATTCGGAAAAGATAACCGTCAACCTCTATGACAAACTTTTCACCGAAGAACAGATGGGTTCCATTCCCGAAGGAAAAGATTACAGCGAGTACCTAAATCCCGATTCACTGATAGTTAAAGAGGCCTTTGTAGAGCCCGATCTCCTTAAGGATGACTCAGGCATAGCAGTCCAGTTTGAACGTATAGGATACTTTTTCAAAGATCCCAAAAACGGAGGCTACAACAAAGCTACCGCTCTTAGGGACTCCTTTAAATTGTAGAATATTTGCGTATGAGTTCCACGGTGGAATCACCGCAAAATACCGAAAACAGACCCTGCGGCTCCTGCGCGGGGTCTGCTGTATAAGGATCACCCTTCTGCCAGTAGTCGCGCTCCACAGAGGGCTCCGCAAAGCCTGCCCAACCCCAGAAATTGCATCCCGCAATAACTCCTCCCGAGATACGTGATTGCTCCACCTGCTCAAAAATAAAAGCATAATAGGCATCACGATGCTCAGTAGTACTCTCCTTTGAGAAGCTATAGCCATCGCGCGGATAACCAAACTCTTCAATGATAATAGGCTTACTCAGACGCTTGGCAATCGGGAGATGCTCTTCAATATAGTCGCGGGACCTGGATATGGAACGCTCCAAATCTTCCTCGGTAGGATTGTTTCGACTCGACCAACCCCAATTTGTAGGCCAGATATGAATATTGATATAATCTATCTCCGGGTAGGAATGGATAAGTTCCACCAGGGCCATATCGCTCTCACAGCCATATTTGCCCTCACTCCCCGTAGAAATCATGTGGTTAGGATCGAGACTTCTGATAAGTTGTGCAATATCCCGGATCCACTCTGCAAAAAGCACGCGGTTATCATTCTCTCCGGAGGAGAAGGGACGCGGCTCATTGCATATCTGCCATGAAAAAATAGCAGGATCTTCACTATAGGGCCTTCCGGTTATAGTGTTGATGCGGGTGACAATATCGGTCACGTAGCCTCTAAAAATTGCTTTTGCCTCTTCATTGCGCTGAAAACGCACCATATACTCCATATAGGCACCTCCACCATCTATCATTGGAATAGGATAAGGAGGCTCTCCTGCCCACATCAGGTACTGCCCAAATCCACCGCTCCACTCCCAGGCATTGTTGAAATAAAGGACAGCTGACATATTACGCCGCCCCAACTCCACCATAAGATAGTCCAGTGCCTGTAGAAGAGTCTCATCATACTCCCCCGGAGCCTTCTGAAGCGTTGGCTCCACCTTGGAAGGAATCCCATGAGGACCATCAGAACCCACCAATATCCTAAGATTAGTCACTCCCAGGGCATAGAGGGTATCCAGCTCACGGTGAAGTCGCTCCCGATCTCCCCCCTCTCCTTCCGAAGCGAGTATTACACCATACCAGAAGTTTGCGCCTATAAAGTATTGAGGTTCGGCACCAATTGAGGCGGGAGGATAGATCTGGCCATCACGCATATGCCAGTAGCCACTGCCTTCATTTGAGGAACCACAACCACATAAAGTGGCCATAAGCATAATCAGTACGATGACCACCAATGAGCATTTTATATTTAGAGCTATTCTCATAAAATCTTTTTAGAGCATACGCTTGCGGCGGAAAATATAGAGAACCACAAACACCACCACCAGCATCAAGCCTCCCAAAAGCACAATATCCCAGTAACCTCCAAACAGCGGGAGTTGGATGTTCATCCCAAAGATGCTGGCAATCAAAGTGGGGGGTATCAACAGGACTGACACAAGGGTAAATATTTTCATAATGTTGTTCTGCTCAAGGTTGATCAAACCGAGCACGGTATTTTGCAAATACTCAAGACGCTCGAAGCTGAAGTTGGTATGATTAATCAGGGAAGCGACGTCCTTAAGCAGAATATTCAGCTTGTTAGTAACGCTATCTGGGGATTTTTCGCTCTTCAGGATACTTGAGAGCATACGTTGTTTGTCCACGATGTTTTCGCGTACCATCATTGTATTTTCCTGAAGTTGATTGATATCCAGAAGGAATTCCTGTCCCACATCTTCCCCCAGACTCACCCTTTTGCTATACTGAGCTACCTCTTTAGACATCAGCTCGATCATATCAGCATCGAGGTCAATCCTGTTGTCGAGAATGCCTATCAGGATATGGTAGCCTGTCGGATAAATGCGTGGATTTGCAACAATGCGCCTCTGAATGTCGGTAAAACTTCGAAGAGGGACCTGACGGATGGATGTGATGGTATCACCTTTCAATATAAACGAAACCGACTCCATAGTATAGTTTTCCGGTCCCGGAATCAAAAAGTCGGTATTGATGAATATGGTATCGTGAGTCTCGGAATAGCGGGATGAACTCTCAATCTCCTCCGCCTGGGCACGGCTCTGGAGATTAGTATCGAGAAAATGCTCAACAGAGCGTTTTTCCTCGCCGGTAGGATCGAAAAGATCAATCCACAGAACATCTTCCAGAGAGATGTTCTTCAAAATCTCCGTATTATCCGAGGTCTCTATGTGGTCATTTAATTTGTAAAAAATTGCGATCATTGTCTCAAGTGTTGACTGGCGAATATTTCCGTGAACAATAACGGGGCTACAGCCAGTTGACTCGAGGGTTCAGTTTCTCCAAAGCAACCTTCCAGAACTCTGTAAGACCTGCACGCTTGTCACTATCAAGTTCAAACGATATGTTGGACTTGAGGTAGTTTTCAGCATACTCTTCGGGAAACTGATGACAATGTTTTTTTATAGCATCACTTATGTGGTCAATCCCATAATGAAGTGCCTCGTTGAATTTTTTCACAAAGTCCTTTCCAAGTGGCTTATTTGCCGTCCAGCAGGCAAATACAAATGGTTTACCGGTGAAGTCAATCCATTCACGGGCCAGATCATAAGTATAGGCAAAACGACCACTTTCAGTAAGAGCCTTATCACCTATAAGCAGATAACTATTGGAGGAATCTATCCCTTCCGATTCGTAGTCAAATTGAACAAATTCGGGACTTATATGCCAGTAATCACGGCAAAGTACTCTTGTAAGAAGCTGGGAAGTGCGGGAATCACCATCCATCTTTATCTCTCTTATCTCTTTTAACGGGAGATCCGAACAGAGCAACACACTTGCAACATCGTCTGTTGCCCCTATACAAAAATCAGATATTATATGTGCATCGGGAAGCGAGGGGATTACAGCAACCGGTATGATGCCCACATCACTGCGATCAGAAAGCAAATTGTCGGCAGACTCAGCAGGAGAACAAAAATCCATTACAATCTCCTCCATAATCGGAGAATTCTCCAGACCATAGATATATGGGATTGTATTTAGATATTTTATTGCTGAAACTCTAACCATCTTACAAAGTTAATAAAATTACCTGGTTTTAACTCTGAAAAGCCACATCCCGAGGAAAGTAAGCAGACCATTGACAATTAAAAGTGTAAATCCCAGGTCAAATCCAAAATATTTCTTACCCAGTGTATTGAAAACAAAACAAATCACCGGAGCAGCAATGGCTATCCATGGGACTGCACGATCTCGTACCTTAACTTTTGTCAAAATACCGAAGAAGAACATACCCAGAAGGGGACCGTAAGTATATGAAGCAAGTTTGTAAACAAGATTGATCACAGCATCGTTGCTTACAAGATAGAGTACCACGATAATTATAAGAAAAACGAAGGCCACTCCGGCATGGACCAGTTTACGTATCTTCTCCTTACGTGACTCTGAAATATCGGTACGGCTCTTAAAATTGAGGAAATCCACGCAAAAAGAAGTCGTAAGCGAAGTCATCGCAGCTCCTGCACTTGGATAAGAGGCTGAAATAAGGCCAATAAGGAAGAATATACCTGCTCCTATACCGAAATACTGGCTTGCAATGGTGGGAAAAAGTTGGTCTGTTTTAGTAATACCCAATGCCTCGAAACCACCCAGATGCTGTGCATACACACATAATAGAGCACCCATAAGCAAAAAGAAGTAGTTTACCACAACAATGATAATCGATGTGGTGTACATGTTTTTCTGGGCTGCCCTAATATCCTTACACGCAAGATTTTTCTGCATCATCGCCTGGTCGAGACCTGTCATTGCAATTGAAACGAAAATACCCGATATAAACTGTTTTACGGCATTCGTACCATGACTCCAGTCCCAATCAAACCAGGTAGTAAAAGGACGGCCGTGGCCTACTGCATCAGGATTTGTATTAATGGTCCTAGAGAGATTGGAGAACAATTCACCAAAACTCAAGCCCATATTTTTACAGATATAATAAATTGTAAGTCCTACGGCAATCAACATAAATGTAGTCTGAAGCACATCCGTCCATATAATGGTCTTGACTCCCCCCTTAAAGGTGTAGAAGTAGAGCAGAATCAGGAATATAGCCGACACAAGTGTAAATACGGTCAATGGCGAGGTCGCTTCCACCATGCTCCTTGGAATAAAGGTAAAGAAGACTACAATGACTACGAAAATCCTGACTGCTGCTCCAAGAACGCGGGATACCATAAACACGGTAGTGCCTGTCTTATGTGACCTGCTTCCAAATCTCTCTCCCAGATAGGTATATATGGAGGTGAGGTTCATCTTGTAAAAGAGCGGAATCAGTACCTTTGCTATTATAATATATCCCACGACAAAACCCAGTACCAATGGCATATAGTAAAAGTTCTGAACCCACACATTGCCCGGAACCGAAATAAATGTCACTCCCGAAATGGAAGCACCGATCATGCCATAGGCTATAACAGGCCAGGGGGCTTTCCTGTCACCGGAAAAGAATGAGCTGGAACCCGCTTTCCTGCTGGTAACCCATGAGATGATAAAGAGCAGCAGGGTATATGCGGCAAAAGCCACAAGAAAGAGTGCAAAAGGAAATTCGTGTCTCATAATTGTTTAATGTCTGAAAATATTAAGGTTTGAAAATTTGCCGGGTCTCTATGGAACGCCCGAGAGTCAATTCGTCTGTGTACTCCAGATCGTCTCCAAATCCCACTCCACGGGCAATGGCTGTCACTGTTACCGGCAAATGGGATATCTGTTTATATATGTAAAAAGAAGTAGTTTCACCCTCCATGCCGGTACTTAGGGCCAGCACCACTTCCTTTATGCCTTTTTCGCGGATTCTCTCCACCAGAGGGGAGATCGCCAAATCTCCCGGCCCTACACCATCCATTGGGGAAATAATACCTCCTAATATATGGTAAAGACCATTATAGCAGCCGGTGTTCTCTATACTGATAACATCACGAAGGGACTCTACCACGCATACGATACTCCCGTCGCGACGATTATCAGAGCAATAAGGGCACACACCATCATCCGATATCATACGGCAGATTGGACAATATTGTATCTGATTTTTGAGAGAGATAAAAGATTCCGAAAAGCGTTCAACATTCTCCATCGGCTGTCTGAGAAGATGTAAAGCCAACCTTAGGGCCGTCTTGCGGCCTATCCCGGGGAGGGAGGCAAACTGCTCTACAGCATCTTCTAATAGTTTGGATGAATAGTTGCCCTTGTACATAATCCCTATTTTTTTTCAAGGTAGGCGTCAACAGCTTTCCTTACGGAGCCATGCTTGAGAAGAAGTGATTGTGCAAATTCGTAATCCTCAATCTTGGTCTCATCCATAATCATTCTGGTACCTCGATCCACGAGTTTAGCATTTGAAAGCTGCATATCGACCATCTTATTACCTTTTACATGGCCCATACGGATCATGACGGAGGTTGAGATCATATTGAGAATAAGTTTCTGGGCAGTGCCGGCCTTCATACGGGTACTACCGGTCACAAATTCAGGACCGACTACGGCAACTATTGGGATCTCCGCTGCTTCAGATACGGGGGCACCGGGATTACAGGTGATGCATGCGGTCAAGAGCCCCCTACTGCGGGCTTCACGGATAGCACCGATGACATAGGGGGTCGTACCTGAAGCAGCAATTCCTACTACTACATCATTGACTGTAACTCCGTAGGGTTGCATATCAGCCCAGCCGGCCTCAAAACTATCTTCTGCCGCCTCTACAGCAACACGGATGGCTTTATCTCCACCTGCAATAAGGGCGATGAAGAGATCTAATGGAGCACCATAGGTGGGGGGAATTTCTGATGCATCGAGAATACCCAACCTACCGCTTGTGCCCGCTCCGAGGTAAAATACTCTTCCGCCTTTTTTCATCCTCACCACAATACCCTCAACGAGTCGCTCAATATTCGGAATACAACTTTCAACTGCAATGGGCACCTTACGGTCCTCACGGTTCATATTTTCCAACAACTCACGTGTCGGCATTTTTTCCAGATCGGCATAGTGTGATGCCTGTTCGGTAACTCTCATCTATGTATATTATCTATTATTGTTCTTTGTGATACTGTATTAAGCCGTCAATGGGACTTTTAAGCACCTTACCCATCTTCATACCGGCCGAATTAACCGCTTTTTCAAGCAGTTCTTTATAATAAAATGCAATAGATCCCACAAAATTGATGGGATATTTGCGGAATTCATAGTGTACTATATTTCTCTTGAGGAATTCTTCAAAACTGCTCCTTATCAATGATGCAATATGGGGATGATTGCGAAATTCATAAATAAAGGGCGAGAATGAGGCCAAAAAGCGACTGGGAAGCTGTTCTCTATAAACCTTCTGCACTATCGACGGATAATCGAGATTGTATCTCTTGATAAATTCATTCTCAATTGCTTCCGGAAGAAGACCCTTGATAAAATCCGAAACAAGTCTTTTTCCAAGATATGCACCCGAAGCTTCATCTCCCAATATAAAACCTCCCGCACGAACATTTTTCACAATATCTTCGCCATCATAAAAACAACTATTGGAACCGGTACCCAGAATACATGCAATCCCACTGCTCCGTCCGCAAAGAGCACGTGCAGCCGCTAACACATCTGATGCTGTAAAGCACTCTGACCCAGGAAATACTGCTTTGAAACATCTGTTGAGCTTTTCACGGATCTCATCTCCGACAACTCCCGCACCATAAAACCATATCTTCTCTACATCTTCTCCTGTAACATCCTTGCCCACAACAGGTAGCAGGTGCTCCTTGAAGATACCTATAATGCGATCGTCATCCATAAAAACAGGATTAATACCCTCGGTGGAAATAGACTTGACCTCACCGCTATCAAAAATTGCCCTCCAATCAACCTTGGTAGAGCCACTATCTGCTATAAGTTGCATATTTACCAATATTTACGTTAAAACAAAATGCAAAAATAACCATAAAAATCGAAACTCAAGCAAAAAACAGCCCTTTGGCTAATAGATGAGGATACCCGCCACAGCAGCCAAGACTAAGAGAAGAATCGGATTGAACTTTTTCCAGATAGCGACAAAACTCACCGCAAATATCACAATGCTCACCCAATCCACAAATGTTTCCCTGTTGAGAAACATAAGTGCGGCAGCACCAATCATACCGGTCATTACCGGTCTCATCCACTTAAGGGCACTTTTGACGATATAATTATTGTGAAGAAGACTATAAAAGATTGTGATGACTGACATTAGCGTCAGAGGTGGCAGACAAACTGCAAATGTGGCCAGTAGCGACCCCCATACATTACCTGTAACCGTATAACCCACGTAAGTGGCACAATTTATGGCAATCGGGCCCGGAGTCATCTGCGAAATAGCCACGATATCAGTCAATTCCATTGCAGTAAGCCAACTATGCTTCACCACAATCTCATTCTGAATAAGCGAAATCATCGCATATCCGCCACCGAAACCAAAAAATCCTATCTTAAGATAAGAGAGAAAAAGCTGCAGATAGATCATTGCTTCACCTCCTCTCTCTTTTTGTCGCTGATAGCGGCTGAAACACCAACTGCAGCACCCACCAAAAGAAACCATATAGGCGAAATACCGGTCAGCCAGACCACAATTGCCACACTTATTGCCAGCGCAATGAAATACCATTTGAAACCCTTCATCATAGTGATGAAAGGAACCGCTATCATTGCAATAACCGCCGGCCTGATACCTTTAAAAGCTGCCTCAACTATGGGATTTGTGCTGAATCCGCTCAAATATATAGCAATCAGCAGAATAATGACAAACGGTGATATGGAGACACCTATTACGGCTACCAGAGAACCCCACCATCCTTTCATCTTATAGCCGACAAATACGGCAGTATTGAGAGCAAAAGGTCCCGGAGCCGACTGTGCAAGGGTAAATTGATTGTAAAAATCCTCTCTGTCAAACCACTTTTTGCGGTCGACTACCTCCCGCTCTATCATCGGAATCATTGCGTACCCGCTACCGAAGGTAAATGTACCCAGTTTAAAGAATGTCCAAAATAATTCCCAAAGCATATTGGGCGCAAAGATATCAAAAGATGGAAGATAATGACGAAACTATCACTCAAATGGGATAAAGTTCTTTTTTAATTCCTCCATCTGGTCTTGAGTCAATCCGGCTGGTGTAAAGCCCATTGCCTGCGCACTCATATAGATTTGTGCCGACTTATTGAGAATATCAATCTTGTCGAATGCCTCAACGGGATCCTCCCCCACTGCAAGCACGCCATGTTTCTCCCAAATCACCACATCGTGAGAATGCAATTGCTCAAGAGTGTTTTCCGCCAGTTTATTAGAGCCGGGCAACACATAGGGCACTATTCCGACTCCTTTAGGACAGAAAATGTAAGTCTCGGGAATCATACTGCGCAATAGAGTACCAAGCACATCTTTTTCCAGAAAGGGAGCGTGATGTGACATCGCCACCAGTTCTGTGGGATGGGTGTGGATCACCGCCCTACAAGAAGAGCCGCTTTGTAAGAAATAATTGTGGATGGCGAGATGTGAAGGAAGCTCGGAAGTGGGCCTGACCGGTCTCTCGGCCACAATCACATAGTGACGGCCATCATCACATATGCGTATCACAGCCATATTGGCCATAGGATCCGAGGCTACATCGCGCATACGAGTTCCGGTGCCGGTTACAAGTAGTAATGCGCCTGCCAAAGCCGGCACATCCACTCCCCCATCCAATTCAACCGAAAGCGGGGAAATACCCTCGAAGAACTCTTTAAACTGCGAAACATTACAAGAAATATTGCCCCCATTACGCTCCGCCCAACCCTTCTCCCACAGATACCCAGCAGCCTCCGCCATCATACGAACTACACTGTTGAAATCCTTTTTCATAACAAGTAAGATTTAGTTAGCGTAAAGATAAGAAAAATATCATTGTGGAATGTTATAGGCTAAATAACCTATAATAGAGGAATATCGGTGAATAAGCCTATAATGGAAGAATTTTGGTATAACTATTTTGCTCTAATTTAGAATTATTCTATTGTAGAATTAAATATTTTATTTAAATTTGCATAAAATAAAATTATGATTACAGTAGATAGAAATAAGTGCCCACACGATCATTGTTGTCCGTTGATGGACATATGCCCTGAAAAGGCTATTTCACAAGGTGATGACGGATATCCTATTATTGATTATAGTTTGTGCATAGAGTGTGGGATATGCATAAAAAGATGTCCGATGAGGGCTATTAAACAATTGAACTAAGTAAAATTGATATTTTAATAACTTTATAAAACTATTATTATGGCTGCAAAATTTTTTAAATGTACTATTTGTGGTAATGTTGTAGGAAAAGTGGTTGACTCAGGAGTTCCCGTATTTTGCTGCGGTAAGCCGATGGAACAGCTCGTTGCCCATACTGAGGATGCCGGTGGTGAAAAACACGTACCTGTAGTAACTAAGTTGGATGATTGCACAATTAAGGTAGAGGTAGGTAGTGTACCCCACCCTATGTTGCCTGAGCATCACATTGCCTTTATCTATTTAGAGACCGAAGATGGCGGGGCCCGTGTTGGATTGCCCCACGATGGCAAGCCCGAAGCTGAGTTCTGCATTTGCTCAGGAAAGCCTGTGGCTGTTTATGAGTATTGCAACCTGCACGGACTCTGGAAAACAGAGTTGTAAAACAACATGAGACCATAAAGCAGTATTGTAACTGCATTAAAGCAAATGAGGTGCTAAATTCAGCACCTCATTTTTTTATGATCAAATCTTCAACTTTAATCCTATTTTTCCCAAAATCCATGTCAAAAAGAGGCAGAGGAGTGAAAAGCAGATGCAATTGATGATACCCACTACTCCATCATTCATCCACGCAGGGGTTGAAAAGCCGAAGATGGTCATAAGGCTGTAGAGGAGATGGGGCATCAGATAACAAGTTAGGGTAGCTGTACCGGCAGGCTTGAGGAAGCTGAGCCATCCTGCCTTCCCTATCGATACGAGCCAACTCAGGAGAGCGTACATCCCCACTGCAATGGCCGAGGAGACGAGTACCCAAGGGAGGGAGCCACCGATCTTATCGAAAATCCACCACTGGCGGGTAAGCCAGGTAGCAAGTAAGAGTACGATTACCGCACCCACGGCAGCCAAAGCCTTTGTAGATACTTTCTTCCGATCCAATTTCATTGAAATAACCGAGAGCATCACTCCACTCATCGTCAAGAGCTGAGTGTGGCCGTTACCTATATGAAGTGCGTTGGCAAAGTCCCCCAGGAAGTTGATTTTAGGCAGCCCGAAGAGCAATCCGCTCTCTGAGGTTGAAATTCCCTCGCGAAGAGGAGTAAGAAGAATATTTATAAGTAACAGGGCAACCCAGACTCCCAATATATATTTCAATCGCGCCCGGGTAAAAAGGTAAGTTACAGCACAAAAGAGGTAACTCCAGCCTATCAGACCAAGAATACCCCACCAGCGGGCACTCAGGTAGCCACCTGCTTTATCTTTGAAGATAAGTGCAAGGAATATCAACAGCGCCGCTCCCGCAACCTCAAGCCATTTGTTCGATTTATAGTTCCAGATAAGAAAAAATGCCACCAGCAGTAAAAGTTTGTAAACAGTATTTGGCAAGAGTGCATCAGGCGACATTCCGCTCTCTGTATTTACCAAAAAAACTCCCATCACTATCAATGCCAGTGATCTGGTTAAAATGTGTCCCAATGTGCTAATGGTGTTATTTCCCTTGGCATAACGCCTTTCAAGCGCATAAGGAATTGACATTCCCACTACAAAAAGAAAACAAGGGAAAACTATATCAGATAGGCCCAGAAAGTCCTCTCCTACCGCAGCATGTCCAAGCCAGCGAGGGTAAGAGGTTATGCGCCACAGGTCGTTTACAAAGACCATCAGCACCATAACCATAGCCCTGAGAAGATCTATAGCATGATTGCGCCGTGAGAAATATTGTTGCTCCATAAAAATGCACCTCAAAATTATAGAGTCAAAGATACAAAAAAAAGGGATGGCCAAGATGCCATCCCCTGATGTAGCCCCAACGAGATTCGAACTCGTGTTTCAACCTTGAGAGAGTTGCGACCTAACCAACTAGTCGATAGGGCCATTTGATACGGACTGCAAAGATAGTTTTATTTTTGAAAATTCCAATAATTCCTTCTCTTTAAATGAATTTAGGGGCAACCTGATGGCCGCCCCTAAATAGTTCACTTATTTGGATTGTCCGGTCATCAACCGCCAAAGTCGTCATAAAGGATAGACTCAGGCTCAACTCCCAGGCTATCGAGAAGGCCATTGACCGACTTTACCATCATTGGAGGGCCGCACATGAAGTAGAGAATATCTTCCGGAGCTTCGTGATCCTTGAGATAGGTCTCATTTAGTACACTGTGGACAAATCCCGGAGTATATGCTACTCCTGCAGCATCTGCCTCCGGGTCGGGACGGTCGAGGGCAAGATGGAACTTGAAATTGGGGAACTCTTTTTCGAGGGCCTTGTAGTCCTCGAGATAGAAAGCTTCTTTCAGGCTGCGTGCACCGTAGAAGAAATTAACCTTACGGGTGGTCTTCTCAGTTTTGAACAGATGCATGATGTGACTGCGCATAGGAGCCATACCTGCACCACCACCTATAAACAGGAACTCCTGATCAGCCGGAGCATCATCGGGAACGAAGAATTCGCCGTAAGGGCCCGAAACCATCACCTTATCACCGGGTTTGAGTGAGAAAATGTAAGAAGAGCAAACACCCGGATTGACATCTTCAAACTTACCCGTCTCACGGTTGAAAGGAGGAGTAGCAATACGCACATTAAGTTTGATGATATTGCCCTCTGCAGGATAGGTAGCCATTGAATAGGCCCTCAGAGTCTCCTCTTTGTTGACCATCTTAAGGTCAAACATTCCCATCTTTTCCCAATCTTCGCGATATTTTGCATCAATATCAAAATCACTGTAGTTAATCGTCATATCGGGCACATCCACTTGGATATAACCACCGGAACGGAAATTGAGATCCTCCCCTTCGGGAAGTTTGACGCAAAATTCCTTTATAAATGTGGCTACGTTGTCATTGGAAACAACCTCGCACTCCCACTTCTTGACACTCAGGGTGGACTCGGGAACGACAATCTTGAGATTCTCCTTAACCCTTACCTGACAGCCGAGACGCCAATTGTTCAATATCTGCTTACGGGTAAAGAAACCCACTTCAGTAGGAAGGATAGCACCGCCTCCCTCAAGTACCTGACACTTACACTCTCCACAGGTACCTTTTGCACCACAAGCGGAAGGAAGAAATATTTTCTCATTGGCAAGGGTTGCAAGGAGTGAACTACCCTGAGGAACGGAGATCTCTTTACTGCCGTCATTTATATTGATTATGACATTGCCCGAAGGTGTAACCTTGGCCTTAATGTAGAGCAACAAAATTACCAGCGGCACGATAAGTGCCAAAGAGGCAATGATAGAAACAATTAATACATTTACAATCATATTGGCTTCCTCCTATAAGTTTATACCCATAAAACTCATGAATGCTATACCCA
>JAAZMM010000020.1 GCA_012798805.1 Bacteroidales bacterium
AAAAACTTACCGAAACGGAAATTCAAAAAAGAGTTGACGACTATATTGCGTGTGTGGCTGCGCAGGATGAGGTTTTTACCAAATATGCCGCCGAGTTTAAAAAGGTGCTCCCCATAGAAAAGGTGGCTAAACTTTATGTTGCGGAGGAAAAGTTCCGCATAAAGATGATACGCGGATTCAGGGATGGAAGTACCAGCAGGAAGGGTCTTAAGGAGAGATCCGTGCCGGCTTCATCTGCTTCGGAAACGGAAAAGGATTAGAAATTGAGATAAAATTTATGGGTAAGCGACTTATACTCTTGGGTAAAGTCGCTTTTTGTTTGTATTACCAGCTCTTCAGTCTTGGTTGGGGGTGCATTTTCACCTATATTATCTTTAAAGGAAAACTCCATCAATGCTCTTTTGGGTGGAGTCCCGGGCAGAGATTTTACCAAACAGAGGCGGGTCAGCTCCAGTCCTTTCAAGTGAGCCTTGCGCTCAAATATTTGGCTCTCTTCCACAGGGAGTATCAGCGCAAGCCGGCCACCCGGGGCGAGAATTCCGATAGTTCCTTCGATAATGTCTTCGTAGCTCAGAGTATCATTGTGGCGTGCCGTGCTGCGCCTTTGTGAAGGGGCCTTATGCGAATCTATGAAATAGGGGGGATTGGAGACAACAAGATCAAAAAGCTCTCCCTCGTAGCTGGCAGCAAAATCCTGAAAAGAGATGTGATGGGCACTCAATGCCCCGCTCCAGGGCGAACCGGCAAAGTTCTCCGCCGCCTCCTGCGCCGAATCGGAGTCGATATCGATAGCTGTTACGAGAGCATTTCCTTCGCAGCGCTGGGTAACGACCAGGGCTATGACACCCGTTCCGGTGCCTATATCCAGTACCCTCAAAGGGTATTGATGAGAATTATGCTCTTGTTGAAGGGCCACCCATGCGCCGAGCAGTACGCCGTCGGTATTGACCTTCATGGCTGACTTCTCATTGGAGAGGCTGAATCTTTTAAATCTGAAAGTGCTCATGCGGCTATTCGACAAACTCTCCGTCTTTGATTTCGAGAGTCCTGTCCGAGAGGGCTGCAAGCTCTTTGTCGTGAGTGACTATGAGGATGGTGAGATTGTATCTGTCCCTCAGGTCAAAGAATAGTCGGTGGAGTTCCTCTTTGTTTTTGCTGTCGAGATTGCCGGAGGGCTCATCAGCCAGCAGGAGTGCCGGATTGTTGACCAGAGCGCGGGCAATGGCTACACGCTGTTGCTCTCCTCCGCTGAGTTCTGAGGGCTTATGATTGACCCTTTCACGCAATCCGAGCTGGTTGAGCAGCTCTATTGCTTTTGAAGAGGCCTCTCTGCGGCTATTTCCGGCTATCAAGGCGGGGATCATTACATTTTCAAGCGCAGTAAATTCAGGGAGCAGATGGTGCGCTTGAAAGACAAATCCGATCCTGGTGTTGCGGAAACGGGCCAGCTCTTTGTCAGAAAGAGCAAAAACATCTGTCCCGTCTATGATGACCCTTCCGCTGTCGGGTCTGGAAAGTGTGCCGAGAATGTGCAGAAGAGTGGATTTGCCGGCGCCACTGGCTCCTACGATGCTCACAACTTCTGCAGTCCTGGCTTTAAAAGAAATATCCTTCAGGACGACAAGCGTCCCGAAGGATTTCCTGATATGTTCGGCTATAATCACTAATCTTCCTCTTTAGCCTCAGCTTCGTATTCTCTAAGGAGTTTGTCCTGTATGTCAGCAGGTACCTGCTGGTAGTCAATAAGCTCCTGAGTAAAGGTTGCACGGCCTGAAGTGAGTGAACTCAACGAGGTGGAATATTTATAGAGTTCTGCCAGGGGAACGCGTGCGCGGAGTACCTGGAAGCCTTTTTTGGAGCTCATTCCCTCAATCATACCGCGACGGTTCTGAATGTCGCTCATAACATCTCCCATGCAGTCGCCGGGTACCAGCACCTCTACCATATAGATAGGCTCCATAATCTTCGGGCCTGCATTTTTGAAGGCCTCTCTGAAAGCATTACGGCCTGCAATGATGAAAGCGATCTCCTTGGAGTCAACCGGGTGCATCTTTCCGTCATATACGAATACACGGATATCACGGGCATAAGAACCTGTCAGAGGGCCTTCCTCCAATCTCTGGATTATACCTTTCTTGATTGCGGGCATGAAGTTGGCATCGATGGCACCACCTACAACACAGTTGTAGAACTCCCATTTACCGCCCCAGGCAAGTTCAAATTCCTCTTTGGCTCTAACGTTGAGCACCTGCTCTTTGCCGTCAATTTTGAACTTTGCGGTAGTCTCAACTCCCTCTACGATGGGCTCTACAATGAGAGCAACCTCACCAAATTGACCTGCACCACCTGATTGTTTTCTATGACGGTATGTGGCATTTGCAACTTTTGTAATGGTCTCGCGATAGGGGATCCTCGGAGCAAAGAGGTCAATCTCTATCTTGTTGGTATTGTTGAGGTGCCATTTGAGAATATTTATGTGTTGCTCGCCCTGACCGTTGAGAATGGTCTGTTTGAGCTCTTTGGAATACTCCACAACCAATGTGGGGTCCTCTGATGCTGCGCGGTTGAGGGCTTCGCCGAGTTTCTCCTCATCCTTTTCATCCTGTGCCTTGATGGCAGTACGGTATCTGGAAGGAGGGAATACGGTAGGCTCGACAACCTCGTCGTATCCGGGCTGGTTGAGGGTCTGGTTGACCTTTACAGCTCTGAGCTTTACAGTACAACCCAGGTCGCCTGCCATAAACTCGGATACTTTCTCTTTCTTTTTACCTGCAACGGCATAAAGGGCTGAAACCCTCTCTTTGGCTCCTGTAACGGGGTTGACCAAATCCTGGCCTTCGCCGATCTTGCCTGACATTACCTTAAAATAGGATACCTCACCAAGGTGCTGCTCTACGGTTGATTTGTAAACGAAAAGCGAGATGGGGCCATCAGCTTTCTCTGAAGGAGCGGGAGCAACCTCTGTCATAAACTCCATTATGCGCTTTACACCGATACATTTCTTTGCAGAGAGGCAGAATATCGGATAGAGGTCTCCTTTTACAAAACCGATGTTCAGACCTTTATTGATATCCTCTTCCGTGAGTTCTCCCTCTTCGAAAAACTTCTCCATCAGGGCCTCGTCACTCTCTGCAGCCATCTCCATAAGCTCTGCACGCATCTCCTCTGCCTTGCCTAACTGATCTGCGGGAATATCAAGCTCTTCACGTGTACCATTGTCATCCGTGTACTTGTACATCTTCATCGTGAGGACATCTATAAAACTATCAAAGCCGAGACCCGGATTGACGGGATACTGGAATACTACGGCTTTTGAGCCAAATGCCTGTTTGATGCTGTCAATGGTGTTTTCCCAGTTGGCTTTCTCGGTCTCAAGCTGATTGACTGCAATTACTACGGGGAAATTGCGTTCCTCAGCATAGCGTCCGTGGATCTCAGTACCAACCTCAACTCCCTGCTGTGCGTTGATTAGCATAATGCCGGAGTCACACACCTTCATTGCAGATACCACACCGCCTATAAAATCGTCAGCACCGGGTGCATCAATTATATTAAGCTTGTGGTCCATAAATTCTGCATAGAGTGGAGTGGAATAGATTGAGCGTTGGAAGATCTGCTCGACTTCGGTGTTGTCAGAAACTGTGTTCTTTGCCTCAATTGTACCTCTGCGGTCAATGACTTTGCCCTCAAAAAGCATAGCCTCGGCAAATGTGGTTTTGCCCGACCTTGTACCACCCAGTAGAACGACGTTTCTGATCTTGTCTGTGGAGTAAGTTTTCATTGTATTAATCGATTTGAATATATTTATTTATGTATTACAAGAGAATTTCCCGTAAAAATAGCCCACAAATTTATGTTTTTTGCATTAAATATGCAAATTCAATTGCCTGCAAGTCAGATTGAATGAACGGCGATGGTAGGGAGTGAGGCCATAAAGGGCAATCGCTTCTTTGTGTTTTGCCGTAGGATAGGCCATATTTTCTTCCCATTCATATTGGGGATATTCGGCTGCAATCTGGCGCATATATTCATCCCTGTGGGTTTTTGCCAGGATTGAGGCAGCTGCAATGCAACTTAATTTGCCGTCACCCTTAACTATGCAGTGATGGGGCGTTTCTCCGTAGGATCTGAATCTGTTGCCGTCCACGAATATTATCGACGGGATCACCTTTTCTCCATCTGAGTCTTTTAGGTTGTCGAGTGCTCTGTGCATTCCCTTGATGGAGGCGTTGAGGATATTGATGCGGTCAATTTCTCCGGCATCAATGGAGGCAACGCTCCAGGCCATAGCCTCTTTTTCGATAATCTTACGCAGTTCCTCCCTTTGACTGGTGTTAAGCTGCTTTGAATCATTTAGAAGCGGATGGGAGAAGCCTTGCGGTAATACCACCGCAGCTGCAAAAACAGGTCCTGCAAGGCATCCGCGGCCCGCTTCGTCGCATCCGGCTTCGACCAGAGCAGGGTCTTTGCCGCTAAGCAGCACTTCCGCTGAATTGATGCAACTCTGCCTGTCGGGACAAATATCCATCAGCTGATAAACATTCCCTATTTTATGTTTTTTTATCAATTCGGGGCTTACGGTACTCTCGCCACACACTACCACCGGAGACTTGCCATATTTCCGGCAGAGCGAGGCGATGCCGTCAATCAGTTTACCACTCAAACTCTGGGTGTCGAAACGCCCTTCTCCTGTAATGATTGTTTCCGCAGCAGCTATTTTTTCCTCCAGGGAGAGCATTTCTGCAAAAAGTTGCCATCCGGGCCGGAGTTCAGCTTTGAAAAAGCTATAAAAAGCAGCACCGAGTCCCCCGGCGGCTCCTCCTCCGGGGATAAGGGTGATATGGGCCGCACGCTTGGCAAATTCTCCTCCACAGGACATCAGTATAGATTGCGCTTTGGATGCATAGAACTCCATTCGTTGCTCCAGCTGTGGAAGAGTCGTTTGGTTCGCCCCCTTTTGCGGAGCATAGACCATAGTGGCTCCATCCAGGCCCAGCAAAGGATTATCCACATCGCAGGCCACCTGGAAAGTGATTTTATCGCACAATTGTACTATCTCTTCGGGAGAAATGCTGCCATTTTTACCCCAGATGCCGTAACCCATATCGTTGGTTGCACTCCCTCCTATGCCGATGATAATCCTGCGTGCACCTGCTTCGGCTGCAGCGCGTATCATCATACCAAGCCCGTAAGTGTCGGTTTTGAGCGGATCCCGCTCCTTTTCCTTGAGTAAGGTCAATCCGCAGCAGCGTGCCATTTCGATAAAAGCACATTGCTTTCCATCGCTGCGAAAGAGCAGCAGGGGAGCTGTCAGAGGTCTCCTGAGCGGATCGCAGCACTCTACATCCATAAAACGTGCTTCAGATGAAAAATTTTTTGAAAGTGCCTCGTACATCACATCCAGGGAGCCATCGCCACCATCTGCCATCGGGATTTTCTCTATCTCCAGTTCTGACAAGTGGACCATTCGCATCCTAATGGCCTCTTCTACTGCATCTGCTACCTGAGAAGCACTTAAGGAACCCTTGAATTTATCCGGCACAATCAATATTTTTCTTTTTGAAACCATTTCTTTATTTTTGTAGGATGAACTCTAAAATTAATCCATTTTTTTGACAATTATTTGAAATATGAAGAAAATTAGAATCCTGGCTCTTCTTGCGCTCTTTTTTGTAATAGTTCCCGTAAGCGCAGATGAGGGAATGTGGCTTCTTCCGTTGCTGGAAAAGATGAATATCAAAACAATGCAGCAGATGGGCCTCAAACTTTCGGCAGAAGAGATTTACAGTATCAATAAATCCTCAATCAAGGATGCAATTGTTCATTTTGGTGGCGGTTGCACAGCCGAAATGATCTCTTCAGAGGGACTTTTGATTACCAACCATCACTGTGGCTACGGCTCCATTCAGCGCTTGAGCTCTGTGGAGAATGATTATCTCGCCAATGGTTATTGGGCAATGGATCGCTCGCAGGAGCTCCCCGCGGAGGGTCTTTCGGTGACATTTCTCGAGAGCATGACTGATGTGACAAAGGATGTCGAGAGGGCGCTCAGAAGAGCAAAGACCGAAGAAGACAGCACCGCTGCTATGAAGCAGATTGAAGCCAATCTTACAGGCAAAGCAGTAGGAGAGAACAAACATCTTCGCGCCAGAGTCTATTCGATGTATGGCGGCAATGCCTACTATCTCGTTGTTTCCAAAGTCTATAATGATGTTCGTTTTGTAGGTGCTCCCCCTTCATCAATCGGTAAATTTGGAGCAGATACCGACAACTGGATGTGGCCCCGTCACACTTGTGATTTTGCTATGTTCAGGGTTTATGCCGATAAGGACAACAATCCCGCTTCCTATTCTCCCGACAATGTGCCCTACAGGCCTAAACAGCATCTTAAAATCTCCCTCAAAGGCATTCAGCCCAATGATTTTACGATGATTATAGGATATCCCGGCCGCACAAACCGTTTTATGACGCAGTCGGAGCTTGTTGAAACGCGTGATATCTCCAATGCCATCAGCATCTATATCAGAGGCAAACGCCAGGAGTTGATGATGGAGGACATGCTCGCAGATCCCAAAGTAAAACTCCAGTATGCAAGCAAATACAGCGGCTCTTCAAATGGCTGGAAAAAGTGGATGGGAATGAATGAGACATTTGCGAAACTTGATGTCGAGTCACGTCGCGCCAAAGAAGAGGTTGAGTTTAAGGAGTGGGTGGGCCAAAAAAGATCCCGTATCAAAAAATATGGTGACGCTCTGGATAAGATAAATTATGCCGTCAAAGAGAGGGCAGAGGCTTTGACCATCTATACTACGCTCGCAGAAAGCGTGGGCCGTATCGAGATAATGTCTATTGCATCTGCGGTCAACACCTTCTACAACACTGTATTTACCACCGATCAGGAGCAGGAACGGTATAGCGATATGATTAATGGTCGCATCGCCTCTTTTTATAAGAATTACTCCGAGCCTACGGACAGGAAGATTACCAAGGCGATGATTAAAATTGCAAAAGAGCGTCTTCCCGAGGCAAATCTTCCTTCATTCTACAGAGAAATTGAGAGACAATTTGCGGGTGATGTGGATGCTTATGTCGATTATCTCTTCGATAATTCCATTTTTACATCTGAAAAGAGTGTTTTGGATGCCATTGCAGCCGGAACTCCCGTTAAAGAAGATCCCGCTGTAATGCTGGCAAATTCATTTAACCTGGTTATTCCGCCTCTCAGAGCTAAGATTGCCTCTTACCAGAAAACATTTAATGAAGGCAAGAAGGCCTATATTGCCGGTACGCTCGAGATGCGAAAGGGCGAAGCTATCTATCCGGACGCCAATTCCACAATGCGACTCACTTATGGTCAGGTGCTTCCCTATTCTCCAAGGGATGCCGTAGTCTATAACTACTACACAACTCTTGAGGGTGTGATGCAGAAGGAAGATCCCGATAATTGGGAATTTGTAGTACCGGAAAAACTTAAAGAGCTTTACAGGGCTAAAGATTATGGCAGATATGCCATGCCTAACGGAGAAATGCCCGCCTGCTTTATTACCAATAGTGATATTACCGGCGGTAATTCCGGCAGTCCCGTACTCAATGCAAATGGTGAGCTTCTTGGATTGGCCTTTGATGGCAACTGGGAGGCTATGTCGGGTGATATCATCTTTGAGCCCGAACTGCAACGCTGTATCAATGTCGATATCCGTTATGTCCTCTTTATCATGGATAAATTTGGCGGAGCGGGTTATCTTCTCGACGAAATGGATATAGTGGAATAATTAGGAAACTATAAAAACAGAACAAAATGGGTTTGGAAAAGCAGATCCAGCAGGATCTTAAAGCTGCAATGTTAGCCAAGGATACGACTGCTTTGACCTCCATCAGAGGGATTAGAGCGGCTATTCAGCTGGCAAAAACGGCTCCGGGAGCATCAGGTGAACTTACCGATGCCGATATTGTTAAAATCATACAGAGGCTTGTAAAGCAGCGCAAAGAGAGTGCAGCCATTTATACCGAGCAGTCACGTCCGGAACTCGCTGAGGCGGAGTTGGCAGAGGCTGCAATTATGGAGAAATATCTCCCCGAACAGTTGAGCGAGGAAGAGGTTGAAGAGGCTCTCAAAAAGATAATTGCCCAAGTCGGGGCAAAATCGCCGGCCGACATGGGCAAAGTCATGGGAGTGGCCACCAAAGCCCTTGCAGGGCAGGCTGACGGCCGTCTTATTTCAACAATTGTGAGGCGGCTGCTTTCATAGCATCAAATAAAGGTCCGTCGTGGAGTGCGGCGGGAGTACCTTCGTCGCCTCCTTCTCGGATACTCTGAACTATAGGAACCTGTCCCAATAGGGGCAGGTTATATTTTTCTGCCATGGCTTTGCAGCCCTCTTTTCCAAAAATATAATACTTATTTTGCGGCAGCTCTGCCGGAGTAAACCAGGACATATTTTCGATAATGCCGTAGATATGTTTGTTGATATGTTCATTTTTGAACAGGTTGACGCTCTTTTCCACGTCGGCAAGGGCGACGGCTTGAGGAGTGCTCACGATGATGGCTCCATCCAGCGGAATATCGTGTACCAGAGAGATATGGATATCTCCGGTTCCCGGGGGAAGGTCTATCAGCAGAAAGTCCAGTTCGCCCCATTTTACCTGAAGGATCATCTGCTTTAAGGCGTTGCAAGCCATAGGGCCACGCCATATCAGTGCCTGTTCGGGGCGGGCGAAATAGCCGATTGACATCCATTTTACGCCGAATTTTTCTATCGGGAGGATAATCTCGCTACATTCATCGCTCAACTCCCCATAATTTTCGACAAGATTGCCGTTCGGGTCATATATTTCAACTCCCGGAGTTTCTCCTTCGGTGCCGGTCATCTTGGGCACTGAGGGGCCGTAAACATCGGCATCGGCCAGACCTACTTTGTAGCCCATACGGGCAAGAGTAATGGCCAGATTGACGGAAACTGTGGATTTGCCGACTCCTCCTTTGCCGGAGGCAATGGCAATGATTTTGTCCACATTGGTAAGTTGTTCTTGATCGAGATCAAGAATGGTTCTTTTCTTTTTTTCTTCTCTCTTTGGAGGATTGGGATTGTAAGGTCCCTTGATGTTGTATGGATTTGTCATGTAGTGTGTAGTATGTAGTGAGGGGTGTTATGGGTTGCGGGTTAAAGCGTTGCACACATTTCGCGCACTTGCCTCAGTCGTTCGGAGAATGATTTATTGTTTTTAGCTGTTTGCAAGTTATATTTAGTTTGCATGCTTAACAAAGGGGTAGCATCAATATCCAGCGCGGCCTCTAAAAGAAGCGCTATTTCTGCAGAGAGTGGACGTTTCTCATTGAGAATCTCATTAAATTGTGAGTAAGAAATTCCCATTTGAGCAGCCAGTTTTCGCTGACTGATGCCTCTGAACTCCAGCTCATCTTTGATAATACTACCAGGATGAACCGGCTCAAAAGGGGTGAGATTATTGGCAATCATCTGAGGATCTACGCCTTTTAGTGTAATCATAATGAGTAAAGTTATTTATAGTGGCTGGATAATTCGGTAATTAAACAAATGGTTACAACAGGTTCTTGTACTTCTTGCACGGTGAACTCAATGCGGTATTTTTTATCAACTCGTATCGAAAATGTTTCTTTTTTGTCGCCTGTAAGTTTTTTAAGATTTAGCCCATTGTATTTGGCAAGTGTCTGCAAATCGGGTGTTTCTAATAGAAATTCTATACAGTTCTTATATTTACGAATAACCTGAGGTTGAAAACGATATTTTTTCTCACTGCTTTTTCCGTATTGATAAAGCTCCTGCAAATATTTTTTATCAAAAACAACAATCATAGCCTTCCCTTCTTAACCATGCAAATGTAGGTATTATTTTTTGATTGTTCGCAATTTTGTGAACAATTTTTATTTCCAACTACTTTCTACATACTACCAACTCATAACTCGAAACTAATTTTTAGCGGTGCTTTTTAGAAAAAGTTCGGCCATTTGGGCATCGTCGATCTTTGAGGGAGCATCGCACATTATATCTCTGCCGGTGTTGTTTTTGGGGAATGCAATATAGTCCCTGATGGTCTCATGTCCGCCGAACAGGGCGCAGAGACGGTCAAATCCGAAAGCGATGCCGCCGTGAGGGGGAGCTCCATATTTGAATGCATCAATCATGAATCCAAACTTGTATAGATACTCCTCTTCATCCATTCCGAGCACCTCAAACATTCTTTTCTGGATATTGGAATCAAAGATACGGATCGATCCGCCACCCAGCTCGGTGCCATTGAGCACAAAGTCGTAGGCATTGGCAGAGACCTGCTCCAAATCCTCTTTGCGATTGCTGTAAAACTTCTCCATATCTTCGGGTTTGGGAGAGGTAAAGGGGTGGTGCATTGCATAGAAACGCTCTGTCTCATCATCCCACTCCAGCAACGGGAAGTCATATACCCAGAGGGGAGCAAAATGATCAGGACGGCGAAGTCCGAGACGATTGCCGAGTTCGATACGCAGGGTGCCGAGAGCCACCTGAGTTTTCCTCTTCTCACCGGCCATGATAAGAATCATATCACCGGCTTTTGCACCCATATCGTCGGCCAGAGTCTGAAGCTCCTCAGCTGAGAAAAATTTGTCAACGGAGGACTTTACGCCCTCTTCGGTTACTCTGATATAGATAAGTCCTTTTGCTCCTACCTGGGGCCTTTTAACCCACTCTGTGAGTTCGTCTATCTGCTTGCGGGTGTAAGATGCGATACCTTCCACTACCATTCCGCCGATATAGGGAGCTGAATCAAAGACCACGAAGTCACGTCCTTTGACCTTATCGGTGATCTCCTGAATCTTCATTCCGAAACGGATATCGGGCTTGTCGGAGCCGTAGTATTTCATGGCATCGGCATAGCTGATACGGGGAAATTGCTCTTTAAACTCCACTTCAAGTACACTTTTGAAGAGGTGTTTCATCATATCCTCGAAGGTGTTGAGCACGTCCTCACGCTCCACAAAGGACATTTCACAGTCAATCTGTGTAAATTCGGGCTGACGATCTGCACGCAGGTCCTCATCTCTGAAGCAGCGTACAATCTGGAAATATCTGTCATAACCGGCCACCATAAGCAGCTGTTTGAACTGCTGGGGACTCTGGGGAAGTGCATAAAATTGGCCCGGATTCATACGGCTGGGAACTACGAAGTCGCGTGCCCCTTCCGGAGTCGATTTAATCAGATAAGGGGTCTCTACTTCGAGAAAATTGCGGCTGTCGAGGAAGTTGCGTGTCTCGTGAGCCAGTTTGTGACGCAATGTAAGAGCTCGTTTGAGAGGATTGCGCCTCAGGTCGAGATAGCGGTACTTTGCCCTGATCTCCTCTCCTCCGTCCGATTCATCTTCAATGGTAAAGGGAGGGGTTTCAGACTCGTTGAGAATGTTGAGGTGGGTAAGTTTTATCTCAATATCTCCGGTAGGAATACGGGGATTTTTGCTTTGACGCTCCTCAACAGTTCCTTTTACCTGGATTACAAATTCGCGTCCTAGACGGGATACCTTCTCGTTAAGTTCACTTGATGATGATTCGTCAATCACCACCTGGGTAATACCGTAGCGATCCCTGAGGTCAATGAAGCTCATACCGCCCATTTTGCGGTTTCTCTGAACCCAGCCAGCTAGTGTAACGCTCTGGCCGACATTTTCAAGCCTCAGTTCTCCACAAGTATGTGTTCTGTACATATTCTGTTAAAAATTAGGTTCTATAATGAGTATCCTGTGCCCTTCGGCAAGTTTCTTTGCCCATATAAAATAGCCCGTAGCACTGAGATGGATGCCATCCGTGGTATATTCATCAGCAAGGTCTCCATTGTCGTCGCTCAAAAGTGATGCTATATCGAGGTATATATATCCATATCTATCTTTTGCGGCATCGAGCAATTTGTTTAGCTCGAAGATTCTCTCATTAGTGCCTTCGTAAAATTTTGACTTGGGATTGAGGGGAAGGGTGCTCTGTACATAAAGAATGGTCCCCGGCACTGCCTCTTTAATTTTTACGATAAGTGACTCATATTTGGTCCACAGTTCGGAAACCGGAAGATCTTTATCGTTGAGAAGGTCATTGGTTGAGGTCATCAGGAAGACCTTTTTGGCGTTTTCGTCTGCGATCTCATCAATTCTGTCGATCACACCCTCGACAACGTCCCCGCTGATGCCACGGTTAAGGATGTTGAGGAAGGGGAAGAGCTCTTTCCAGGGAGCATTATTGATCAAACTGTTACCAAGCATTACTATTGAAAATTCTTCACTGTTGGGTAGTGAGCGGAATATGGAAAGGCGGTGATTGTAGTGGTCAAATCTCTCAGCCTTTACTTCGCCTTCCTGCGCTTTGTTGAGGGCAGTCAGTCCCACAAAAGGCTCGATGGCCTTTGCGTAGGCTTCGTAGCCGGCCCCGTTGAGCAACATTCCATTCCAGCTGTAAGCGGGATTGATGGCTCCGCTCTCATCGGTAAGTACGCTTGCCATATCGATGAAAGTGTAGCCATTCTTCTCAGCAGATTGTGCCAGAGAGGCGTTGAGTTCAGCAGCCTGCGCAACTTGTTCAACTGTCATTTCTCCGAGAGGAGTAACACCGATATAATAGACATCGCTTTCGGGGGAGGCTTTCCGGATTATTGTGCAGATTTCAGCAACGCGCTCAAGTATGGCAGCATTGTCGTCGCCGTGCATTATATCTCTTGCGCCTGCGCTGAGAAATATTTTTTGGGGTTTGCCTGCGGCAATGGTGCCGATCCTATAGCGAATATGTTCGGTGCCATCGTATGTAATGCCTCTTCCGACAACATCGGCCGAGCCGAAAAAATCATTCCACATACCCCTGTCGATAAAGTCATCACCAACCAATACGATATTGGAAGATGTCACCGGCAATTCGGCGTACATTACGTGTTTCTCAAGGAAATAGGCTTCATTGGTGTACCAGGAGGGCTCTATGGCCTTCTCTCCCTGTTTGCAGGAAGTGGTAAATATTACTGCGACAAATGTCGCAAGAGTCAATAGCAATAATTTTTTTCTCATTTTATCATTAATTTTTGTCATTATACATTGAAAAGGAAGTGAATTATGTCTCCATCCTGCACCACATACTCTTTACCTTCACTGTTGATTTTTCCTGCAGCGCGACAGGCAGCCTCCGATCCTAGTGCCACATAGTCATCATATTTGATTACTTCGGCACGTATAAATCCTTTTTCGAAGTCGGAATGGATGACTCCGGCCGCTTTTGGAGCCTTGTCTCCCTTTGTGATGGTCCAGGCCTTCAATTCAGGCCCTCCTATCGTGAAAAAAGTCTGTAGATTGAGTAGTGAATAGGCCGACTGTATCAGACGCACAACTCCCGATGCTTCAAGGCCGATCTCATGTAGAAACATCTCTCTTTCCTCAAAACTATCGAGTTCGGCAATTTCGGATTCAATCTTGGCAGCGATAACCAGTATCTCGGCATTTTCGCCATTGATCGCTTCACGCACCATTTCCACATAGGCGTTGCCGGATGCGGCAGAGTCCTCATCCACGTTGCAAACATACATCACGGGTTTGCAGGTCAGAAGGTAAAACTCCTTTGCAATCTTTGCATCCTCTGCATTGTCAATTACCACTTCGCGGGCGTTACGTCCCATCTCCAACACCTCTTTGTATCTGAGAAGTAAGTCCAGCACTCTTTTTGCATGCTTGTCGCCGCCGGATTGAGCTTGTTTTTCTATCTTTACTATACGTTTGTTGACCGTATCGAGATCCTTAATCTGAAGTTCAATATCTACAATCTCTTTATCTCTCACCGGATCTACGGTACCATCCATATGAACCACATTTGGATCATCAAAACAGCGGAGTACATGCAAAATCGCATCTGTTTGGCGGATATTGGCCAGAAACTGATTGCCAAGGCCTTCGCCTCTGCTGGCTCCCTTTACAAGTCCTGCAATATCCACTATTTCTACAGTGGCAGGTACTACGCGGGGTGGCTTTATCATATTTTCAAGAACCGTAAGCCGCTCGTCAGGTACGGTGGTAAAACCTATATTTGGCTCTATAGTGCAAAAAGGGAAATTGGCTGCCTGTGCTCTTGAGGAGCTGATACAGTTGAAAAGAGTTGACTTTCCAACATTTGGCAAACCTACTATTCCACATCTTAAAGACATATTAACTAACTACAATAATTGTTTGAATGATGTACAAATAAAATTGCACCAAACTGCAAAAATAGTAATAATTTGTTTATCTTGGCGTTCAAACAGGGAGGTATGTGATGAGAGGATTGTTTTTGAGCCTTCTGCTCATTTTTGCCGCTCCGTTTCAGGGGCCTGCGCAAGAAGAAATCAGAGTGATGTTTTGGAATGTCGAGAACTATTTCGACCCTTTTGACGATGAGGCCACGAATGATGAGGATTTTATCTATGGGGGTCGCAACAGGTGGTCCTGGAAGCGTTTTGTGCGGAAGCGCAATGCAATTGCCAAGGTGATAGCCTCTTCGGCGGAGGAGCTTGGGGGATGGCCCGATCTGGTGGGACTGTGTGAGGTGGAAAACAGGATGGTGCTTCGTCAGCTGGTTAAGCAGACGCCGCTTGTGCGTCTGGATTACGATATAGTCCACTATGATTCGCCGGATGTGCGAGGTATAGATGTGGCGTTGCTCTATCGCAAGGAGCGATTTAGAGTGTTGCGCTCGAGAGCGGTGGCTGTTTCTCTGCCGGATAGTTCCGCTACACGCGATATTCTCTATGTATGTGTCACCCCGCTGCAAGGAGAGGGGAGTATGGATACGCTTCATCTATTTGTCAACCATTGGCCCTCAAAATTGAGCGATGATTCGGAGCTTTCTCCGCGCAGAATGGCTGCTGCAAATACTCTAAAGGAGGCGGTGGATTCGGTGAGAATCATTTCGCCGGAGGCGGAAATTCTGATAATGGGCGATTTCAACGATACTCCGGATTCGCGCCTTCTGGTCGATTTTTCTAAGGAAATGAAGTTGTATGCTCCTGCTGCCGACCTGGCGGCCAAGGGGCTGGGTACCATTAGATATAAGGGTGTTTGGGAGCTTATTGATCAATTTTTCCTTTCGGAAAATCTTTCCCGAAAAGTTGTTCGCTGGGGTGATGGCGCTCATATACGCATCTTTGCTCCCATTTTTCTGCTGGAAGCAGATAAGCAGTTTCTTGGACAAAAGCCGAGGCGTACATTCATTGGACCGCGATACAATGGGGGAGTGAGTGACCACCTTCCGATTTTGCTGCGATTGCAGCGAAAAATGCATATATTTGCACAATGAAACAGTATCTTGGCTTGCTTGAACATATAATGCGCACCGGCGTTGATAAGAGTGACCGCACCGGCACCGGTACCCGAAGCATTTTCGGTTATCAGATGCGCTTTGATCTTAATCAGGGTTTTCCGGTGCTTACCACCAAAAAACTGCATCTCAGATCGATTATTTACGAACTTTTGTGGTTTATAGCAGGAGATACCAATATCCGCTACCTCAACGACAATGGTGTGACGATATGGGATGAGTGGGCTGATGAGAATGGTGATCTGGGGCCTATCTACGGTCATCAGTGGCGCAGTTGGCCTACTCCTGACGGAGAGACTATCGACCAGCTGGCTGCGCTCGTAGAATCGCTTAAAAGCAATCCCGACTCGCGCCGTCATATTGTGTCGGCCTGGAATGTGGCTGAGGTTAGCAAAATGGCACTCCCGCCTTGCCACGCCCTTTTCCAATTCTATGTAGCCAACGGCAAACTCTCCTGCCAACTCTATCAGCGAAGTGCAGATGTTTTTCTTGGAGTACCCTTCAACATAGCCTCTTATGCGCTGCTGACTATGATGTTGGCGCAGGTATGCGGCTATGATTTAGGTGAATTTGTCCATACCTTTGGCGATGCCCATATCTATCGCAATCATTTTGAGCAGGTAGCTCTTCAGCTCTCCCGCGAGCCTCGTCCACTCCCTCGAATGATCATTAACCCCGACAAAAAGGATCTCTTCAGTTTTGAGTATGAGGATTTCACTCTCGAAGGATATGATCCTCATCCCGGTATTAAAGCTCCTATTGCCGTATGAGTGCAGTGCCTGTCATATCCCTTATAGCCGCTGTTGCAACGGATGGAGCCATTGGCAAAGACAACACTATGCCATGGCATATTTCCGATGATCTGAAGTACTTTAAGCGGGTTACCTACGGGAAATCCGTCATAATGGGACGCAAGACCTGGGAGTCCCTTGGTAGCAAGCCTCTTCCCGGAAGGGATAATATCATTATCAGCCGGACGCTATCAATACCCACTCCACAGACATCCCGGGTACATTATGTGCGCTCCTTGGAGAGTGCGCTTGATCTTGCGCGGACTATTGCTCTCGAGACGGGACAGAACGAGATCTTTGTCATCGGCGGAGGCAATATTTATCGTCAGGCGATGGAGAAGGCTTCGAGAATCTATCTGACTAGGGTCTATACGTCGGTACCAGAAGCGGAGATATTTTTCCCGGATATTGATCCGGAAAAATGGCATATTGTCACCCGCAGTGGTGTAGCTATGGATGAAAAATCAGGTTTAAACTATGAATTTTTGATATATGAGTGCTAAAAAATCACAGATCACAAGCGCTACCGGGCGTGATTCGTTTACCAGTTCTTTCGGAATACTTGTTGCGCTTGCAGGTTCGGCTGTCGGGCTGGGCAATCTCTGGAGGTTTCCCTATCTCGTCGGAGAAAATGGTGGCGCAGCTTTCATCTTCATTTACATTGCTTTCGTCTTTATCCTTTGCCTCCCGATAATGTATTCGGAATTTATTATCGGGCGCAGAAGTCAAAAAAATGTCTTTGGTGCATTTAAGGTGCTTGCACCCGGCTCTAAATGGGGGATTGTAGGCATCTTTGCGGTACTTTCAGCTCTTTGCATCCTGTCGTTTTATAGTGTTGTGGGAGGATGGTCTATAGAGTATCTGGCCAAATCCATTACGTTTGATTTTACCCGCGAAGGAGGAGCCAATCTTGATACGATGTTCGGTGAATTTGTCTCCTCTCCCATAAAGCCGATTATCTGGCATATAGTATTCCTGCTGTTGACAGCTCTTGTGGTGATTGCCGGGATAGAAAAAGGTATAGAGAGATACACCAAAATGATGATGCCTTTGCTTTTTGTGATGATCATCCTCATTGCCATACGTTCGGTGACTCTTGAGGGGGCAAAAGAGGGTATTGCCTATCTTTTTAAGCCCGATTTTTCCAAAGTGACTTTTAAAACCTTACTGGCTGCTTTGGGACAGGCATTTTTCTCGCTTTCAATAGGCTGCGGCACAATAATGACTTATGCTTCCTATGTTAGCAAAAGTGAAAATATAGTAAAGACATCTGCCCTTACGGCAGTTGCAGATACCACTTTTGCCATCATTGCCGGTTGCGCAATCATGCCGGCGGTGTTTGCATTTGGGATAAGTCCCGGAGAGGGTCCCGGTCTGGTTTTCATCACATTGCCAAAAATCTTTGCTCAAATGTCGATGGGAGGCATTTTGGCCATTATCTTTTTCTTTGTACTTCTTATTGCTGCCCTGACCTCCTCCATCTCTCTGCTCGAGGTGGTTGTGGCATATCTCAAAGAGGAGTTTAATATTAAACGCACCACAGCCGTGATCATCGGGTCCTCGGTTTTCCTTGTAACGGGCTGTCTCGCTTCTCTTTCTATGGGGGTGCTTTCAGATGTCAAGATCTTTGGAAAGACCTTCTTTGATCTCTTTGATTCTCTTTCATCCGATTTCTTTATGACCATGAGCGGTCTGCTGGTTGTGATCTTCGTGGGCTGGAGGCTCGGCAAGGCCAACGTGATGGATGAACTCACCAATAGCGGTACTCTCAAGCTTCCCGCTTGGTTTACCGAAACCACGTTTTTTATCATCCGTTTTCTCGCTCCGGTAACTATTTTGGTTATAATGATTTTTGGATAGTTTCGAGTGTGTAGTATGTAGTGTGTAGTGTTACGGGGTGCAGGGTGTGGTAAAAATCACATTTTTGGTACCAATAATGTGGAATTTTCCACATTTTTAGCACCAATGCTCGTTTTTCATAGCATCTTATAAGCCAACGGCCAAAGGCTAATAGCAAACGGCCTACACCTTGAATATCCACTCATAAAGAGGAACAACCTCTATATCATCTATTCGTTTTCTTTAATTATCCTCAACATACTGCGGATAATTCTCTGTTTAGCCGTGCACCGCGTAACCTGCACCCCGCACCTCCAAACAAAAAACGGGCAGCCGCAGCCACCCGTTTTTTAGTTTGGAATGTGCTCTAACTATCTGAGAATCTTGGCAAATTCGATATCGTTTACCATTCTCTTGGCGTAGTCTTCTCTCTTGGCTGCATTTTCAAGCTCTTTCTTGCAGGTCTCAGCGTCACCGGCACGTGCTGCGATAACAGCCTTGAGGTAAGATGCATGAGGACATTTGCAAGTTACGACTGCCTTTTCAGGCTGTCCGTTGAGGATATGAGCAAGGGGCTCATTGTGGTCACCTGTACCCTCAAGTTTGTTTAGAGCCTCTTTGTATCTGCCTTCGAGAATATCAATAACTGCTGCATTGATCTTGCCCTGAGGACGGTGTGTCTCTGCAAACCATTTTTTGGCTTCCTCATAGTCGCCTTCGCGCATAGCGATAACGCCCATTGCATTCTTGTAGTAGCAGTTCTTGTTGTTCATCTTTCCGAGAAGAGACTTGGCTGCACTGTTCTTTCCAAGGTTGAGGTTGACGCAAGCTGCGTTGTATTTCGCGCGGTCGCTGTCAAATTCTTTAATAGCCTTGTTGTAGATATCAATTTTTGCGTCATTATCTCTTGTCAGAGTAGCTACGCGGAGTAGAGCTTCTTCATCGAGAGCATCAATGTTGGTCTCTACAAGCTCTTTGAGCTCGTCAGCGCTATAGTTGGTGTACTCGATATCGGTAATGAACCTTGCACGGCGAAGCTCGGGAAGAATAGTCTCGGCAAGTGTTTTATATACCTGAGACATATTTCTGATCTCTCTCTCGCGTACATTGGAGTCGCTGTACATTGAAAGAACGCGGAGGATAAGCTCCTTGTCCTCAATGTTGGAGTTGCTTACAAGCTCCTGGAAGCCTTCCCAGTCCTCACCTAGACTCTTGGTGCTTACTTCACCGGTCTCAAGTTTGCGTGCAAATCTGGTAAATGCTCTCTCAGCGCTCTTTTCGCGATTTGCGGAGAGTCTGTTGTTGAAGTCAACTGCACCCTCGGGTGAAGCATAAGCAACGATTTTAGTTCCCTTAACCTCTCTGCGCTCGTCTTGCTCCAGATCTTTAAGAGCTTGTTCGAAGTTCTTGATATCTTGACTTCTGAGCTGTGAGGGGCGTACGGTTGCGCTATTCACAAGATAGAGAATTTGTGCCTCCTCAGTCTCGGGAATTACTTCCTGATAATTGTCCTTCATCATCTCGTATGCACCGTCAGTTTCTACGAGCATATAGGTGGTGTTGGCACCGTCAGCAATCTTGATGTCAGCGGGGAAGGGGAACTCTCTGCCTTTGAAGAGAACGGTGGCGCGAGCAATGAGCTGTGATCTCTCCATACCTGGAACATAATCAAAATGAATGCGTTCGCTGATGGTTGCGCCATCTTCCGTCACGAGTTTGTAATTGTCGGTAATCTTCTCTCCCTGATAAACGAAAGGCTTACCCTCAACCTCTCCGCCACTGTAAACCAATACTGGAATCACCTCAAGAATTGCCTTTGGATGGAAGTATTCGGCAGGGAATGTAACGTCAACAACGGCGTCAATATTGCCTGCGATTACCTCGAGAACCTCAGGATTGCAGTTGATTTTTACCTGGTCAGCGGCTTCAATCATTTTGGAAGGATTGCCGCAGGATGCCATAGCTACGGATACGAAAGCTATGAGCATAAGATTGATGATGTTTTTTCTCATAAATATTAAATGTGTTTTTGTTAAAATAATTCTTCGGTAAATAATATATCTAATATCATACAAATGTAATGATAATTTTTTTCAGATAAAAATTTATAACTTTGCAAATATGGATTTAAGGCAAATAAAAGATAAATATCAGATTATCGGCAAGGATCCGGGGCTTGACAGGGCTATTGAAGCGGCGGTAAATGTAGCTTCGACCGATCTTTCCGTGATTGTGACCGGCGAAAGTGGTGTTGGAAAGGAGTATATTCCGAGGATTATCCACGATCACTCTCCCCGCAAACACAGGCGCTATATCGCAGTCAACTGCGGAGCGATTCCTGAAGGGACTATAGATTCTGAGCTTTTCGGCCACGAAAAAGGTGCTTTTACGGGTGCGGTGGATAGCCGTAAAGGTTATTTCGAAGAGGCGGATGGCGGTACGATATTCCTCGATGAGGTTGCCGAACTGCCGATAGGCACTCAGGTACGTCTGCTCAGGGTTCTTCAGAACGGCGAGTTTATAAGAGTGGGATCCTCCAAGGTGCAGAAGACGGATGTGAGGGTGATAGCAGCTACCAATATTCAGCTCGACCATGCGGTGGCAACCGGAAAATTCAGGCGTGACCTTTACTATCGTCTGAATACGGTGCCGATCGTGGTGCCTCCGCTCAGAGAGCGCAAAGGAGACATCCGTATGCTTTTCCGTAAGTTTGCAAGCGATTTTGCAGATAGATATACTATGCAGGCAGTGCGCCTCGATGAGGAAGCGATGGAGCTTCTCGAGAACTATCAGTGGCCGGGAAATGTCCGCCAGCTCAAGAGTGTTACAGAGCGGATATCGATTATGGAGACCGATCGTTTTATTACCGCCGAGGTCTTGTCGGGTTACCTTCCGAAGGATAATTCTTCTCAAATGCCGGTGCTCTCTTCCGGTTACTCCTTTGATAGTTGTTCGGACCCTTACAGGGAATTTCTCATTAAGCTCTATGCACAGTATCAGCAGCTTAGGATAGAGGTGGACGAGCTGACCCGTCTTGTCAAGGGAAGTGCTCCGATCGCACAAGTGCATCCGGTTACAACTATCGATCACACCCATATGCTTACGGAGGGTTCCGGGGTGCGGGGTACGGGTTCCGAGTTGCAGGGTCCGGTGATTGAGGTTGAGGAGGTGGAGAATGTTGCCGAACCTCAGGAAGAGATGCCACTTACTCTGGATCAAATTACCCGTAAGGCCATTGCAGAGGCACTGCAGCGTAATGGTAACAATCGCGAAAAGGCTGCGGCGGAGCTTGGAATCTCCGCACGAACCATTTACAGGAAGATCAAAGAATTTAATTTGGAATAAGGGACAAAATGAAAAAAATATTAAAAACAGTACTTCCTCTTGTCGCAATTTTTGCCATATCATGTCTGGTTACAGGTTGCTGGCTTTATTCCTTTAGCGGTACCTCCATCCAGCCGGATGTCAAAACAATATGTATAGAACCTGTTCAAAACAGGGCCCTCAAGGTAAACCCTACACTTGCAAACTCTCTTTATGAGGCACTTTCGGATAAATATCGTAAACTTACACGTTTGGAGCAGGTGGAAGATGCCGGAGATCTCTATGTGCTTTGTACCATAGAGGGATATGATGTCTCTGCGACCGCAATTACCGCAGATGAGGTGGCTGCTAAAAACCGCCTCACAGTCTCGGTGAAGGTAAAGTTTGTGAATGAAAAGTACCCTGAGGAAAATTTTGAACAGAATTTTGCAGGATATGAGGATTATGATTCCGAACGCTCGCTTGACGAAGTCGAAGCGACGCTTTGCGACACGATACTGGAAAAAATCGTTGAAGATATATTCAATGCAACCGTTGCCAACTGGTAACACTTAAGATTAAGAGATGGAATTGAAAGAGCTCTCCATATCACAACTTGAAGAATTACTGGAACTTTATCCTTGGTTCGCAGTTGCGCGCAAGGAATATGTCCTTCGTAAAGGCGAAGCCGGTGATGAAGAGCTCCATGGTGCTGCTGCTGAAGCAGGAATGCATCTTCTCGGACGCGCTCATTTTGTCAGGTCGGTAAAGAATGCCCTCAAAGAGCGTCGCAATGACATTGTTATGGAAAAAAAACCTGCCAAGACCGAACACAGGCTGAAATATTATGTTGTTGGGGGAGACTATTTCAGTCAGGAGGATTTCAAGGAATTAGAGCGCAGCGGCGAGGCATTTAAGGAGACTTTTAACCTCAATCCGATCTCTTCAACACTAAGTTCGCTGCCCGATTTTGACGTTGAGGAGAGAAAATATTCCGGGGATGATTCCGATCAATTTTGTACGGAAACTCTCGCAAAAGTTTATGTGGAACAGGAGTTTTACGATGAGGCACTTTCAATTTATGAGAGACTAATTTTGTTAAATCCGGAAAAAAGTGCTTACTTTGCGTCCCTTATAGAAAATATTAAAATACTAAAATAACATAGTTATGCAAGCAGCATATGTAACAGTATCTATCATTATAGTGATATTGAGTGTCTTACTGACACTCGTAGTTTTGATTCAGAACTCCAAAGGCGGCGGATTGGCAGCAAACTTTGCAGCAGGCAACCAGGCATTCGGAGTACGTCAGACGGCAGACTTCCTTGAGAAGATCACCTGGGGTCTGGCAACTTCAATTATGGTGCTCTGCATAGTTGCCACATTCCTTATTCCTGACAAGAATGCATCAGGTTCAAAACTCAGAGATGCTATTGAGCAGCAGGTGACGACAGAAGGTACTCCTATTGTTAACCCCGAAGTTGCTGTTCCTGCAGAACTTCCGACTGCTCCGGAGAGCGAAAATAATTAGGGGAGAGGTACTTTTAAGAGAAAAAGTGACAAATTCGTCACTTTTTTTAAAAAAATAGTACTTGGTGATACAAGGTATTATAAAAAATATATATATTTGCATTGCAAAATTAATTGCATAACCAACAATCATTTTAAACCAAATAGTAAAATCACTATGAAAAAAGTAGTAAATGTAGGTATCGGAGGCAGAACTTTCGTCCTGGAAGAGGATGCCTATGGCAGAATGGAATCTTACCTCGCTTCATTCAAATCTAAAATCAATATGGGTTATCAGGAGAGTGAGGTTATGGATGACCTTGAAATGAGGATTGCTGATCTTTTTGAGGCGAAGCTCGGCTCCAGAAATGAAGTGGTAACTTTACAGATGGTCGAAGAGATTATCGCACGTCTCGGTATGCCCGACGGTAGTTCTCCCTTTGAAAATGAAGGTGGGACATCATCCTCTTCTTCCGCCCAGGCGGAGAATAAAGGCCCCCGCAAATTTTACCGCGATTATGACAACCGCGCCATCGCCGGTGTCTGCAGCGGTCTTGCTCAGTATCTCAACATTGACGTTGTACTTGTACGTATCCTCTTTGTGCTGCTTACCCTTCTTGGCAGCGCCGGTATTTGGGTCTATATCATCCTCTGGATAGTGGCACCTAAAGCGGAGACTGCTGCACAGAAATGTGAGATGAGGGGCTGGCCGGTCACTGCGGAAAACATTAGAAGGGTATCACAGTTTCAAAAAAGAAAATAATTATGGAACATATAGTTGACAACATTAAATCACAGATGAGAAAGGGGCTGCTCGAATATTGCATTCTCCTTATTCTCAATAAAAAAGAGGCCTACGCCTCCTCTATTATAGAGGAACTCAAGCAGGCCAATATGATTGTGGTGGAGGGGACCCTCTACCCGCTCCTGATTCGTCAAAAGAACCAGGGGTTGCTCAGTTACCGCTGGGAAGAATCTACTCAGGGACCTCCCCGTAAGTATTATATGATTACCGAAAAGGGTAAATCTTTGATAGGTGAGATGGATCTCGCCTGGCAGGAAATAGTATCCACAATAGAAACAATCCGGAAATGAAAAAAGTAGAAAAAGTAAGTATCGGCAGGTATGCTTTCACGCTCAATGAGGATGCATACCGCAAGGCATCGGAGTATCTTGACGAGCTCAATGGCTATTATTCACAGAGGGAGGGCGGCAATGAGATTATGGAGGGTATAGAAGAGAGGATGGCAGAGCTGCTCCTTGAAAAATGTGGTCCCGGAGGCATTGTGAGTGCAGAAATGATTGATGAGGTTATTTCCATTCTCGGCAGGCCCGAGGTTATAGAAGAGACGACCTCTGATGGCTCATCTGACTCCGGCGGCGCCAATCTGCATTATAATGCCAAGAAAAAACTTTACAGAGATCCCTATTCAAAGGTTCTGGGCGGCGTCAGCAGCGGCCTGGCAGCCTATTTCAATATCGACACCGTGTTGGTTAGAATTATCTGGCTGTTGCTTTGGTTTATTTTTTCCTCCGCGGGAGCATTTACATTGCCCGTACTTGGCGGAGCATTCATTCCTGTGGTGTACATAATAATGTGGATAATAGTGCCTCCGGCAAAAACAGTACAGCAACGCTGCCAGATGAGAGGAGAGGATGGTACGCTTAGCGACCTGGAGAAGAGTATTTCCAAGGGGGCTGATTATGTTGGCCGTAAGGCTCAGGAGATTGGCAGATCGGATTTTTGGAAGACTCTCGGCAGGGTACTTGGGATCGTTATCGGAATAATTTTGTTGATTATCGGCGTTTCAGGCCTGATGGCAGGTGCATTGGCTCTCTTCGGCATCACTGTCTTTAACCATGATACGTTGTTGAATATGGGTTTGGATTGGCTTTCAGAATATGCTCCCATATTTGCGGTGGGTGTGCCTGTAGTATTGCTCAAGATTGCTCTTATTCTTGTGGTATTTTTGCCCTTCCTGGGTATGTTGTATGGCGGTATCCAGATGATTTTCGGCTTTAAGCCTCCCCGATGGAAGCCCGGTCTGGTAATTTTCATTATTTGGATGATTTCGCTTATAGCACTTGCATTTCTTGCCGTGGCGGGAATTTTTTCAGTAGGATAATTTTCATGTTGAGTAAAAATATTTTGGTTAAATTAAACCTTTTGCTACTATCGTAGTCAAAGATACGACTATTCGTTAGTTTTTCTTAGGTTAAGTGAGGGGGGCTGCATCAATTCCAAATCTGATGCAGCCCCCTGAATTTTTATTTATCCTTAAAAAATCGTTGTCTAGTTCAAAGCTTCTCACAGAAGTCAGTCATTGCTTTTGCAAACGATGTCCAGGACATTATCTCTTTTAGTTTGCGGATATTTTCTACAAAAATGGATTTATCGGGATGGTTGAAATAGGATTCCACCGCCCTTACTACGCCTTCAGTTGAGATTTCGTCAGCTAAAATGCCGATACCCGGCTCTTCAATGGTCTCTTCCAGTCCACCTGTCCGGGTAGCGACCACCGGTATTTCGAAATGGAGGGATATAGCGGTAATTCCACTCTGTGTGGCGCTTTTGTAGGGTAGAACACAGAGATCCGAGGCGGAAAAGAATGCCGGTACCTCATCGTCATCGATATATCTGTTGAATACAAATATGCGATCTGCTGCAGAAGGATCTTCGGCGATGATGTTTTGTAACTGCTCCTGATATTTGTCAAAACTGCCGTAACTCTCACCTGCAATTATAAGACGGTAACTCTTGTCGAGGTGCCTCATTGCCTCAATCAGCAGATCAAGTCCTTTGTAATCCCGGATAAGTCCGAAAAAGAGCAAGGTTTTCATTTCGCCGTCATTTGCGATACCAAGTCTTTCGCAGGCTTCCGCTTTATCCATTTTCATCCCGAAATGATCATAAGGGGGATGAGGCTGGAGTATATAGGGCTTGTCCGGTGCAAGACTGAGCATATCGTTGAGTACGGAGCCGGTCATTGCGATACATCCGTTGCTATGTTTTAAAAACCATTTTGCAAATGGCTTATCAAAAAATTTTCTCTCGTGAGGGATGACGTTATCGAGGATTGTGACCACTTTGATGCCCCTTTTTCTAAGGAGTCTGGCTACTGTGCCCAATGACGGGGCAAGGTAAGATACCCAATACCTCATTATGACAACATCCGGCTCCAGAGCGGCTATCTTTTTGGCAGCTTTATAGTAGGAGAAAGGATTGATTGAGTCGAGTATGGGAATGCTTTCCACCACTTTTGCGTTGTCCCGCTCCGTTACATATTGAGTCTTGCCGGGAAAAAGAAGTGAAGGGTACTGTCTGCTGAATGTAAAGGCTTTGACCTGATGGTTCTTTGCGAGTTCTTCGTAAAGATTGGCATTGAACTGGGCTATGCCTCCCCTATAGGGGTAAAAAGTGGAGAGAAATGCTATCTTCATAATAAGAGGGAGAGTTATATAAGACAAATATAGGCAAATAATCTCATTTTATAGTTAAAGCTTTTTTTCTCACAATCGTCAGATAGAGACTGCGCACCAGCAGGTGAACGAAATAGGCCAGATAGAGTGACTGTATGCCGAGTAGAGGCTCAAAGATAATGTAAGTAGCAACAAAGAGCAGGGCAGACCAGATCATGCTATTACGCAGTTGAATGGTAGCGGTAGCTCCAATAAAAATACCATCCCAGGTAAAGGCGATGCAGCTCACCACAGGCATAAGCAGCAGCCAGAACAAAAATGGGGTGGAGGCCTCCACAACTTCAACATTGTCAGTCATAAGCCGGAACATCGGTTTGCCCAGTCCTGCATAGATCAGAGTAGAAATTGCACTTATTGCAAAGCACCAGATAAAAATCCAGCGTACCGTACTCATCAATGCATCGCTATTTTTCTCTCCAATAAAACGCCCTACAAGCGCTTCACCTGCATAGGCGAACCCATCCACAAAATAGGAGTATAGCATCAGAAGCTTCATCATAACCGAACTTACAGCCAGCAGGGTGTCTCCATACCTCGCCGCAATTGAGGTAAACCCGATATAGATGACCAGCATACAGAAAGAACGGACGAAAAGATTGCCGTTGATCGAGAAAAACCCCTTCATTTTCTTCCACTTGACGCTCGCGCGCACCGATATAAGGTGGAAATGTTCCTTGAAATTGCAGGTCATCAGGACTATGGCAAGTATGAGCCCACTATATTGCGCCACCACCGTACCGGCGGCAACACCGGCTACCCCCATAGGGGTGTAAACGGCAAGGATATAACTGGCCACCACATTGATCACATTGACCGTAATATCGACAGCCATTGGCAGCACGGTATTCTGCATCCCAATAAACCATCCCTTGAATACCATCAGCGATAAAGTGGCCGGAGCAGCCCATACCCTGATGAAGAAATATTGCCTTGCGATACTCTCCACTTCAGGTGAGCAAACGATCAGAGCAAATGCCGCTTCCACATAGACCCATTGGATGATCCAGATCAGCAGAGCTACCGTCAGGGCGGTAACAATACCTCTGGTAAATGTATCCATCGCCTCTTTGAAATCCCTCCTGCCGTATGCCTGCGCTGTAATACCACCTGTTCCAACCCTCAAAAACCCCATATTCCAGTAGAGCAGATCGAATAGCATGGAACCGATGGCGATACCTCCGATACTTGCGGCATCTCCCAGGTGTCCGGCTATGGCAAGGTCAACTATACCCACGAGGGGTACGGTGATATTTGCCAAAATGCTCGGCAGAGCCAGACGCAGGATATTTCGGTTAATGCTACCTATTTTCATCGATATTTGGTCTCCTCTTCGAGCATTCCGAGGTAGGAATTGTATCTTTCGTATGAGATGCTTCCCTCTTCAAGCGCTTCTTTTACAGCACAGTCAGGTTCATGAGTATGAGTACAGGGCATGAATTTGCAGTTGTCCATCACTCTGAGCATCTCAGGGAAATAGGTGCTCAACTCATGAGGTTCGATATCCACCAGTCCGAAGCCGCGAATGCCCGGAGTGTCGATGATGAAACCTCCGCTTTGCAGAGGATACATCTCGTAGAAGGTAGTAGTATGCCTTCCCTGCAGGTGAGCTTGTGATATTTCTCTGATTTTGGGATCCAGTGTGGGGTCAATAGCGCGGATAAGGGAGGACTTTCCTACTCCTGACACTCCTGAAAAGAGCGAAACATTGTCGCCATCTTTTCCCTTGCAAAGTTCCCTGATGGGTTCGATACCCTCGCCGGTGATAGCGGAAACCTCCATTATGTCGTATCCGGCACCGGAGTAGATACTTTTGAATATCTCCATTTGTTCAAGGGCGAAGCGGTCATAGATATCGACTTTATTGATGACCAGCACCACTTTGATGTTATAGGCTTCGCATGTGACCAGAAATCTGTCCACAAAGGCAGGTTTTACCTCCGGAAACTCTATGGTCACAATCAAAAATACGCGGTCCAGATTGGCAGCAATGATATGAGCCTGACGGGAGAGATTGACCGAGCGGCGGATAAGATAATTGGTGCGGGGAAGTATTTCTTCTATGGTAGCCAGTGCGTCATCACCGCTGTCGTGAAGAGTGTAACGTACTTTATCTCCTACGGCTATAGGATTGGTGGCAGAGGAATCTCTGAGACGGATCCTGCCGCGGATGACCGAGGGAAAAGGGTCCCATTCGGGCAGATGCGAGAGCAGATAATGACTGCCCGTGTGTTTGACTACGGTGGCAACAGATGATTTTTCCATTGGCGCAAAGATAGTAAATTGTCCAAAATCCATTATATTTGTAGATCAAAAACCAATTTTTATTATTTATGCTTTCACAAGAGGACATAAAGAATATCATAGACAGGAGTATTATAAATCTCGATCTAAAAGGAGAGCCTGAGTCGCTCTACCGGCCGATAGTCTATATGATGTCAGTTGGAGGTAAGCGCATCAGGCCACGCCTCTGCCTTACCGTATTCAATCTTTTCAGTGACAATGTCGGCAATGATATCATCTATCCGGCCATTGCTCTCGAGATGTTTCATGAGTTTACACTCATTCACGATGATATAATAGACAATTCAGATACCCGTCGCAACCAGCCTACGGTTTTTAAAAAATGGGGTCCCAACAGCGCTATCCTTTCGGGTGATGTAATGATGATGTTAGCATGCAAATATATTACATTCTGCAACAAGGAGATCATGCCGGAGGCTATGCGGCTCTTTACCGATACTGCGGTGAAGGTATGCGAGGGTCAGCAGTTTGATATAGATTTCGAGAAGAAACCCTTTATCACAATGTCCGACTATCTCTCCATGATAGGGCTTAAAACCGGAGTTCTTCTCGGCTGTTCGGCGGAAATGGGAGCTCTTATCGCAGGTGTTTCCCGGGAGATCCGTGATGCTCTCTATAAGTTTGGCTACCAACTCGGCCTGGCATTTCAGATAGCAGACGATTATCTTGATACTTTTGGAGATCAACAGATTTTTGGTAAAAAAATAGGCGGAGATATTATCAATAACAAGAAGACCTGGCTTCAGGTTGAGTGTATCCGTAGGGCGGAAGGAGCAGACAAGGAGTGTCTTGATATGATTTTGGAGATGGGAGAGGATAGGAGTGAAGAAAAGATCGCTTCGATGCAACAGTTATATATCGATCTCGGTATAAAGGATGATGCACGGGAGGCTATTCTGGATTATCACAATAAGGCATTTGAAGCTATTTCCGGTATAGGTTTGAATGAGATACAGACCCAACGGCTCCATCAGTTTGCAGAACAACTCATTCATCGTGAAAAATAGGGATAACATAGAGGTAATGGCCCCTGCGGGCAATTTTGAGTGCCTTATGGCTGCCATACAGGGCGGTGCAGATTCGGTTTATTTCGGCATTGACAAGCTGAATATGCGTTCCCATTCGGCCAACAATTTTGCCCTCGAAGATCTCGAGAAGGTTTGCAATATCTGTCGGGATAATGATGTAAAATCCTATTTGACCCTCAATATCGTGCTTTATGATGAAGATCTGGAGGAGATGAGGGAGATTTTACAGATGGCAAAAAAGGCGGGTATTACTGCTGTAATTGCATCGGATATGGCCGCTATCATATATGCCCATTCCCTCGGGATGGAGGTACATATCTCTACTCAGCTAAATGTTTCCAATGTGGAGGCTTTGCGTTTCTATGCAGAATATGCGGATGTGATAGTACTTGCCAGGGAGCTCAATTTAGAGCAGGTGGCAAAGATAAAGGAGGCGATAGATCTTGAAAATATCAAGGGTCCTTCGGGCCGTAAGGTGGAAATTGAGATGTTTTGTCACGGTGCTCTCTGCATGGCGATCTCCGGTAAATGCTATCTTTCTCTTCATGAGTATGCTGCCTCTGCCAATCGCGGATCATGCTATCAGATTTGTCGTCGCGGATATCGCGTTACCGATCTTGAGACCGGATCCGAACTGGAGATTGACAATAAATATATAATGTCTCCTAAGGATCTCTGTACTATTGAGTTTATAGATAAAATCATTAAAGCGGGAGCTACTGTACTGAAGATCGAAGGACGTGCCCGTTCCTCTGAATATGTCAAGACCGTCACAAGTGCCTATCGTGAGGCAGTGGATGCAGTTCTTGCAGGTAAATATACTCCGGAGCTGGCTGCATCGCTCAAAGAGCGGCTGGCAACTGTGTTTAACAGAGGTTTCTGGGATGGATATTACCAGGGTGCACGGCTGGGTGAGTGGAGTGATGTTTATGGAAATAAGGCCACACGCACCAAGACTTATGTCGGTAAGGTGACCAACTATTTTTCAAATGTAGAGGTGGCTGAGATCATGGTATCGACCGGTACCTTTTCAGTTGGAGATTCGTTGCTCATTACAGGACCGACCACCGGTGTCGTGGAGTATGAGGTCTCTGAGATCAGAGTTGATCTCAGGAATGTAGGTAGCGCAGTAAAAGGAGATTTGTGTACTATTCCTGTTTCCGAAAAGCTCCGTCGTGGCGACAAAGTCTATTTTTTTCAGTAACTTTTTCTATTAAATCGTACTTACAGTTATTCCAGGCAGCATTTTTTTTTGAATTAAATGTTGCCGGTCTCAACTTTTTGCAAATATCCATCAAGCTGTGGAAGTATTTAGTGATTGACTGCGTATATGTAGTAAGAAGTTTAATAATTTTTGTAACTTTGTTGATTGTAAACAAATAAAAAAGCATAAAACAGTTCAGGAATTATGGTTATTACTAAAAACGCTCAAAAATTTATAGATCAGGAAGCAAAATTTGGTGCCCACAATTACAAACCGATGCCGGTAGTCCTTTCAAAGGGAAAAGGTGCATTCGTATGGGATGTTGACGGAAAAAGATATTTTGATTTTTTGTCAGCCTATTCGGCTGTCAATCAGGGTCACTGTCACCCCAAAATCGTAAAGGCTCTCTGTGACCAGGCAGAGGAGATTTGTCTCACCTCAAGAGCATTTTACAATGATTGTCTCGGCCCTTATGAAGAGTTTGCAACGAAGTTTTTCGGTTATGACAAGCTTCTTCCTATGAATACAGGCGCTGAAGCGGTGGAAACCGCCCTTAAACTTGCACGTAAATGGGGTTATGTAAAGAAGGGTATTTCTGAGGACAAAGCCATTATCGTAGTTTGCGAAGGCAATTTTCATGGTCGCACGATAACTGTAGTATCAATGTCCACAGATCCCGAATCGTATGGTCAGTATGGACCTCTGACTCCCGGTTTTATAAAGATACCTTACAATGATGTTGCTGCTCTTGAGGATGTTCTCGAGAAGCATGGCAAAGATGTGGCCGCTTTTCTCGTAGAGCCCATTCAAGGGGAGGCAGGTGTAGTGGTGCCCGATGAGGGTTATCTCAAGAAATGTTATGATGCCTGCAAGCGCCACAATGTGCTTTTTGTTGCTGATGAGATACAGACCGGTATCGCCCGCACAGGCAAAATGATCTGCTGTGAGCATGAAAATGTCCGCCCCGATATTCTCATTCTTGGAAAATCTCTTTCAGGTGGCGTCCTGCCTGTTTCGGCTGCCTTGGCTGATGATGATGTAATGCTCACCATCAAGCCCGGTCAGCATGGTTCTACTTACGGAGGATTTCCTCTTGCATCAAAAGTTGCCATAGCAGCTCTTGAGGTGGTAAGGGATGAAAAACTTTCGGAAAAGGCCGAATATCTTGGTAAGATTTTCAGAGATGAGCTTTCCAAATTCAAATCGCCTTTTATCAAAAAGGTGCGCGGAAAAGGTCTTCTCAATGCTGTGGTAACCACTCCCGTCAATGGTAAAGAGGCCTGGGATATCTGTCTTAAAATGGCGGAATATGGTCTTATCGCAAAGCAAACACATAGACATATCATCCGTTTCGCTCCCCCTCTCGTGATTACCGAAGAGGAGCTTCGCCAGGCAATCGAGATCATTAAAAAAGCATTTAGAGATCTGGAGTAGTTCTATGGCGGGTGTTTCTTTCAGACAGACATCGGGGCGTGTTCTTATGGTACGTCCCTGTTCTTTTGGTTTCAATGTTCAGACCGCGACCAATAATGCTTTCCAGCGACGCGGTTTTGAATCAGGAGCTCAGGAGGCTGCATTAAAGGAGTTCGATGCCTTTGTGGCCCTTCTTCGTTCGCATGGTGTGGTGGTGGATGTGATAGAGGATACTCCGCAGCCCCATACACCTGACTCTATTTTTCCAAACAACTGGTTTTCCACTCACTCGGACGGCACAATGGTGCTTTTCCCGATGTGTGCTCCAAATCGGCGTTTGGAACGCAAACAGAGTGTGATGGATCACCTTATTGGTACTTTTGATATACGCAATATTTATGATCTGTCACCCTATGAGTCTGAAGAGAAGTTTCTTGAAGGGACCGGCAGTATGGTTATTGACCGCGAAGCGGGTATGGTATATGCTTGCCGTTCGCCCCGTACCGACGAGGATGTGCTGAAGGAATTTTGCAAGCTGTTCGGATGGGATTATTTCCTTTTCGATGCCCTGGATGCGGCAGGGAATGCCATTTATCATACCAATGTAATGATGTGTGTGGGGAGCCGTTTGGCGGTGGTTTGTCTGGAGAGCATCAGAGATGCTTCGGTCAGAGAGGCACTTGTGCGTTCGCTGGGTGAGAGGGATATCGTGGATATTTCGTTTGGGCAAATGGAGAGTTTTGCGGGTAATATGCTCGAGTTGCAACCCCGTGGTAAAGAGAGGCCGCTATTAGTAATGTCGGCAGCTGCCGCAAAGTCGCTCCGTCAGGAGCAATTGCTTCTGATTGAGTCGCATTGTGATATAGCTTCTCCGGATCTGAATATTATTGAGGCCAATGGCGGAGGATCCGCCCGTTGTATGCTTGCGGAGATTTTTTATGAAGAAGATTAGGTTATTATTTCTGATCACCCTGCTGTACTCTTCCTTCTGTGGAGCAGAGGCTCAATCCACAATTTACGAAAAATATGCGCAGGAAGCGGGTGATGCGCTTATGATCTATCGCGGGCGCAAGGCTATGCACTACTCTTTTCAATTTAACGGGACCTTCTACTGGGAGAGATCGGAGTTTATGAAGGGAGATGTGGTTTATAATGGCAAAAAATATAAGGATCTTTTGCTCAATATTGATGCAAATCTACAGCTGCTGATGGTAAAACATCCTGCCAATGCTCTTACCGTGGTGCTCAATCCTACCTGCCTGACCTCATTTAATATTGGTGAAAAGCAATTTATCAATCGTGATGAGGGCATTTTTGAGGTAATCCGGGATGGAAAAGTTGCTCTTTTGCGTCAGATTACCAGAAAATTTTCTCAAAACATACATTTGAAAAATGGAGAGGAGATAGGCTATTACGACCCCGATTTCAAAGAGAATGTATTCCATTATTTTAAATATGAATCCACATTATATTGTCTCAAAGATGATGTATTGACCCCAATTAAGAGCGGTCGCGATATCCTTAATTACTTCCCTTATCACAAAAGGCAGTTAAGGGTATTGATCAGAAGGGCCAATATTTCTCCCAAAAGAAACCTTGAAGAGTATTGTTTAAGAGTAATCGGTTATGTTGAAAGTACGCTCGAATAGGCTGGCATTATTCTTTGTTTTGTCATTCCTTGTTATGTGTGGCTCGGGAGGGCTTTTGCATGCCCGGCAGACTAATATTCGTTTGAATCATATCTCTATCGACTCATTGGTCAATTTTGTTAGGGGCATTCACCCTAAGACCTACTTTATCTCCGATGGCCTCGACCAGGCAAATTATACGGTTGAGGCTCCGCGTGAAAAGATACTCGAAAGTATTATTTCCTTGCTTAAGGAGAAGGGCTATGCCATTACATATTTTGACGATGGGATCTATATTTTGAGGACAGTTGGATTTGCAACCGAACTCCCCATTGGCTATTTCAATACGAAAGAGCCGGTGCAGCGTGATACCTCCATCTATCTCGATCAATCAGGTTACAAGTTTACATTTGCCAATAAGGTCTATGAGATAGGAGAGTCAAATAGTGGTGTTACGGGCAATGTATATCTCAGCGGCCATATTACCGATGTGGCTACCGGTGAGCCTTTGGTGGGTATTTCAATCCTTGAGGAGAGTACCGGTATCTATGCCCAGAGTGATGCGACCGGATTTTATAGAATATTGTTGCCTGTGGGTGAGCATATTCTCAAATTTTCGGGTTATTCACTTGAGGATCTGGATCTCAATGTCCTGCTTCACGATGGCGGATCTCTCGATATTACCATGAAAGAGAAGGTTTTTGCCCTAAAAGGAGCTATTATCACTTCCGAGGGGATGGCCAACCATCGCAGCAGTCGTATGGGTATAGAGAGAGTTCGTGTCGAGAATATTAAAAAAGTGCCCGTGGTTTTCGGTGAGGCCGACCTTTTAAAAGTGATAATGACGCTTCCCGGTGTTAAGTCCGTAGGTGAGGCATCCGGCGGATTTAATGTGCGTGGAGGAGCCAATGATCAAAATCTCATTCTTTTCAATGAGGGCACGATTTATAATCCGAACCACCTTTTCGGTCTCTTTTCCGCCTTCAATACCGATGTCGTAAGCGATGTAGAGCTCTTCAAAAGCTCCATTCCGGCTGAGTATGGCGGAAGAATATCCTCTGTGCTCGATATCAGGGGCCGTGAGGGCAATAGCAAAAAGATGGTGGGTTCGCTTGGTCTGGGGCTTCTTACAAGCAGATTTCATCTTGAAGGTCCTGTCAAAAAGGAGAAAAGTACATTTATCCTTGGTGGCAGAACTACCTATTCCGACTGGATTTTGGGGCTGCTTCCCAAGACCAGTGAATATTCCAATGGTACAGCTTCGTTTTATGACCTCAATGCACAACTAAACCACAAATTTAGTCCGCGCAATTCTCTCAATTTTTCCGGCTATTTTTCAAGGGACAGATTTAGCTTTACCTCCAGTACCATCTACAGATATCACAACGCCAATTTTTCCGTGAGGTGGAGAAATCACTTCAGCAGCCGCCATTCTCTGGCTCTTTCGGCAGGATATGATAAGTATGGCTACAGCGTTGAGGAGAGCCAAAATGCATGGAGTGCATTTACCCTCTCCAGTAACATCAGGCAAGGTTTTTTAAAGCTTAAATTCCAGTCACACGTTACTGCTAAACATACGTTTTCTTATGGTTTCAATACTACGGTTTATGGTATAGAGCCGGGCAACATGCTTCCTTTTAAGGATTCCTCATCAGTTAACCCACATTGTTTGGTAACGGAAAGAGCTCTGGAGGGTGCACTTTTCGTCAATGATACTTACAAGCCAACGGATCGTCTCTCTTTTGATTTCGGATTGAGGCTTTCCGGCTTTTCAAGTTTCAATACCCGCAAATTTTACGGCGCTCCCGAACTGCGTCTCTCCGGAAAGTACTCATTTCTCCCCAATCTCTCCATTAAAGCGGGATTCAACAGCATGACGCAGTATATCCATAAGATCTCCAATGCCGTCTCCATTTCTCCCACCGATACGTGGAAGCTTGCTGACGCCAATATTGAACCACAGAGGGGCTGGCAGGCAGCGGCAGGACTCTATTGGACGGTATTTGACCATCAGGTGGATCTCTCTCTCGAGGGATACTACAAGATGATGCACCACTATCCGGACTATAAGAGCGGAGCCATCCTCGAGATGAACGAAAATCTTGCAGAGGATCTGGTTCCCACAAAGGGTAAGGCTTATGGAGCTGAATTTATGGTCAAAAAGCCGGGCGGAAAACTTAACGGCTGGCTCTCATATACCTATTCAAAGTCAATGTTGCGGGAAATGCAGGACAGAGGTCTTGAGACCATCAATAATGGAGAGTGGTATAATGCAGCGCATGATAAACCGCACGATGTTAAATTGGTGGCCAATTATAAATTTACTCACAGATACAGTCTATCCGTCAATCTTGATTACTCTACAGGTCGTCCGGTGACGGTCCCCGTAGCAAAGTATTACTATGGTGGCGGCTATCGTCTCTACTATTCCGAGCGCAACGGTTATCGCGTACCCGATTATTTCCGTCTCGATATAGCTATGAATATTGAGCCCAGCCACTATCTCCGTCAGTTATCACATCTTTCCGTGACCTTTGGAGTCTATAATGTCACCGGTCGCAAGAACCCCTATTCTGTGTTTTACACCCGAAACAGCGCAGGAGGTGTAATCAGTAATATGCTATGCGTTTTTGCGGTGCCTATACCATATATCAACCTCAACCTCAAATTCTAATGAAAGTAAGAAGATCAATACTAATATTTCTCTTTTCGGTTCTCCTGATTGGGAGCTGTATCTATCCGTTTACACCGGAAATAGAGGATGTTGATGTTGGATTGTTGGTTATCGAGGGCGACATTCGCATCGGAGCTATGTCGCATATATATGTGCACTATAGCCAGCCGCTCGGCAGTATCGAAAAGCCCGATTATATTAGTGCCAATGTGTGGGTGGAAAGCGACAAGGGAGAGATAATAAGTGCCGGGTCTTTCAAGAATGGCGCCCATATCATCGATACCCGCGATCTTGATCCCAACAACTCCTATCGCCTCCATGTCAAACGCTATGGAGGCGGTTTGACCCGTGTCACGGCTAGTCATGCTCCTGCTTATGCAATTAATGATGAGTATGTAACCGACTGGCTGGATGTGCTCCATACTCCGGAGCTTGAGGATGTCATATTCAAAGTTGATGATATTGGAGAGAAAGTAACATTTCATGTCAGCACTACCAATCAGGATGATAATCCCTATTACAAATGGGACTGTATAGAAGATTGGGAATACACAGCTTACTATAATGCGACACATGAGTTTGTTCCCGGAGCAAACATTGTGAGAAGGATTGTGGGAGCAAACAATTATTTTTGCTGGGATAATGATGTAGTTTCCAAAATAATGATTGCCAGTACGGGAGCACTCAAAGAGAATCGTCTTGTAGAGCATCAAATCTATGAACTTCCCTTCAGGAGCAAAAAACTTAGTTTTTTGTACTCTACTGAAGTAATCCAGAGTTCCATTTCGCGGGAAGCCTATATCTACTGGGAGGTAATGTCGCGCAACACGGAGCAGACCGGAGGTCTTTTCTCTCCTCAGCCTAGTGAGATCAGGGGCAATATCCACTGTGTAAATGATTCTACTAGGATAGTTGTTGGTTATATCTCCGCTTCAACGGTCTCCAGTAGCAGGGTATTTGTCTCCGTCCACGATCTTCCGAGGATGACTAGAGGCGAGGATTGCGGACCTCTCGTGGAACTCGTCATATCCGAGGGGTATTTTATGAGAAGGTATCACGAAATAGGTTACCGTATGATTTATTACGATCGGGAGGAGCAAAAGACCTTCTGGACCAAGCAGCGTTGTGTTGACTGCACAACGAAGGGAGGAACAAAGGATAAGCCGGACTTCTGGCCTAATGCACATTTATAAAAGATGAGAAGAGATTCTAATATACTTGTAATACTAGCAGCCTTATTGCTGCTGATATCTGCTCCATCGTATGCACAGCGCGTGGAGCGAGTATGGTTTTCCACCGACAGGAGCCTATATGTGGCGGGAGAGCGGATATGGTGCTCGGCACTCTGTATGGATGTTGCTACCCGCACTCCCTCTGAGTTGAGCAGTATTGCATATATGGAGCTGCATTCTGCGTCGGGAGTGGCACATACGGCAAAAATTGCACTTATGGAGGGGCGTGGAGCAGGTTATTTAGACCTTCCCAATACTCTTCCTACCGGCAATTATCGTCTGATTGCCTACACTTCGGCCAATCTCAATGAGCGTGGGTATGATTTTAATTCTTCTTTCAGCAGGGAAATTTCGATTTTCAATGTGCTGACAACTGCAAGGAGCGGGGAGGTGAAAGTAGTCGGGGAGAGTGAATATTCCACCGCAGCAAAAGCGGCATCTAAGTCAAAACCGTGTGCAGATGTTCAAATCAATGTTATTCCGGAAACAGGATGTTCTCATCAGATTCCTATCAGAATAGAGAACCGTACCGATGAGGAGATAACCTTCTCTCTCTCGATATTCAATGATGACGGTATCCTGGTAAGCCGTGCAAAGGGACCGGAGGAGTTTCTGGAGATGCTTCCCAATGCGGATGAAGTACTCTTTGATCGTAACCGTATTCCGGAGTATGAAGGAGAGATCATTACTGCCAAATGTGCAGAAAAAACAGCCTATATTTCGGCTATTGGCAACTATTCGGACATATATATAGCGGAGAGTGCCGATGATGGAACGGTTCGTTTCTTTACAAGCAACATCTATGGAGATGTAGAGTTGGTTGGCAATATCACTTCAATTGAGCGGCCATTTGTCGAGCCGCAGCTCGAGGCTCCATCTCCTCTGTTGATCAGTGAATCGCTTAGGGATCGCCTTCAGTTCAGAGGTGCTGCAATGCAGATCGGAAGACGCTTTGATTACGAAATTCTCTATGAATTGCTTCCTAGAAGGGAGAATCCCCTCTTTGGCGACGAGCACATCACCTATCGTCTTGACGATTATACCAGGTTTCCCTTGATGGAGGAAATTATCATCGAATTTATTCAAGAGATACGTGCCCGAAAAAAAACTGATGGCACAAGAGATTTACAGGTCAGGGTTGAGGATGTATTTCGCAGACCTCAATTTTCGCAAGATGCATCCCTGATGATGGTGGATGGAGTACCGGTGCTTGATCACGAAATCATCTATAGATACGACCCTCTGCTGATAGAATCAATAGATATTTATCCCTATGCTTACTTCATAGGCAGCAGGCAGTTTGACGGTATTGTCAATATTAAGACATATAAAGGCACCATCCCTTCGCTTACCTTAGGTTCCGAAGTGCGTATTATGGAGTTCCAGGGAGCTGCCATTCCAATGGCATATACCTGTCAAAATCTGGCTGAAAATGCAGACTATCCCGATTACAGACAGACTCTCTATTGGCATCCTCTGCTCACTGCCGGAGCTGAGGGTACAACAGATTCTTCAACTACCATCATCTGTAACACTCCTGACTATAGCGGAACATTTTCAATAGTGCTGGAGGGCATCACTTCTTCAGGCCGTCCGGTTTTTTGTAAAAAAACTTTCAAAGTGCAGTAAAATGCGATTTTGTTGATAACTTGTTTGTAAATCGGATTATTTGTTCTATCTTTGCAACCCGCAAAAAGTGCGGAAGTATAAACATAAATAAAAGATTTACAACCATTTATGCCAACAATTCAACAACTTGTCCGTAAAGGACGTAAAGTTATCAAAGAGAAAAGCAAATCTCGCGCATTGGAAAGTTGTCCTCAGAAACGCGGAGTATGTGTACGTGTTTACACAACTACTCCTAAAAAGCCTAATTCGGCTATGCGTAAGGTAGCCCGTGTAAGGCTTACCAATCAGAAAGAGGTCAACGCATACATCCCGGGCGAGGGCCACAACCTCCAGGAGCACAGCATCGTGCTGGTTCGCGGCGGTCGTGTTAAAGACCTTCCGGGTGTTCGCTACCACATCCTTAGAGGTGCTTTGGATACTGCTGGTGTAGAGGGAAGGACACAGAGTCGTTCTCTTTATGGTACCAAAAAGCCAAAGAAATCTAAGTAACCATTATTTTTAACTATTAATTTTGAGAAAAAATGAGAAAAACGAAGCCTAAAAAGAGGATTCTACTTCCTGATCCCAAGTATCACGATGTACAGGTTACCCGTTTCGTGAATAACTTGATGTTGCAGGGGAAGAAGAGTATCGCTTATTCTATTTTTTACGATGCAATTGACATCATCGGCGAGAAGATGAAAGATTCTGACAAGGCTCCTCTCGAAATTTGGAAAAAAGCATTGGAAAACGTTACTCCGCAGGTTGAAGTAAAAAGCCGCAGAGTAGGTGGTGCGAACTTCCAAGTACCGACAGAGTTGCGTCCGGAAAGAAAAATCTCGATCAGTATGAAGAATATGATCAATTATGCTCGTAAACGTTCCGGCCGCTCAATGTCTGAGAAGTTGGCTGCAGAAATAATGGCTGCATATAATAATGAAGGTGCAGCATTCAAGAGAAAAGAAGATATGCATAGAATGGCTGAGGCTAACAAGGCCTTTGCTCACTTCCGTTTCTAATCAGGTATATGTACATTAGATGGCAAGAGATCTAAAATATACAAGAAACATTGGTATTATGGCTCACATCGATGCCGGTAAGACCACTACATCGGAGCGTATCCTCTACTACACGGGTAAGACCCATAAGTTGGGAGAGGTGCACGAAGGTGCTGCTACCATGGACTGGATGGTTCAGGAGCAGGAGAGAGGTATTACCATCACATCGGCTGCTACCACCGCTTTTTGGAATTATAATGATCAGCAGTACCAGATCAATCTTATAGATACTCCGGGTCACGTTGACTTCACCGTTGAGGTGGAGCGTTCACTTCGTGTTCTTGATGGTACGATCGCCACTTTCTGTGCGGTAGGTCGCGTACAGCCTCAGTCGGAGACCGTATGGCGCCAGGCAGACAAGTATCGCGTACCCAAGATTGCCTATGTCAATAAGATGGATCGAGTAGGAGCCGATTTTCTTGCTGTGGTGGAAGAGATTAACGAGAAGCTCGGTGCAAGAGCCATTCCCATAGCGCTTCCTATCGGAGCAGAGGATAATTTCGATGGAGTTGTCGATCTTATCTCAAGAAAGGCCTATATCTATAATTTGAGCAAGGACCTTGTTAATTATGAGATAAAAGAGGTGCCCGAAAATATGGTAGCTGAAGTTGAGGAGTGGCGTGGCAAACTGATTGAATCGGTTGCCGAATACGATGAAGAGATTCTCGAGAAGTTTTTCGAAGATCCCGATGCAATCACCGAAGAGGAGATCATCAATGCTCTCAGAAAAGCTACTATTGATATGGCAGTGGTTCCCACTACTTGTGGCTCTTCCTTCAAAAACAAAGGAGTACAATTCCTTCTTGATGCCGTTATGCGTTATCTCCCTTCTCCTCTGGATAAGGGCGAAATTAAAGGAACGGACCCACGTACCGGTGCTGAACTTATCCGTAAGTACGACACTACGGAACCCTTCTGCGCATTGGTGTTCAAGATTGCTACTGACCCCTTTGTAGGAAGACTGGCATTTATCAGAGCCTATTCGGGCAAACTGGATGCCGGTTCCTATGTACTCAATACCCGTTCCGGTAAAAGGGAACGTGTTGCAAGGCTTTACCAGATGCACTCCAATAAACAGAATCCCATCGATTGCGTTGAGGCGGGAGATATTTGTGCTGCCGTAGGTTTCAAGGAGTTGCGTACGGGTGATACTATTTGTCGTGAAGATAAACCGATCATTCTGGAGTCAATGACATTCCCGGATCCGGTTATCGGTTTGGCTGTAGAGCCTAAGACTCAAAAAGATCTCGACAAACTCGGTGTTGCTCTTGGTAAGCTTTCAGAAGAAGATCCTACTTTTACCGTTCAGTCTGATGTTGAGACCGGCCAAACCATAATCAGCGGTATGGGCGAGCTCCATCTTGATATCATTGTGGATCGTTTACGTCGTGAATTTGGCGTTGAGATCAACCAGGGTGCGCCTCAGGTTAATTATAAAGAGGCCATCACCGGTTCCTATCAACACAGAGAGGTATTTAAGAAGCAGACAGGCGGTAGAGGTAAATTTGCTGATATAATTGTCGAAATATCCCCTGCAGATGAGGGCGTGACAGGACTTCAGTTTATCGACGAGGTGAAAGGTGGAAATATTCCCCGTGACTTTATCCCCGCTGTCGAGAAAGGCTTCAAGTCAGCAATGTCAAATGGTGTTTTAGCAGGTTATGAATTGACATCCATGAAGGTAAGACTTTTGGATGGCTCTTATCACTCTGTCGATTCAGACTCTCTTTCGTTTGAGATCTGTGCCCGCCAGGCATACCGTAAGGCACTTCCAAAATGTGCGCCTGTGCTGATGGAGCCCATTATGTCTCTTGAGGTTGTTACTCCCGAGGAATATATGGGTGACATTGTCGGTGACATTAACCGTCGCAGGGGCCAGATTGTAGATATGGATTCGAAAGGCAATGCTAGAATTGTCAAAGCCAAGGTTCCCCTCTCCGAGCAGTTTGGTTATGTTACCGTCCTAAGAACACTCTCTTCCGGACGCGCCACAGCCACAATGGAGTTTTCGCATTATGCGGAAGTTCCTGAAAACATAGCAAAGGATGTCGTTGAAAGACATGGCGGACGCAGGTTTTATGACGATGATGATGACGAATAATTAAAAAAACAACAATAATGAGCCAGAAAATAAGAATAAAATTGAAATCTTACGATCATGCACTGGTTGACAAATCAGTGGACAGGATCGTGAAAACAGTAAAATCGACAGGTGCTGTTGTCAGTGGTCCGATACCACTTCCCACAGACAAGAAAATTTTTACTGTCAACCGCTCGACTTTTGTAAATAAAAAGGCACGCGAGCAGTTCGAACTCAATTCATTCCGTCGCCTCCTGGATATTTACAGCTCAACTCCTAAGACTGTTGATGCGCTTATGAAGCTTGAGCTCCCCAGTGGTGTTGAGGTTGAAATTAAGGTTTGATACTATTATATTTTTGCGATAAATCATTATTTTACTACTTTTGTCGCACAATAAATCGTCAGCATCTCCGGATGTCGATGACCCTAAAAAGATTATCTTTTGTTCATCATAGATAGTTTCAGGTCCCATAGCTCAGTTGGTTAGTAGCACCTGACTCATAATCAGGGGGTCACTGGTTCAAGTCCAGTTGGGACCACAAAAGCAAAAACGCTTCCATTCGGGAGCGTTTTTGTCTTTTGTGGTCCAGTCGCTTCGCTCCGAATTTCCATACCCCGCACCATGAAACTCGCAACGTGCACCCCGAAACTCGCACCCCGTAATTCTCCTCACTACATACTACACACTACACACTCAAAACTATTTAATATCTTTGTAGCATGAAAAGAATTTTAATTGCTGCGGCATTTGCCGTTGTTGTGTTGTGCTGCGGTTGCGGCAACGCAAAGAGTGAAAATGATATCGTGGCGATGTCATTTAATATACGTCTGAGTCTCAGCGATGACTTTGACGGAGAAAACAGCTGGATATTCCGAAGAGAAGCTGTGATTGAGATGATAAACGAAGTCAATCCCGATGTTTTCGGTATTCAGGAGGGTCTTTTAGGACAGGTCAACTATATGGCGGAGCATTTGCCGGGATATAGCTTTTACGGAGTGGCTCGCAATGATGGCCCAAACACGGGCGAATCCAATGCCGTTTTTTATAAAAAGAGCCGTTTTGAACTTTTGGAAAGCACTACTTTCTGGTTGAGTGAAACTCCGGATGAGGTTTCAGTGGGCTGGGATGCGGCCTTTCATCGGATTGTTACAATGGTTCGTCTATTGGACAAAAATAGTGGTCAAGAGTTGTATTTCTACAATACTCATTTTGATCATGTAGGTAAGATTGCCCGTGAAGAGTCCGGTAAACTCATTGTAGAGCGTATGAAAAGTTTAATACCGGATGATGCAGCAGTGGTGCTTACCGGTGATTTCAATGCGATGTATGATGATCCCATTTTGGACCCCATTGAGGAGTATTTGACTCCAGCGCGCAAAGCGGCTACTGTTACCGACACGCTCAATACATTCAACAGTTGGGGCAAAATTGCCCCCGAAGAGGGTGGTAAAGTAATAGACCATATCTATTTCAGAAATCTGTCTCCGTTGCTATTCCAAACTCTTACCGGCTCCTATGCAGGTGTAGAGTACATCTCCGACCACTATCCCGTAATTGCGGTATTTTCCCCTTAGGGATGCTCGTAATCAAGAGGTTCGACATGAATTGTCGAAGTGATGTTGAAGCGCTCCTCAATCATTTTCTCAATTGCAGTTGCGACTGAGTGACCCTCTTCAAGTGATAATTCTCCGGGGAGTCTTATGTGAAATGTCATTTCCTG
>JAAZMM010000021.1 GCA_012798805.1 Bacteroidales bacterium
GAGAGGTAAATGGCAACAAGGCCTCCTTCCCCTTTGGATTTGGAGTCTCGGTAGCCGGCTTCAGTGATATAATTTACGAACACTATCACTCCAATATTCCTGACTGGACCTATCTTGAAGCGGGAGACCCGGAAAAGGACAGAGAAAAATTGATTGACAGATCTCCCATCACTCACTATGAGAAAATTACCGGTCCTCTGCTCCTTATCCACGGCAACCACGACGACAGGGTCAGCATTGAGGGTTCAAGAATGATGTATAAAGCTCTCAAGAGCATCGACAAACCGGTTGAATTCCTCGAAGTGGATGGTCAGGGACACGGCTTTAAGGGTATAGACAACAACATTCTCTATTATAGCACGATCCTTAATTTTATCGATAAGCTGTGAGATTAGTTGTAAGTGGGTAGTGGGTAGTGGGTAGTGTGTAGTGTAAATACTTATTAGCACTGCGTAACTCACAACTTGTAACTCACAACCTCAGACAAAAAAACTCCTCAAACGAGGAGTTTTTTTATGCTTATGGAGCGGCAGGAATTGGCATATCTTTTACACAACGGGTCCTATAGACTTGATTCCAATCCTGCTCTCTTATATGTGAAGTGCTCACAATGCGATTTATACGCTTTACGGTAGCAGGTGTCCCATCTCTGAACTTGTCAAAAGCGACGGTTATAGCGAAAACACCGTCAATGGCATTTCCGCCAAAATAGTTGAGGGTTGAAGTGCCGTCCGTGGCGGGACCCATTTCACCTATGTTTATCAAATGTATAAAAGCAAGTTCCAGTTGATTTGGTGTTCTCCATCCGGTTACACCTTTCTCCACATAAGAGTCACAAGGATCTTTGCCTTGCAAATAAACACTTTCATATATGTTAGAGAGTAGGCCGGTATTTATATTGGTTTCAGCCACATAAAAATAGTAGGTAAGCGAGTTTGCCGCATGTCTCATAGTATGCGGTATAGGCAGGGGTCCATAATCCACAAACCTGGCACGGTAAGTCGCAGGATCGAGATTTCGGGTTACTCTCACATAGGCAGGCGAATCAGCAGTAGCCTTGGTAAGAAAGCCAAATTTACCAAAATCAGGCCCTTCTGATGGCTCATTGTTTGGAGCCCCTTCCACAATTGTTCCCGGGAGATTTCTAAAACACCTGACTCTCCAGGCGGATTGATTACCTAATGATATTCCCTCATCAGACCAATAATTACCTATGGCACCGTTAGATCCACGGGTAGGTGTAGTAACCTGCATGTAGATCTCCTTATTTCTATCAGAACCGCCATTCCTGTCCATTAGGTGATGGAACCAATGCTGGTCGGGAATAGAAGCCTTTCCTATATAAGTATTAAGCATCTGGTCATAGGAGGGAAGAAACCACTTTATCTCATCCTTATCTATGATGCCGTTGCCATTGTTGTCCCTGTTTCTCTGCAAACAAGCAAAAGCTCCCGTATTATATATTTTTGAGTTAAACATAGCCCAATTGTTTTCCGCAGCTCCTTCATTGGCATAGACAGGATCGCCCGCTATCGGACTCATGACATTCTCTAAGTTGGAGCGGGTCTGCACGGTCTTGAATTTCCAAAGTGAATTACCGCTTCCATCAGGATTAAATGTAATACGCCAGGTAGGACTACCCGTGGTCTTTTCCCATATATTATGTTGATTGTGCAAACCATTTACTTTGCTGACATCAGCATAGGTTATTCCACTATAAGCGTATCTTTCTGAAGCAACCGGGAAGGTCTCATCAATCACCTCCATACCAAAGCCATCTATGGGCGTACTCGGTCTTTCGCTAAAAATAGTCCAAATTGCTTTTTGATAGACAGCAAAAGCATCTCTGTACAAATGCGATTGGTTATCTTTACTCGCGATACTGCGGAAATAAATAATCATGCTTCTTGGAGGCTTGTTGACGAAGTCGGCATATCGAATAGGTATGGAACTATCTATCGGATGCTTATCATAGAAGTTTTCATCCACATAGACGGTAAATTTAATGGTGCTGTCCGCCCTTATATAACTGTCGAGAGCACCGTTTTTGATCATATCGTTCATCTCATAGACCATAATCCTGGGAGTCGGACTATCTTTAGTGGCATGGTCACCTGGATAGGGTACTAAGAGATTCGAACCGGCAGGTATAGGTGTAAAAGAGACCCATTTGACATCCTGCTTGCCTTCGGTTGGCCGGTTTCGGCCATCAAAAGGAGTAGTTGCCAAATAAATAAGACTACATGCTCCCTGTTGAATTCCAACGATATTCCTTTTGCAGACACTCATCTCCAAATTGGAATAATGGGAATCTACAACATGATCACTCGGCGGATAAAACACTAAACCCTCTGTGAGAGGGTTGACCTCTACACCTGATAGGCCGGGATCTCCGTAAAGGTCCGCGTTCTCTCCTCGTACATCGGCTTCTATAATGACATCTTTTACTCCCTTAATGTAGATATTGTAGGTATATGTATAATTGGCAAGTACATCATAGTTGTTTGGGTCATTGGGATCATGTCCCAAAGGGAAGTAGTAGAAAATATCGGCATTGAACAAATCACCCGGATCGGTTGACCTCAATGTAGCCTCAATGCGGACAAATGTGCACATCTGCGGCGCATATTCAAAGGAGGGTTTGTTTGAACACATTTCACCGAGGTTCATGCCATTTTCATCTTTAAGCAGCTTTGTACGAAGCTTCATGGCCTCCGCTCCGGCTATGGTAATCAATTTTGTCGGCTCCTGGCAATTTTCCAGTTGATAATAATAAAAATCACCTATTAGCTGCGCAGGTTGAGTAGCACCGGGGGGAATACGGGCAATAGTAAGATCTTCCGGCATATCAAACTCGACAGGACGGATAGCATAGACATCATTTTCTCTATTTTCATAGGTAAAAGTAAGAGCCCTGTCTGCTACTACAAGTCCCCGGCGAGGTATATTTTCTACTGAATAGTTATTTAACTTTACATCCAGCTTGCCTATGGCATCAGGGTGCAGAAAAATCCTGAAACGGATCTTGCTTTCTATATTGCGTAGTACTATATTAACATCAGTGTCCATACCGCAAGCCACAAGCAGGTGCGCCCTGCCCCACATAAGGATATTATTTCTTACACCGGTATTTGCAGGTGCCTGACTGACATTCTTAAACTTTACCTCAAGAGCTTTCAATTGAGCCTCAGTTGCAATCGTATCTAATGCAGCTTTGGAGACATCCATATTGTGTGATGCCTCTACGTTGGCGATGAGATAGACCATATTGGAACCTTTTGGCAGCGTAATACCGCTTAATCCCCCTTCATTGTAGGGAAAAGTCAAACCAAGATCATCCCTGCTATAGTAGCGGCTCAAAGATGCCCTTCTATTTCCTTCACTATCAAAAACAAGAAGATAGAGATCGGAAATGGCCTCTTCCAGCCACGGCAGAGGCTCCGGTGCTTTAACAGTCACTTCCGGAACAGGAGGCTTTTCGAAACCAAAATTCAAGGTAACAGTTTGACATTCCTCTTTATCTTTTGCAAAAGGATCCGTCAGGTTACAACCTGAAAAGATTAACAAAGAAAAGAAAATATATATAACTCTTTTAATCATTTTATTTCGTCGTAATTCACTAATTGAATGTAGGCACATCGTACTCTATCTCCTGGACGGAAGTAGAGGTGAAGTTGATATTCAATGTTTGATTCTCAACATACCAGGGTAAGTTTACGGTATATTTATAGTGTCTGTTGCGATACACGTTGTAATCAGCCTCTCTGGCTACCATTAGGTCAACATATTTCAAGGTGTTCGCACTCATGCTCTCCATTTGACTTTTTGTCGCCGTCAATAAGGGAATGGCAAATGTTTTAATACCCGCCGGTGAATTATCAAATACTTTAATTTTGGTTATTTCTATCTCGTAATAGAGAGTGCCATTGACACCGCTCTCTCCAAGCCAGTCGGGCGGAGAGGTTTTGGGGAAAATCTTTTCAGGTAAAAAAAGACTATCCACAATAACATCAGTCGATCCATCCCATGCTTCGTTGTATAGTACTAAGTTCAGAGGAGTGGAAGTCGTATCCCATTCTTTCTCAGCAAGAGTAAAGTATGAAGGTACTTCACAAAGGGTTATCTTTATATTAGTGGGCTTCTCCTCGGTCAGGCAGGGGGAATCAAGGGCCTTTATCTTAATATCGAGTTTAGCCATTGAACGCAACAGGCCTACCCGATACCCATCATCTTCCAAAGAGGCCTCCGGAAAAGAACTCACCGGCAAGAAAACCTTGTAACCTGCAGGAAGAGTCGGCCTCCAAACAAAGGGGGCTTCTTTTGTTCCCACTTCTATATTCTGGTCATAATAGATGCGACTCATCATACGAATATGATTTAAGTAATCTTTATTTAAATCACTATAGGTACGTTTTCTATAATAGACGTCATCTATAACGGAATGAAGAGGCCTGTTTAAGATGGTATCGATAGTGCCCACGGTAGGATTGGCTATAAACATTATATGATAGCTCCCTGCGTGTGGCAATTTGATCTCGTATTCATCGGTTTTAAGTGCTTTCCACTTAGTGCCAATGGTGATATAGGTTTGTAGATTCATCGGATCCGAACTATCCGTGATAACCGGTGTGTTGCTGCTGTTTGTATTAATATCCAAAACAGTCGCTTTTCCTAATGACTTGGGAACGATACAAACAAGCAATCTGGAGATATTGTCGTCATTTGGCGTTTCCAACGATATAGTACCTTTAAGCAAATCGGAAAGAACTATCCTCGCCTGACCATCATCCTCATTAGAAGGAGTCAGCCTATTTTGCGAACATCCTGCAAATGCAATAAGCAGGTATAGCCCAAGTACCGCTAAGCTAAAAAAATACTTTATATTGTTTTTAGTCATTATTCTCAATTTTATAACCCATCAGCGTTATAAGAGTGTACGGCCCAATTATTAATGATGAGGCCCGTCACGACATATCCTCCCGGACAATCACAGGCGTGTGCCTCAATCTCAATATCGAAGTCATTGATACAACGGGGATTCAAAAATGAATAAGCACCGGTTCCTTTTGCCAAAAGTATAGCTCCGAGGAGATTGAATTCATCTGAGTTGCCAAGTATTCCTTCATCAAAAGGCACTTTCACACCATTATGAGCATCCTTTATCGATATTACAGCATGATAATGCCCATCAATCTGCAAAATCGTCATTTCCGACATCATTGCACTCTCCGTATAAAATGTGGTTATGGGATAAACATAGGTGGGATCACTTGGGACCATTTTGCCATTGTAGCTATATTTATGGTTGCCCGCAACCAATCCCAACTTATAATTATCCGGCTGCTTAAAGCCTGTGACGGTTACCTTTATTCTATTTGTATATTCACGCAGATTCAACCTCTCGTCCACGAACAGATCTTCCATCTCCCCTACCGTTACAACACCTGTTTGACCCGCATATAATCTTTCACCGGTGAGATCGACATTCTTTTTAAGGGTAAGATAGAGATCATCCGGCGTCGTGATGCCAACTGCCAATGCCTCCAGGTCATAAAGGTCAGCATCACTTGAATGTGCCCAGGCAACGACTTTGTAGTTTCCCGCTTTTTTAAGATGAACCAATGTGTTTAGCTCGGCAGTCAACTTGATATTATCTTCTTGTTGAGTCAGCAATAAAACGTCATCATCTGCATCGAAAACGAAGAATGTAACTCTCGAGATCTCTTCCGGGTATGAAGGTGCTCTATCACATTCGGTTTGCTCGTAAAGGTGTATATAAACTCCCCTGGGACAATTTTCATAACTGTCATATATAAGCCAATCACACGACGATACGATCAGAATAACAATAAGCGATAATGCTATTTTATATTTAGAAAATATCATAGTTTACCTTTTTGCTTTTGGTTTAATCTATTTCAATCAAGCGAGGTTTTCGCTTGATTGAAATATGGAGAGTTTAATGGCATTTATTAAAAATCCACGTTGTACGAGTGCACACCCCAGTTGATTACTGTGATTTCGGTTGACATATAAGTCTCCTTTGCACTAAGCAACTCATCAGGTGAGGGAACGATATCGTCCTTATCAACAGGGAGCGGATTCCCGGGAGTAGGATTATAAGGATTGCCGGAGAAACCGATCTTTCCGAAACTATTGATATTGATGTTATAAATATTATTGCGGAGCACCGGGGAGTTCAAAACCTCGGCAAATGATACATTGTCCGGATTTATCCAGGCAAAATAATATACCTTGCCACCTGCGTACTTAATAACACCATCACCGCCTGGAGGAAGTGTAGGTGCAACACCATCAGCTTTTGCATTTTCATCTGATGCATAGAACTTTCCATTGTAAGTATTATAGAACACGTCCTTCGTACTACCTGCCGTATGAGCGGCCTGCTCAGCCGGAGTAGCCCACAAATCAGCGTGGGGCACAAACACAGCCTCAACCATCACATAGGGAGTATTACCCTTTCTATAACCGGTAACACCTGCAGCTCCATATTGGTGAGTCGTTTCTGTGAGAAACTGCATATTTCCGTGTGTAACAATATTTGTTACAACATTACCACTACCTGGAAGCTCATTGATCACTTTCAATGATGCAACATCATTTACCTGGGTGTAATCATAGTTCAATGCTGCTTGTGTAGCGTAATCACCATTGGTCACATAACTCCACGAAGGTGATTTGGTGGTGTAATGAAGTAGTGAACTTGCAGGTGTGACAGTTGCTGACGTATCCCACAGGAGGTGGGTTTTCCTCTCATACTGTCCGTAGGTCCATTTAAAATTGGTGAGCGTACCATAAGTAATGGTTCCGCTGACAATATTGGCCACGGTACCGACAGCTACCGATTTGGTTACCGAGACTCTGGCCGCACTACGACGTGCACTCAATGCAAATTGGTTGTATGTAGCATTCGGAGCACCGGAAATCGTCGCTTGTGCCTGTGTAACGCCATCTTTGATTTCCTGGCCTTTAAGTGGCATGGCGCTCATAAGAATGACATCATTTGACGTTCCCATAACAGCATAATCAGACATCGTGTAGGTATAAGCTTTCTTATATGCTTCCTCAAACGCAGCTTTGCCTAAAGCAGCAGCATTGTTCAATTTTGTTCTGATTTCACCACCGTTATTGAGGACCACATAGATATCCACGGAGACCTTCGGCTCTGCTTTCCATGCCGGTGAAACATATTTACCGTCGGTGTTCGCATCCGGAGTGTTGGTCAACTCCACACTTTTTGAATATACCTTACCGGTAGTAGCATCAACCACATATATATCAACTCCATTGATTTTATCACGACCTTCCCAATGTCCTGCCGGATTGTGAACGGTATTATCTTCAGAGCGAGTCAATTCTTTGGTTCCCTGTGACAGATCGACAACCACACTCATGTAAGTAGTAAGTGCCTGATCACCATCATTGTTGATAGGTTCTTTGTTACAGGCTACAGTCATAACCATGATACTCGTTAAGAGTAGGATTCTTTTTAAACTCATAGTACTTGTATTAGTTAAAAGAGTTAATATTAATTGTTTATAAATATCAGATTTACTGCTAATTAGCTTGATTTTAAATGATTTTATTTTAGAATCATTAAAAATAACCAAAAACAGTGCAAATTTAGCAAAAAATATATAATAATGAATTTATTGCCCAAAATTGATAGTCTTTTTTTTGATCTCCCCCGACGGACTCTTTCCAAAACGCTCTGATCTCTTTTTAGCCCACCATAATAATTCAAAGGCATTAATGGTTGTTTTAAGAGAATGTGATATGAAATTAGAGCTAAATATGAAAAAATGTAACCAATTATGCCATTTTTTCTAATGTTGTTATCATTTATTTACTATATTTGTGATAATTGAATGAAAAGAGATTTAGAATGAAAGTTAAAAAATTGCTATTGGGTGATGAGGCGGTGGCGCTGGGAGCGATAAATGCCGGTATTACCGGAGTTTACGCCTACCCGGGGACCCCTTCCACCGAGATTACGGAGTATATTCAGAGCAGCGGGACGGCACGTGAGGCCGGTATTCAGTGCAGATGGTGCACCAATGAAAAGACTGCGATGGAGACGGCTCTCGGTGTCTCTTATGTAGGACAGCGCGCAATTGTATGTATGAAGCATGTGGGTTTGAATGTGGCTGCTGATGCTTTTGTCAATTCTGCGATTACCGGAGTTAATGGAGGTGTGATAGTAATCGTTGCTGATGACCCTTCGATGCACTCTTCTCAGAATGAGCAGGATAGTCGCTTTTATGGCAAATTTGCCTTTATTCCGATACTGGAGCCTTCCGACCAACAGGAGGCTTATGATATGATGGAATATGGTTTCCGCCTCTCGGAGGAAAATAACATCCCCGTAATGATGAGGCTCACCACCAGGATGGCCCACTCGAGGGCAGTCGTGGAAGTAGCTGTGAAGCCCATTCCCCGCAGGGAAGAACTCACATTCCCAAAAGACCCCTCTTCCTGGATACTGCTTCCGGCCAACGCACGCCGCAAATATCCAAAAGTAATAGCAGGTTACGAAGAACTTGAGAAAATCGGGGCATCAGACAAAGGATGGAATAAATATTTTGATGCTCCGGACAAGAGCCTCGGAGTAATTGCCTGTGGCATAGCATACAACTATCTCAGAGAGAATGTCGGAATGAACTACACTCATCCCATCCTCAAAGTATCACAATATCCGGCACCATCGGATCTGATACGAAAAATGGCCTCGGAATGTGACTCCATACTCGTCATAGAGGAGGGACAACCTTTGCTCGAAGAGATGATCAGAGGGATTCTCCCCGCCCCCGTTAAGGTACTCGGACGCTTGAGCGGTGAGCTGCCGAGGGTTGGAGAGCTCAATCCGAACTCTGTCAGAGCTGCCCTCGGGCTCCCTGCACACGACACCCACGAGCCGAGCAGCGTAGTGGTACCAAGACCCCCTGCACTTTGTCAGGGATGTGGTCACAGGGATGTTTATGCTGCGCTAAATGAAGTGCTTGCAGATTATCCGGGACACAAGGTATTCAGCGACATTGGCTGTTATACCCTCGGAGCGCTGCCCCCTTTCAGGACCATCAGCTCCTGTATCGATATGGGCTCCTCAATCACCGTTGCCAGAGGAGCGGCAGATGCCGGATTATGGCCGAGTGTAGCGGTAATCGGCGACTCCACTTTTACCCACTCGGGCATTACCAGTCTGCTTGATGCAGCAAATGTCAATGCCAATATCGTAGTGGTAATATCGGACAATCTCACCACCGGTATGACCGGAGGTCAGGATTCCGCGGGCACCGGCAAGCTGGAGGCCATCTGCGCCGCTGTTGGAGTTGATCCTGCACATATCCGCACTGTAATACCTCTTCCCAAGAATATGCCCGAGATTACGCAAATTATCCGCGAAGAGATAGAATATAAGGGTCTGTCGGTAATTATTCCCCGCAGGGAATGTATCCAGACCGCCAAACGCCACGCAAAAGAGAGAAAAAAATGAAAAAAGACATAATACTCGCCGGTGTGGGAGGACAAGGCATCCTCTCCATCGCTACCGTTATCGGAGAAGCAGCCCTTAAAGAGGGCCTGCATATCAAACAGGCTGAGGTTCATGGTATGAGCCAAAGGGGTGGCGACGTGCAGTCCAATCTTCGCATCAGCTCTGACCCCATCGCTTCCGACCTGATCCCCAAAGGGTGTGCAGACATCATCATCTCACTTGAACCTATGGAGGCACTCAGGTACCTCCCCTGGCTCTCAAAAGAGGGATGGATCGTAACCAATACTACTCCGTTTGTCAATATTCCAAACTATCCGGAGATAGAGTCTATAATGGAGGAGCTCCGTAAGATCAAGAATGCCATTCTGGTAGATGTGGATGCCATTGCACGCGAAGTGGGCAACCCTCGTGGGGCAAACATTGCCCTTCTGGGTGCTTGCAGTCATCTTCTGGGAATGGAGCCACAGAAGTTGGAGGAGGGTATTAGCAGAATATTTTCCGATAAGGGAGAGGCAATAGTGGAAGCCAATATAAAAGCCTTCAGAGCGGGCCGGGATGCATCACTTTAATATGATGAGATCGTTCAATTTTTAATAGAAAAATCCAACTAATTTATTTCATATATGAAAAAAATCTTGACACTACTCCTTGCATTTGCAGTCACAACGACAGCAATGGGCCAAGGCAGGCTGGGCGGTTTGCTCAACAAAGCTAAAGAAGCTGTTTCCAGCGAAGCAAAATCCGACAACAAAGCAAATAGCGGTAATTCCATCTATGTAAGCAATCTAACCGGCTCTAACCGCAATGACGGCACAAAAGCAAAGCCCTACAAGAATCTCCAAAAAGCGATTGACAACGCTCAGGCAGGAGATGTTATTCTCGTAGCGCAGGGCAACTATTTTGGAATGCTCAATTCCGGCAATATCGTCATCGATAAGCCTTTAACCATTATGGGAGGCTATTCCGATGATTTCTCAACCAGAGATATTCTCAAATATCGCTCAATGGTGCAGCCTGACGCCACATCCAATGGCACCGCAAAAGGTGGCGGCACAATCCAGATCAAGGGCACTCACGGTGGCGAGGTAGTAATTGATGGTCTGCTGATTGACAGAGGCAATTCGGTAGCTTACAATCCGGCCGGCAAGGGCAAGCCTGAGGGAGTTGATAGCCCCATGATGCAGCCCATAGGCACGGCAGGTATCGGCGGAGCCAACTTTGAAGAAAAAGTATATACTACCGAGACCTCGCTTATCTATCTCGACAACCCCACCTGCAATATTACAATCCGCAACTGCGCTTTTGTAAATAGTCCCAACTACGGTATCAGGGGTATGTTTAAAGGAAAAATGGAGGTTGACAACTGCATTTTCATCAACATCCGTATGGCAGCGATGGAGGTATCCGGTAGCCATGCAACAGATTTTTGTGAAGTAAAATTCACAAATAATACCGTTCTCTTCAGCTGGTCACGTCTCAAAGACATGTCTGATATGGGTTACGGATTTCGTTACATGAATGGAGTACACAGCTATCTCGACCACAACATTATCGGATGCAGCATTTTCTCAGGACTTGACCGCTGTCGCATTGACAGCAATGCAGCAAGGGAGCGCGAAAAGATAACAACTTGCGAAAACTCCCTCTTTTTCCTCAACAAACAGGCTGACATCTGCCTCCCAGGAGGCGGAATGTTCCTCAGAGTGTGGGTAAAGGATTTTGAGGATGTAGAGCAACTGGCAGAGGTTGCCGGCAACAGATCCGTAACTGATCCCTCTATTTTCAATGGCGCCCTCAATGAACCCTATCTCAAAGGCTTTATCAACGCCGCATACAATGAGAAAACCAATTTCGACCCCAACTCCGGTGCTAATGTTTTCCGCCAGGCAATGGGGATGAATATGCAGGGAACAATCGACTCTTCAGCCTCAATGTTTGCCAACAGATATCCCTTTGAAGATGCGCTCAAGCTATTTGGCGCAGTTCAGGGCTACGGAGCACAACTCCCCTAGCAATACGAAAAGATAACCACCATATATTTTAACGAAACGAACCTCTAATGAGACAAACCCCGAAAGCAAAAACTCTCGGGGTTTGTTTTACCCACGCAACCCGCACCCTGCACCCCGTAACACGCAACCCGTAACACGCAACCCGCAACTCGCAACACGAACACTACCGCTCCGCTTTCAGGAGCTGGTCAAGCAATGTGGTCGAGTAGCCGTCGTAAGTAAAGAATATACTGCCAAAACTATCCGCTATCACCACAAGAGGCATTTTTAAATGCTTATGGTCGAGCTGCATTGCAGCGCAAATGGCGGATAATGTATTATCGTCATCGGTTGCAACGGAGACTTTGTGAGGTATCTGAGGAAATCCTTCCAGATTGAATCGGGACATCTCTGCTTCCGAGCCGAAAAAGAGAATCACCGGAATACTCCAGTCATGGTCAAACAACATACGAATAATATGGTCACTTGGTTCGTGTGTAGGCCGCACAAATGCAAGAATATAGATGCCCCTGCCGGTAAGTGGCAGCAAAGGGTCTGCATAGAAGCTGCCCAGCACCTGCAAATCGTCATCATCTTCCCGCAAGCGCAGCTCAATCTCAGTGGTACTTCCTTCCTCGACATTGAAGAAATACATTCCCGAGAGCACCTTGCCACTAGCCATACGCGTACCGGTGGTAAGCAGATAACTGCCACAATCGAGCTCTACCGGCTCTTTGAATACATTTTGCACACTCATAGATCCTTTCAGACCCTCTTTGTTGCGGAAGTTAAGAGTATTGATACGACCATTTTCAAGCGAAGCTATTGTAAAATGCGATTCAAACTTGGGATCATTAATCTTATCATGAGGACTATCGGTAAGCATGAGGAAGCCTGTGGATTTCTTTATTACGGAGAGATCGGAATCATCAGATGCATCCGCATCGTCAGAGGAAGGTTCTCTCTCTGAAACCTCTCCGACCTCCGGAGAGAGTTCGGCAGCGGCATCCACCCAGAATCCGGACTCGAAATATTGCACCTTTCCACTAATCTCCTCTATCCTTGCCGGAATATTTGAAGCACGGCAGAGCGCTACAAAATAACGATCGCGCGAAAAGCTATCCGCAGCTTTCAAAGAATGCACTCCCAATGGAGTCATCGGGATACGGTGAGGATTGTATCGATCCAGTACCTTGACATTGTCACGCACATAGCCGGCAATCTCTTTTCCGGAGGTCAAATAGAGCAAATCTTCAGCGGTTTGAAACTCTTTTCTCCAGCTTTTCAGCAGCTCATTACCTATACGGGGGTTTAGTACATAGTGATACCATAACTCCCGTTGTTGAGAATCCATACCCTCTACACCACCGAAATTATCCAGATGATCAAGGAGCACGGAAGCGGGAGTTTCGCGCAAATCCTTTTCACTTATCAGCTCCAGCAGACGAATGCCGTCACGATAAAGGGATTTGCTGCCCGATTTGATCTGATCGAGATAGGCGGAAATTTCCTTCCAATTGCCCCTTGAAGCCACCAAATAGCCATTTTCGGGATCATTTGCCGCAGGCTTGACAAAAGTGGCAACATAACTGTTGCGAATAGAGTCTTCATAAGCCAGGCGAAGATCGTTAGCCGCTTTCTCTTCCGGAGTTATCACTACAGGAACATCTCCTTCCGGCGGAGGCACAATATCGATCTCATCCTGAAAAACATCCCCGATCTTACGATCAAGCACGATAGTCACTTCACCCCTCTCTTCTCCTGCCCTCGCCTTTCTATATCCATAGGCACCATCTTTAGAGGCCCAGACCAGGATATCTCCCTTGCCAAGAATTGCCGAAGCACATCCCCTGGCATCGGAAAGCGTACTTATCGCACTATAAAACTCAGCATAGTTGTATATCTTGAACTCCACCATTGCATCCTGCACCGCAGCACCGGACAAATCCCTTACACAAACTGTCAAACGCTCCGTAGAAGTATAGTTTGAGGTCACATTGATCTCTGTAAAGCAATCGGTATGCTGTATCACATCCTCACTGCCGGAATAGCGTCCGAAACTGCGATTATGCATCAGCAGCGCACGCAGGGCCGTAGAGCTAAACCAGGCTACATCGAGACGCGCCTCAGGCTCACAAGCACCCAGGTAGTGCCATTGGCCATCCACCCAGGCCTCCACCCAGGCATGATTGTTATCCGTATGTGCCCAGCGCGGGGTATAGACCTGTCTGGCAGGGATCCCGACAGCACGTAAAGCAGTCACGGTGAAGGTGGACTCCTCACCGCAGCGGCCATAGGCAGTACGCACAGTAGCCAAAGGAGCCGAGGTACGGGCATCGCTCGGAGTGTATATCACCTTTTCGTGACACCAGTGATTGACCTCCAGCACCGCATCATACATTGAGAGCCCCTCTACTCTCGGCTTCAGCTCGCGATAAAAAACGGTCCTGGCCGAGTCGAGATTTTCATTATTGACTCTGAGCGGAAGAACAAAGTGTCGAAACAGGTCATCAGGCACGCTATTGCCCCAGGGCATCTCCTCACGAGCCTTGAACGCACTCCTGACACCCTCCACAAAAAGCATAGGGTCATAATCGGCAATATCGCCAAGAGGCATATAGGCATAGAGAAATTTGATTGCATCACGCTCCTGGTCATTTGCACAAAACTCCAGCAGAGCCTCAAAATCCGGGCGATATTCCAGCAAATCCAGCTTTTCTGCAAGGTCCTGTTCAGTAATGGCGCGCAGACGTGTATCGGGAGATTTACAGCAAGAAAGCATCAATGCCGTCACCGCAATAATCGCTGCGGCAGTAAATTTTCGGAGGATTTTCATATTATAGGTTTTTATGTTATCGGTTAGTGATTATAGTTCCGCAATTTACAAAAATTTGGCCTATATTTGTGCTATGCTCATAGAGATTTGTTCCGAAAATATCGAAATTGCGCTCAAGGCGCAGGAAAAAGGAGCCCGAAGAGTTGAGCTCTGCAATGACCTTCCCATCGGAGGAGTAACGCCCTCTTATGATGAGATAGAGCAGGCGCGCCGGGAGCTTTCCATTGACCTAAATGTGCTTATAAGACCACGCGGAGGGGATTTCTGCTACTCTGCCGCCGAGATTGCCCATATTCTGCGGGATATGGAGTTCTGTGGCTCCCTGCGTTCGGATGAGGGTCGTGCCGTGGATGGTGTGGTTATCGGGGCTCTTGCGCGGGATCGCTCCATAGAGCGCGGCGCTTGCAGCGAAATGTTCGCCGCTGCACGCCAATTCGGCCTCTCTATCACTTTTCACCGTGCTATCGACCGTTCAAGAGATATTTTCAAGGCTTTGGAGATGATAATTGATCTCGGTGCAGACCGCGTACTCACATCCGGCGGTGCAGAATCTGCCTTTGAAGGGCGTGAGACTATTGCCCGTATGGTGAAAATGAGTGCCGGCAGCGATACCTTGATAATGGCCGGCGCGGGCATAACGCCCGAAAATGCACAACTAATCATAGAACAAACCTCTGTTCCGGAAATTCACGGTTCCCGACTCAGTCTGCTCGATATTATTTGGTTCTAATTACTCGACCACGCGGGAAAAACGGCGGGTGGCGGAAATGCCAAATTTACGACCTCTGACATGAAGGATGCCATCCTTAATCCACAGAGTGCCTCTTGCCGTCAATCCATGATCAGGTGAATATAAATAAGAAGTTGTCCAGGTGCTGTCTGAAGCGTTGTATGTCATATCTTTGATATAAACAAGACCTACACGATCCTGCTTTTTCGGACTTGCACACCATACGAGTTTCGCACCAAAAGAGTTGTCATCATTGCGGTAAAACTCCGATTTAGACTCCCCTTTTTCATCAATCCAAGTACCCAGAATAGTATTTTCATACAAATCATCAGGTAAATCCTGACCATAAGAGATATAGGGCAGGACAAATAGCAGCGCCAAAGCGACTGATAAAAATCTTATCAGGCGTTTAAATCTCATAATGTCTCCTCCCTGCTCAGATCTTCGATGCCCTTGATACCGTCACGAGTCAATTTTACACGAAAATGGTGATACCTCGATTCAGAAGCATCTTTGACCTGTGTTATAATATTGATAAAATAGAGTTTATTGGCCCTCACTTTGCTGATACTGCCATCTTTTTCCAGCAGGTCAAGCCATTGTTCGGCATTGTCCATTTTATGGAAAAAACTGGTAAAGTGAAGGCGGAAGATGTCATTTATGCCGGTCAGCGGATAGACGCTGTTTTGAGCCAGCAAATGGCTGTCAATGGTGACCAGTTTACGATAAAGTATGATCTTTTCATCCAGTATATGGGTAGAAGCCGGCATAAGATTGGAGCGGCTGCGCATTTCAAGCACCTCTGCCGGGATTCTCGATGCGGAAACAAAGTCAACTCCCTCTTTGATATGGCCTACTTTCTGGTCCTTAATATTAATGACCGCCTTATTGTCAAAATATTTTTTACCCAATTTATGGGCAAAATAGTAACGCGCAAGCTCCTTGACCCTATCCTTGAGCATATAACTCACAATCAGGGCCAGAAAAAGGAGAATGGGAAACGATCCGAAACTTTTCTGGAAAATGACGGTAACAATTGTAGCAAATATCATTGCCACTCCGGCAGCAATGGAATAATACAACTGTTCCACAGCCACGCCATCCTTTTTCTTTTCAAGCTCGATAAAGAGATCGCTCGCCACATATTTGCGTAAAACACCGTAGCGGTAAATCAGCCGGTCATTGTTTTTTCTGTTATCGGCCGAAACTGCCGGAAAGCCCTTACGACTTCGATAGTGCCCCGTATCCCTCACAAAATCCTTAAGGGCGGCACTCTGTCGCTCTGCGGCCGGATTGCCTTCCAGCAACTTGATTAGCTTGAAACTATAATATACCGACATATAGCTCAAAAATTCATCTCCAAACGAAAAATGCGCCCTCAATTCGGGGCCGGCCGTCGGCACGTCAATAATCTGCTCCAGAGAGCGGTAACCCTGCACCAACCCATTTATATAACCCATATAGTTGTCGCAGGACTTGAGAATATCTTCCATCTCCCTCTTTTCGAGGATATGCTGTACCTCATCCCTTATGGAACTCTTGGATATGGCACAGAACATTTTAATCTGATACTCATACTCGGCAATATTTGCCGTATCGGGGGCTTTGGCCATCACGCTCATTGCATCACGCAGATAGCCTAAAGGCACGGCATCTCCCCCCGCAATATCTCTAAGGAGATATACGGGGGTTTTAAGACGCACGTTGCTCTTTACATCGCGATAAAACTGCTCTTTGCTGTAAGAATCGGGATGAATGTCGAGACTATTGGGTACAAAAATCCATGTGTTGACTGCAAAATCGTTTTTCCTATATCCTGCGTCAACCACAAAACTCTCCTTAAATTCCACGGAGTAGTTATCATGAATTCTCGTCCTGATATTTATCATATGCCTAAAGTATTACAGCAAATAGAGTGCCTTATCTATCAAATAGCCAAAGGCTAATGGCTAACAGCTATTCTTCCGGGTTCATCACGACCTTGACGAAGTTGCCCTGTCCTATGAAGTCCGCAACAAAATTCTTCACCTTCTCAGAGGTAAGGGAATTGATTATTGCTTCACGCTCGGTATCAAGGTCCACACCTGTAAGATCATAATTACGCAAATTGGAGGCCCAATAACTGTTGCTTATACGTGATTCGGAGATATTCTTTAGGAAATTCTCCCTGATTTTGACCATCTGCTCCTCGGTAGGACCATTCTCCGCAATCTGCTCAACACCCTGGATAGCAAGTACTATCATCTCTTCTACTCTGGCGGGATCGGTATCAAACTGGATGATCATTCCACCCTTTTGTTGGGGCACTGCAGAGACATTGCCTTGTGTACCTACGCCATAGGTTGCACCCTCCTCTTCCCTGATAGTCTCCGTATAGATCAAATCAAGTGTATAGCGGAAAGCCTGCATTGCGATTACATTCTCGTGATTATACTCTACATCACCGCTATAAACCAGCAATACGCTGCTCTTAGGAGTTGTCATCGGAGCATTGAAAATATTTTTAACCTTGCCGGGTACAACTTCCAGATTGTGGTCAATATACTCGGTGGGCTTACCTGTAGTGGGGAGCGAACCGATATATTTCTCCACCAACGGCTTGATGGTCTCAAGATCAACATTACCTGTGATATAGACGGTAGTACCCGCCATATTGGAGAAGAGAGTTTTGTAGGAGTTCTCGAGAGAAGCTACCGACATTTTCTCCACCATATCCATTGAGATCAGTTGCCTGCGGGGATTATTGCCGTATGCAGTCTTTAAGTATGCTTCACTGAAGATAAAGTTAGGCTGTTTCGCCAGATTAGGCACAATTGCATTCAATTGGGCAAATGCCGGAGCGATCTCATCCTCCACAAACCTCGGCTCTACCACCTGGAGATATACCAACTGCATGAGAGTCTCAAAATCCTTGGGTGCACAACTACCTGATACTCCATGGAATAAATTCTCTATAAAGGGATTTTCGGAGACAATCTTGCCGGTGAGCATCTTGCTCAACGTGGTCGAGGGGAAATGGGAAA
>JAAZMM010000022.1 GCA_012798805.1 Bacteroidales bacterium
AGAGACCGAACGCATCTTTGTACTTGTCAAATGGAAAGTGCCGGTTAGTGATCAGGAAGTGGCAAAACTTCAGAAATGGCTCAGCGTTCGTTTAGAGGCGGATAATATCACGGTAATCCAGGATAAGAGATGAAAAAAACAATAAGATTTACTATTTTCTTATCAATAATACTGATACTGCTCTCATTGATCATACCTCCGCGTGGAACAGTAGATCCGGGGGAGATTGAACCACTCCTGCCGGCATCGCAGATCACTGATGATACAGTCAAGATCCTTTTCATAGGTGATGTAATGGCACATCAGCGTCAGTTGGAGACCGCACTTATAAGCGGCGGAGATGCATCCAATCCCAATGACTATGATTTTTCCTCCTACTTCAAATATATTAAGCCGCTTTTTGACTCTGCAGATTTTGTAGTGGCCAATATGGAGTACCCTACCGGAGTTACCCCATTTTCGGGCTATCCGATATTTTCAGCCCCCTCATCCCTCGATATCGAGGCGCGAAATAGCGGCATAGACCTATTCCTTAAGGCCAACAATCACCTGGTTGACAAAGGCAAAGCAGGAATGGACAGCACAAGGATCATTCTCCAAAGAGAGGGAATAGCCTATACCGGTTTTTATGCCGGTGAAGAGGAGGAGTACCGCTGCAACCCTTATATTGATACCATCGGAGGCATTTGCGTAGCCATCATCAATTTTACCTACGGACTCAACGGCTTCCAGGTGCCTGAGCCCTATATCGTCAATATGATGGATACCACACAGATCAGAGGGTTGGTAGAGAGGGCTATCGAGAGAGGTGCGGAATTTATTATCGCCACTCCGCACTGGGGGGAAGAGTATCAACTCAACGAATCGGCTACGCAACGCAGATGGAGAGATAGCCTCTACCGCTATGGAGTAAATGCAATTGTCGGCACCCATCCGCATGTGGTGCAGCATTGCGAATATGATACGCTTCACGCTACCGCCTACTCTCTGGGCAACTTTATTTCAAATATGAGCATTGCCTATGGCCAAATAGGGATGGTCTATGAGCTGCGGCTCAAAAGGAGACCCGATTCGACCATTGCTCTCCTTCCTCCGAAGATAGATTACTGGTGGTGCGCAAGAACCAACAAACTGGAGCGCAACTATACGGTGGTCCCCATTATGGAGTACATCGACAAAAAAGAGGAATTTAAGGAGGGTCAATATGAAAAAATGGTTAGGGAATGGAATGCGATTGTAAAACACTTCGGAATAGATACTACCGGCAAAAGAATAAAATACATATATGATTGAAAAAACAATTTTACTGGAAAATGTAAATCCGGTAGATTTTTATGGAGTCAACAACAAAAATTTTGACCTTTTAACCTCTTTCTTTCCCAAAGTAAAAATTGTCGCCAGAGGTGCGGAGATCTATGTGACAGGACCGGCAGATGAGATCCGCCTCTTCGAGGAAAAACTCAAAAAAACAGCTAAGATTTGTCGAATAAAAGGCACTCTGACCGAATATGATATGGAACAAGTCTGTCTGGAGAAGATTATCTCTTTAGAGACCGGCAAAGTTGAAATGCCGGACAATAGGGACTATATCATCGTTTATAGTAATGACGGCCGTGCCATTAAGGCACGCACGAAAAACCAGAAACGTCTGGTAAAAGAGTATTACGACAATGATCTGCTATTTGCTCTTGGTCCCGCAGGTACAGGCAAAACATATACTGCCATCGCCCTGGCAGTCAGGGCTCTCAAAAATCGTGAGGTGAAACGTCTGGTACTTACCCGTCCGGCTGTGGAGGCGGGAGAAAGACTTGGGTTTCTGCCCGGAGATCTTAAAGACAAACTTGACCCCTACCTCCAGCCTCTTTATGATGCATTAGGGGATATGATTCCGGCAAAGCGGCTCCAGTCACTTATGGAAGATGGCACTATCCAGATTGCGCCCTTGGCATACATGAGAGGACGCACACTAGACAGAGCTTTCGTAATCCTGGATGAGGCTCAGAATACCTCTCTCGGGCAACTCAAGATGTTTCTTACACGTATGGGGTCCGATGCAAAATTCATCGTGACCGGGGACCCCACCCAGATTGACCTTCCCGACAAACGAAATAGCGGCCTTGTACGCGGTATCGAAATTGTCAAAAACATCCGCGGTATCAGCATCATCGAATTTGACCGCAATGATATTGTGCGCCACCCTCTCGTTACCAGGATCGTAGATGCCTTCGAGGATTACGAGAAACGCGAATTTCACGAAAAGCACGAAACAAGCGAAGAGGGCGAATTTCGTGACAAACACGAAGTACGCGGAGATCACGAAAAACTTGAGGAAAAGGACAAAAACGAAGCTAAAACCGAATAATCCTGAGAAAATCTCAATAACTACAGGTCAAACATAGTCTTAAAGGTGTAGCCTTTGGATTTGAGGGTATCTATGATCTCGCCCAGATATGTATAGGGACGATCCTCATCGGTACGGTCAGGATAATTCATCGCATGAATCAACAGTATCACGCCATTCATGCTGTTCTCAGACTCATATTGCCATATTCCTTCCAGGATCTCCCCGGTTGAAATATAATCAGGGGCTCCCGATGAGGTCCAATCCATACCTGTCATAAACCCGGGTGTCGGGTTGACCAATTTGTAGCCCAACTCACGCATAACATCGGCTGTCTCCTGATTGTATCTCTCGTACGGGGGAATCAGCCAGTCGTATTGCTCTTTTTCCAGCCCATATTTCTCCAAAGAGGCCTCCATAAGTGCAAAATCTGCTTTAATGGAGTCGGCACTCACAAGCGTACTCCCCTTCTCATCGCAAAGCAGGAGATGATTGAAGGAATGTGAGGAAAGATAGTGCC
>JAAZMM010000023.1 GCA_012798805.1 Bacteroidales bacterium
CGCAAATATATCCGAGGTCGTAGAGAAATTTATTCCAAAATCTGGAGTAGATAAGGTGGCCTGTGGCATGCTCCGTGCCTCCGATATAGAGATCCACGTTGCGCCAGTATTCATTTGCCTCGCGGCTTACCAGTGCCTCGGAGTTGTGGGGATCCATATATCTCAGATAATAGGCACTACTGCCGGCAAATCCGGGCATTGTGCTGGTTTCTATGGGATGACCGTCAATCTCCCATCCTATTGCTCTGGCAAGGGGTGGTTCTCCACTCTCCGTGGGTAGGAATGCATCTACCTCGGGAAGCTCCAGAGGGAGTTCGGAGATATCCATCGGTACTGCCACACCATCCTTGAAATAGATCGGGAAGGGCTCACCCCAATATCTTTGGCGGGAGAAAATGGCGTCCCTGAGACGGTAGTTGATCTTACGACTACCGATACCCTTTGCCTCAACATAATCAATTGCAGCTGGAATGGCCTCTTCTACGCTCATGCCGTTGAGAAATCCGGAGTTGCACATAATTCCCTCCTTGGCATCGAAACTCTCCTCTGATATGTCACAACCCTCAATCAGCGGCACTATGGGCAGATCGAAGTGCTTAGCAAAGAGATAGTCACGGCTGTCATGCGCAGGCACGGCCATTATGGCGCCTGTACCATATCCGGCAAGCACATATTCCGAGATCCATACCGGAATCTTTTCCTCAGTAAGGGGATTTATTGCATAGGAGCCCGAGAAGACTCCGGTAACTTTACGCACCTCAGTCATCCTTTCGCGCTCAGTCTTATTTGCGGCCATTGCCTGATACTCCTCTACTACCTTCCGCTGCTCGGGTGTGGTAAGCTTCTCCACCCATTCGCTCTCAGGAGCAAGCACCATGAAGGTAACTCCGAAGATGGTATCCGCACGGGTGGTAAAGATGGTCATATCGTACTCCTCAACCCCATTGGAGACCTTAAATATCATCTCAGCGCCTTGCGAACGTCCGATCCAGTTGCGCTGCATCTCTTTGAGAGAATCGGTCCACTCAAGTGAGTCCAAATCCTCCAGCAATCTTTCGGCATAGGCAGAGACTCTGAGCTGCCACTGCTTCATCTTCTTCTGCTCCACCGGATAGCCACCGCGGACGGAGAATCCCTCTTTTACCTCATCGTTGGCAAGCACGGTACCGAGTATTGGACACCAATTAACCGCAGTTTCGCCCTGATAAGCAATGCGGTAATTCATCAGCACATCTGCCTTTTCCTTCTCGGAGAATGAATTCCACTGCTCCGCAGTAAAATTAAGCTCCTCCGTGCAGGCCGCTTGGACACCTGCGGTGCCTTTCGTTGATAATATCTTAACCAATTGTGAAATGGGACGCGCTTTATTGCAAAAAGTGCAGTAAAAGCTATTGAACATCTCGAGAAATGCCCACTGAGTCCATTTGTAATAAGCAGGATCGCAGGTCCTGACTTCACGTGACCAGTCGTATGAAAAACCTATACGCTCCATCTGCTCACGATAGCGGGCTATATTATCCTCTGTTGTAACAGCAGGGTGCTGCCCGGTCTGAATGGCATATTGCTCTGCCGGCAGGCCAAATGAATCAAAGCCCATCGGATGTAGTACATTGAAGCCTTTTAGACGTTTATAGCGGCTGTAGATATCGCTGGCGATATATCCCAAAGGATGTCCTACATGAAGTCCCGCTCCCGAAGGGTAGGGAAACATATCCAGAACATAATACTTTGGTTTGGAAGGATCTCTCTTTACTTCAAAAGTCTTGTGTTTTGCCCAATAGGCCTGCCATCTCTTTTCGATGTCAACAAAATTGTACTCCATTTGCAAGTCTCGGTATATATATTTTAATTAATTTCACGTTAACTCGCAAAGGTAACATTTTTCAACCTTTCCGCAAGATAAAGAAGACCGGAAGAGTTATTTTCGTGCGCACCTTGTTTCCGCCTATCCGGCCGGGTATCCATTTGGGTGAAACGGAGATCACTCTTACCGCTTCATCATCCAAAAGTTCATCCACGCTCCGGACCACTCTGACATTGGTCACACTGCCATCTTTTTCTATGATAAATTCCACCTCGACACATCCCTGGATGCCTCTTGAAATGGCTGCTTTGGGATATTTGAGATATTTATAGACCCATGAGTCGAGGAAATGCTTTTCATCGGAATGGAAAAACTGGGGACGTTTGTCGCACTCCGTAGCGGCATAAACTCCATCCTCCGGCATGGCCGGTTCTTTTGATTCCCGGAAAGAGGCATTAAAGGCTTGAAAGAGCACCTCCTGATTGGCCAACACTTCAAGAAAATGAAAAACATAGATGCACTCTTCTACCAGATTGTTGTATAAGATCAGCTTTGGTGTGTCGCGGATGGTGTGATACTCCCTATGTTTACCTGTAGTAAAAAAGAAAACAGGTATCTTGGCTTCATAGAAGGGCAGAAAATCCGATGGCTGGATTGTTGCGTCAGCGATGGCAGGAGAGATGGTTACGGGATGTCTGCTTGTCTCTTCCTTTATAGGATTGAGCTCCGCCATCGAGACCTGAGAGAAAAGTTTGAAAGGATTTGCCGCATTACCACGTCCGAGCATATCCAGATTGATCATGGCCTTGACATTTCCCATGCCCTGAAAAGCCCTGTTGACAAAGTACCACGATCCCGCCATTCCATGCTCTTTTGCGCCGAAGCCCACAAAAATAATTGAACGCGGAAAGTCATATCTTCTTTCCGATACGAATCTGGAGAGTTCAATAAGTAATGCAACTCCGGATGCATTATCATCTGCACCGGCAAATATTTGTGTGACGGGAGTGCCGTCAACCATTAACGTATGTGTTCCCAAGTGGTCAAAATGGGCTCCTACCACTATATATTCATCTCTTAGCAGAGAATCAGAGCCCTCGATGATACCGACAATGTTCCTGGAATGGATGCTGTCATTACCACTCATTATTGTGAAGTCCTGACCATTGCGGTCTGTCAGCATTATCACACCATTGGCCTCAAGAGCATCATAAAGATACTCTGCCGCCATTTTTTCCCCTTTAGTTCCGGTTTTTCTGCCTTGCAGCGCATCTGATGCCAAATATTGTATATGGCTCTTGAGGTTGCGCTTCAACAGGTCATAGGGCTCTGCAGAGAGCTGAGCTGCAATGGCTATGAAAAAAGCGAAAGTGAGTAATCGTTTCATACTAATCTATTATTGTACCCACTTTCGCAAATATTATGCCCTCTTCCGGACATTACTTTTTGTAGAAGGGCGTTTTAACTACTATGGCTTTGAGAAGCTTGCCGCGTATATTAATGTAGATCTCAGTATCCACTTTGTTGAAGGGAAGATTGACATAACCCAGGCCGATGGCTTTCTTTACGGTAGGGCCCATAGTACCGGAAGTCACTACCCCAATCTGAGTGCCCTCTGCATCACAAATGAGAGCCCCGTGACGTGCAATACCTCTATCGATGAGTTCAAATCCCACAAGCCTGCTTTTGAGACCTGCTTCCTTTTGAGCAAGCAAATACTCTTTATCCACGAAGTCGCCTTTAACATCGTTAAACTTTGTGATCCAGCCCAGACCGGCCTCTAGAGGAGATGTAGTGTCATCGATATCATTGCCATAAAGGCAGAATCCCATTTCAAGACGAAGGGTATCACGTGCTCCCAGACCGATAGGCTTAATACCAAACTCCTCACCCGCAGCAAAAATGGCATCCCAAAGCTTGATTCCATCTTCATTGGCCACATAGACCTCACATCCGCCGGAACCGGTATAACCGGTAATAGAGAGAATAGCATTGGGGATTCCCGCAACTGTGAGCTTCTTAAAGGTGTAATACCCCATGGACATAATGTCTTGATCACAAATCTTTTGCATTACCTCCATAGCCTTGGGACCCTGAATGGCCAACTGACAGATCTCATCGGAAGCATCGTAAAGCTCTTTGCCGGGAGTTATTGAAAATTTCTCGGCAAAACCGCAAAGATGAGCCCAGTCTTTCTGGATATTGGCTGCATTTACAACCAAAAGAAAGGTCTCATTATCGATACAATAGATAATCACATCATCCACTATGCCGCCCTTGCCGTTGGGGAAACAGGAATACTGCGCCTTGCCCGGCACTAGAGTTGAAACGTCATTGGAGGTCACATATTGCAGGAAAGGTATCGCATTGGGACCCTTTACCCAGAAGTCACCCATGTGGGACACATCAAAAACACCAACTCCTTCTCTTACGGTGTTGTGCTCTTCATTGATACCTACATATTGTATCGGCATATTGTAGCCTGCAAAGGGAACCATCTTTGCGCCGAAGGCTATGTGTTTCTCTGTAAATACTGTATTTTTCATTATTGTTTTATTGTGTTTTATTGAAATTTTCAGATTTGTGCTACTCTTCGTGCAGGCACATAGAGGTCTGATATACCCACATATCGTAAGGATCCTCCCCTCTCTCCAGCAACTTGTACATATATCTGTATGCTTCACGGGCCGTCTCAGAGCCGTGGATGGCCACTACATCATACCCTATCTTGAAACGGAGCTCCGTTACCTCATATCCTTTTGCCTCAAGCTTAGCCTTATGGCGTTGTGCATTTGCAGGAACCTTATAGCAGCCCATTATTACGTAGTAGTTGGAATAAACCGGACGTGCTGCCTCGGCTGCGAGACGAGCCTCTTCTGCCCTGGCTATTGAATCCCTTCTGGCAGCTTCCGCTACCTCTTGTTCGATCCTGGCAGCCTCAATCTCTTTGGATGTGGGCTTACCGAGTAGAGAGCGAAAAAAGTCGCATCCGCTGAAAAGCAGCGATGCGGTAAGCAAAATAGTTGCAATTTTGATCGGTTTCATGGCTATCGGAATTATGTTGGAGGATTATGTTGGTTCTGGTTGTTTTATGAACTATCAGTTATCATACAAAATTAATCATTTATGGATGAAACACAAAAATTTTCCTATCTTTACCATTCAGGAAAAATTCATTTATGGGCAAATTTAGAGAACGTTTTAAAGAGATCGTAAATATTTCGAGAGATGTGGATTGGGCCATTGCGTCGGAAAGCATCCGCAAGAATATCTATTTCAGAGGACCGAACGTATGGATTCTGGCCGCGGCCGTCATCATAGCCTCCATCGGACTTAATATAAACTCCATCCCCATGATAATAGGTGCGATGCTTATCTCCCCTCTCATGGGTCCCATCATGGGTTTCGGACTCGGATTAGGCGTAAACGACACTTCTCTCCTTAAAGAGTCGCTCAAACATCTCGGCATTATGGTGCTCGTCAGCATACTTGCCTCCACTCTATATTACCTTGTTACCCCACTGGAACTGGACAACCCGACAGAAATGCTGGCCAGAACCAGACCTACAATTTACGATGTATTGGTCGCACTTTTCGGTGGATTTGCCGGCATATTGGAGACTTGCCGTAAGGAAAAAGGAACTGTTATTTCGGGAGTGGCCATCGCTACCACTCTGTTGCCCCCTCTATGCGCCATCGGCTATGGTATTGTCACATTAAATCCTCTCTATATAGTAGGGCCCTTCTACCTTTTCTTCATCAATATAGTATTCATCGCTCTCGCAACTTTTTTAATGGTCAAATACCTCAAATTTCCGCTTGTCAAGGTTTCCGACAGCACCAAGCATAAAAAGGTATCAGGCACCATAGTTGCATTTACACTGGTATTGATTATCCCCAGCATTATTTCCGCAATAATGGTAATACATGAGAATCAATTCCGCCAGAACGCACGTAAATTTGTTTCCGACAATAAGAGTTTCAACAAGAGCTATATCTACGATCACGAGGTTAAACATGAAAAAATGAGCAACACACTGAGTATTTATGTGGCCGGGGAACCTCTTGAACCATCTGACAAGGAACTGCTCTATCGCTCGGCTGAACTATGTGGTATAGAACGCAATCAGTTGACCATTATCGAAAACCCTTTCACACGAGACGAACTCTCTGAATCAGATATAATTAAAAGTATCTTTGAGAGAAGTGATTCTGAAATTAAGAGACGTGAGGATTTGTTGGTACAGTTACAGGAGGAACTTAACACTTTGCGTGGAAAAGAGCTTCCGGTAACTCAGATTGCCAAGGAGCTCCTCACTCAATATCCCAATCTGAAAGGACTCAGCATCTCCAGAGGTAGCGAGGTAGCACTCGACAGTCTTAAAGAGACCGAACGCATCTTTGTACTTGTCAAATGGAAAGTGCCGGTTAGTGATCAGGAAGTGGCAAAACTTCAGAAATGGCTCAGCGTTCGTTTAGAGGCGGATAATATCACGGTAATCCAGGATAAG
>JAAZMM010000024.1 GCA_012798805.1 Bacteroidales bacterium
AAACAGCCTGATTGATGGATTGTATGGCGGTTTTTCACACGGCGATGGCTTCTGGCAGGGTTTTATAGGGGCCCCCTTTGATGTCATCATAGACTTAGGCGAAATGGATTCGCTTCGTCACATTCGTATCAATTTCTTGCAGAATGCAAACGCCGAAATCTGGCTTCCAAAAGAGATTACAATTGCACTCTCAAATGAAAGAGAGGGAGATTTTGAAACAGTTGCTACATTTGATAACAACATTGTAACCGATCAAGCAGGCACATTTTTCAAATCCTTCGAATGGAACGGCTCCCAACAAGCCCGGTATATCCACATCACCGCCACCATCAACCCCGCCCTCCGCGGCTGGGTATTCACCGATGAAATAGTAGTCTGGTGAGGGGTTGGCCGTTAGCTTTTGGCCTTCTATTATCTATAAATATTTTACAGCAGATGGCAGTATTTAATGAGCTACTGCGTATATATAATAAACGGAACACATCTATTTGAAAACATCAATTCACTTTATTATGAAAAAGATTAAGGTTGTTTTACTGCTGCTTGTTTCAATTTTTGCATTTTCTTCTTGCGATTTTAAGGTTATAGATTGGTATCCCATCGCTCTCCAGGTTTATGTTGAAAGCATTGAGACGGGGGAGGATCTGCTAAATCCTGCATCGGATATGTTTCTGGGAAGAAATGCTGAACTGGAATATGAAGGTGAAAGATATCCTTTGGTTATAGAGGGGTTGGAGACCAAGGAATTTCATCCTGTGTTGTATGGCTTTATTTTAAAGAACCGGAATGGTAAGTACTATCTTTATTTCGGCGACCTTGACGGGGGAAAGGGTTATAATACCAAGTTTATAATTCACTGGAACAACAACATACCGGAAGATGTCATCCACTTTCGCAGACGTGTAAATTATTCTCTTGTCAAAGCTACCGATAAGTGGAAGCTCAACAGCAAGAAAACCAATTTCCCGATAGTTATCAAGAAATCCACCCAATTCAGTCTGCATTAGTTGAATGAAAAGGATCATAATTATTTTACTTCTATTTGCATCAATTTTGACGGTTTTATCGTGTAATCATCTTGATCCCGATGATCCCGGGGATTTGGGTCGTGGTTGGCCTCCCATAGAAATGAGAGTTTATGTGGAGGATGAGTCAGGAAGGGATTTGCTCGATCCTAAGTCGGAATATTATTATGCTGAAGGAGCCATGCTTAAACATAGAGGTAGCGAATATCGGCTCTATATACAGACAGTTGATACTAAGGTCCCTGTGATGAGGTATATAGGCTTTTTATTAATGAATCAGGATGGTCAATATTTTCTCCATTTCGGCACTATAGATATACATGTGGTAGAGGATTATGAGACTGACTTTATTATCCATTGGAAGAATAATACGCGAGATAGTATACATTTTAGCAGACGTTATAATCATGCCCTACACGAGGTCGATGATAAATGGCAACTCAACGGCGTAGAGACCCCTCATCCGATAGTTATTAAGAAGGCTGTTGGCCGTTAGCCATTAGCTATTAGCGTTGGCTATTGGCTACTCGCGACCACCTCGTAACCCGCAACTTGCACCACGCACCACCGGAAGAGACCTGACAAAATGTCGGTCTCTTCCGGTGGTACTCTTTTTGCCCATTCTTGGTTAAAACAAATGATAATATAAACAGTTTTAACATAAAATTATGGCAAAAGGTACAATTGGAGTAACTACCGAAAATATTTTTCCGGTAATCAAAAAATTTCTTTATTCAGACCACGAAATATTTATACGCGAACTTGTCGCCAATGCAGTAGATGCCACTCAGAAGCTCAATACAATTGCAAATAGTGGCGAATTCAAGGGCGAATTGGGCGATCTGACCATCAGGGTTGAACTGGATCCCCAGGCAAACACTTTGAAAATCATTGACCGCGGTATTGGTATGACAGCGGAAGAGGTGGATAAATATATCAACCAGATCGCTTTTTCCAGCGCAGGCGAATTTCTCGAAAAATATAAGGATCAGGCGGCCGGCATCATCGGTTATTTCGGACTGGGCTTCTATTCTGCTTTTATGGTCTCCTCAAAGGTGACGATTGACACTCTTTCCTGGAAAGAGGGTTCAAAGGCAGTCAGATGGGAGTGTGAGGGTGATCCGGAATACACAATGAGCGATTCCGACAAAGAGGATAGGGGTACGACCATCACTCTTTACCTTGACGATGAATCAAAAGAGTTTGCTCAGGAGCACAAAATCAGTGAGCTGCTACACAAATATTGCAAGTTCATGCCCGTCCCTATAGCTCTGGGTAAAAAGAAAGAGTGGAAGGATGGCAAATATGTGGACACAGACGAGGATAACATCATTAATAGTATAAAGCCTCTCTGGACGATCATGCCGACTGAACTCAAGGAAGAGGATTATATGGAGTTTTATCGTGAACTCTATCCGATGCAGGAGGATCCGCTCTTCTATATTCACCTAAATGTGGATTATCCCTTCAACCTGACGGGAATACTCTATTTCCCCAAGATCAAGAACCAAATCGATGTAGTGCGGAATAAAATCCAGCTCTTCTGCAACCAGATGTTTGTTACGGACTCTGTGGAGAACATTGTACCCGAGTTTATGACACTCCTGCACGGCGTGATCGATTCTCCCGACATTCCTCTGAACGTTTCAAGGAGCTATCTCCAGTCTGACTCCAATGTAAAGAAGATTTCAGGCTATATTACCAGAAAGGTAGCTGACCGTCTTGAGGAGATTTCCAAAGACAACAAGGAAGAATTTGAGTCCAAGTGGGATAATCTCAAACTCTTTATAGAGTATGGAATGATTACAGATGAAAAATTCAATGAAAGGGCTCTTAATTTTGCGCTTTTCAAAAATACCGATGGCAAGTACTTCAATTATGAAGATTACCGTAAGGCAATTGAGACTGAGCAGACCAATAAGGACGGCAAAGTAGTCTATCTCTATGCTACGGATGCGGAAAAACAGTATCAGTACATTGAAACCGCCAAAAACAGAGGTTATGACGTGCTCATATTTGATTCTCCGCTGGATTCCCATTTCGTTTCAATGCTGGAGCAAAAGCTTGAAAATTCGACTTTTGCCCGCGTTGATGCCGATTCCATTGATAAGCTTATAGCCAAATCGGAAGTTGAAAAATATGAGATCAGTGAGGAGGAACAGAAGCGACTTGACTCTTTGTTTGAAGAAATGCTTCCAAAGGAGCATAAATATAGGGTATTGGTTGAAAATCTCGGCGACACAGCCCAGCCGGTGCTCATTACTCAGACTGAATTCCTAAGACGTTATCGCGATATGGCAGCATTGGGCGGCGGATTAAACTTTTATGGTGAGATGCCCGAATCCTATAATATTGTGATCAATGCAGAGAATCCTTTGATCAAGCGCATTATGGGAGATAAAGGAACTGAGGCCTTTACTGCGGACAATGTTTTACTTAAACAGGTGACCGACCTTGCTCTGCTTGCCAACAACATGCTAAAAGGCAAAGAGTTAAGCGACTTTATAAAAAGGAGCTCAGAACTATTGTAGTTCTGAGCGGTGCAGGGTACATGTTGCGTGTTGCGTGGAACACCCCGTAACCCGCAACTCGATTCTACATACTCGGAACTCAGAACTAATTATCAAGGAACTCCATGAGTTCCTTGATAATTTTATCTATTTGTTCCTGCGACTGAAGAGTCTCAATCGGAAATCCCAAAGCGACAACACGATAATCCCCTTCATAGGCCACTCCGGCTGAGATATTATTGTCAGAATATCTGAAAATGGTATATGCATTCTTATCTGCCGGCACAAGCCCGTCAGGACTTTCTATCTGGTAACGATAAGGATTGGGCTTGGTAAAAAATGAATAGGATGACAGAGGAAGTCCGAAAGGATTCTGTACCATCCTGACATCACATCCGACAGTAGCATTGTTGGTCATCCATTTGTATTTCAGAACACCGGTGATAAACTCGCGCATCGGCATTACAACTTCTGCCATCATCAGAGAGTCAATCTGGTAATCATAAATTTTATCCCAGGCATCCGTAGCAATATTGGCACCTGAAATGAGCATATTTCCTCCGGAGGAGGCATATTCCCTCAAAGTCTCCTGTAAATCGGCAGGAAAAACGCTATAACGGAGTTTACTTGCACCATCCCGACCTGTTAAAGTAGTGATCTGCTTGCCGCAAATAAGGTCAATTACTGAATATTTATCCAGATCCACCGCACCCGATGTCAATGCCTCACGGGAGGTCGATGCAAAGTCATAACCGGCACGCATCAATGCCAAACCGTGATAGTAGGGATAATCAAAGGTGTTACCTGCGAAGGCCTTTGCCTCATAATCGGAATAGGAGGCGCCAAATCCGGCAGCATCATCATCCATCCACGGGATTTCTCGACGGAACTCATACTGCGAGCCAATGTGTGAAATATCATAGAGATAGGGGACACCGCGATCGATATGGTCGAGGAACCCTCCATAAGTAGAATCGCGGGTAGCGAAGGATGAAGGAGCTGCCACCCTGTCAAAATTATTGACAATCAGCACGGTTTTGCCCTTAGCTGCCACTCTGGTTGAGCGAGAATCCGCAAGACCCACCGAAAGGATCTCTGAAGGGAAGCTCTCGCCACCCTCATTTACAGCAGTCACCTTAAAACTATAGATTTTGCCGGGCTCAATATTTACCTTGAAAGAATTTCCATTTACCGGCACTCCATTGTCAAATCCTCCCTCATCAACTCTGGTATAGAGCATATAACTACGCGTAGTAGCAGTGCTTTCCAGCCGGTCAACCCGCGGCTCCCACTTGAGCTCCGCACGATATTTCGAACCGGAACTGCCAATCTCCGCAGAAAATGCACGTACCGGCAGCGGCTGCACTACATATGGAGTGCCTCTTAACCAGGAAAGATACTTAAGCATACCTTTGTAAATCGCTCTTGAAACCACAAATCTGAATGCAGGATCAAGCCCATAGCGCATATCGGCCAGATTTTGGTGGGAGAGGAGCTCAAGCAGCATCGCAGGCACTTCCGGTGAGCGCGATTCAGAGTAGGCCTTATCCCAAAGCCCGCGTCGCGACCACTCCGGTTCAAAAGTAGCGCGGATATCCTCCACAATTTGAGTTTGAACTATATCGGTGTAATCCCTCGCAATCGATCTCTTCACTCCATAGGGATATTCCTCTTCATCCATTGAGATACGGGTGTAGATGGCAAGCGTTCCGATAATTGAGTCGGTAAGAGTAGTACCTGCATCGGTATGAAATGCAAAGGAGAGGTCAATAGGGATGTTATAACCCTTGCGGTCAGGCTTTAGATAGGAGCCGTCGGTAAGGATATTTACCCACATGCCGCGTGACTGGTAGTCATCATTGTAATCGGTAAAATTGCGGTTTACGGAATATATGGTATCATTGAATCCGGCCCACTGGAGCCAATATCTTGAACCCTCAGTAAAGCGTGGATAACCTGATATTTCGGGTTCAACCTCGAAATCGGGGGTCACAGGATTGCCCTCTTTATCGGTATCGGAGGGTTTTCTGGCAATATTTCCCATTCCTCCTCCAAATTTCACAGCGTCAGCAGTTATAACATCTTTGTTACTTGAAGAATTGTTGTTCAGGAAGACTCCCTGAGAGCTTTTTGAGCCTTTGGCGAAGGGAAATGTGCCGAGATAAACCCAGGTGCCTCCTCCCATAGTCTGATTGACCGAGAAACGGGTGGAGCCTCCTTTGTGGCGTACCTCATATTGAGCTGCGTCGATGCTGTTTTTAAGCGTATGGTAGGAGATATAGACGGCATAATCGCCATCCTCCGGTATCTCCGGTATCCAGCTGGCTGTGCTATAAGTGCCTCTGCGCGATCCAACCTCTTTTGCATTGGCCATACGGGCACTACCGAGCTTGAAAGGATTCTCTTTATATAGATAATAAGGTTTTATATGGGCAAATCCGGAGTCAGGGGAGGCTTTCCATTTCCCATCTTCGGAATATCCTGAACCCGGAGTATCATTGTCCACTATAATTTCGTGCAGCTGATGATCCCTTTCACGGGGAAGGAGCAGATTGGCGCCGGCATTTTCGAGCATCGGAACCAGAAAGGGGAGGACATAACTCTGCGTGTACAGATCCTCTACCGTCTCAAAAATCCTCGCTCTCTGCCACTCCCAGCGCTTGAGGGATTGCTCATAGTAATATCCGTGGCTCTGCCAAAGGGTAATATGGCTCTCCTGCAACCCTTTTGTCACCTTATAGCCCTTCGATAGGTTGGTTACCAATGGCACGGAGGGTCTTTTGTTATTATCGGAAACCTTGCGGCGGTACTCCCTTAGCACTTCATTGGAGGTTTCTCCACTGTAGTAACCAGATACCAGCTCCTCGAGAGGGAGTCCGATGGCAGTGAGGGTAAATGAAGATTTGTAGGAAGCGTACTTCGCGGGCATTAAAAGTTTTACTATAGAATAAATATCCTTGACATGCCGTTCTCGGAGCGGATACTCGCTGATCGAGGGTTTGAAGCGGATATTGAGCTTTTTCCTGCTAATAGTGGCCCTATCAATGGCTATAGGTCCCATTATGGAGGCCTCTGATGAGAGATAACTCTGTATCGAATCGGTAACCGCAAGGAATTCTTCGGCGGTAGATTTTCTCTGCGCAGAGCTCAGCAGAGGGAAAAGCAGCATACAGCTGAGGAGGATAATAGTTTTTCTCATTTCTTTCAATAATAACCGTGCAAAAATAGTTATATTTGTCCAGACTAAAAATATTGAACCATGAGAAAATTAAGACTGGCCAATCTCCCTACAAAAATTGAAAGAATGGTACGCTGGAGTGCTGAAAAAGGGGTAAATATTTATATCAAACGTGATGACCAGACAGGAAGTGAATGGAATGGCAATAAGATACGTAAGCTTGAATTTGCCATTTATGAGGCGAGAGATCAGGGTTGTGACCTGCTTATCACCTGTGGAGGCATCCAGAGCAATCACTGCAGGGCTACCGTTGCAGCGGCTACAAGACTCGGCATGAAGGCTGCCGTACTTTTGAGGATTGAAGAGGAGCCTCCTCTTGAGGGAAATTATTTCCTGGATCGCCTGATGGGAGCTGATGTCCGTTTTTGTACTCGTCCCGAATATGGCAATAACCGTACGGAGATAATGGAAGAGATGGCTCAGAACTATCGTAAGGAGGGTTACAAACCCTATATTATCCCGGAAGGTGCATCTTATGATGTGGGTGCATTGGGCTATTATCACTGTATGAAGGAGATAGTAGGGCAGGAAAAGGAGATGGGAATCACATTTGATACAATTGTGGTAGCTACCGGTTCTGGAGGCACCCATACCGGTCTTACACTGGCAAATATGCTCCTTGGATATGGCAAAAGGGTGGTTGGGATGGCAGTATGCGATGATAATGCCTATTTTAAAAATGTAGCTATGCAAATGACTCCGGGAGCTCTTAACTATCTTGTGGAGCATGGAGAGATCGGTAGAGAGCAGGCTGAAGAGTTTGCTGCGAAAGTCTCACCATCGGATTTTGAATATATTGATGGCTATGTGGGTGTCGGTTATGCAAAAAGCCGCCCTGAGGAGCTGGAGCATATCAAACGTATTGCTGCTCTTGAAGGTATTGTGTTTGATCCTGTTTATACCGGAAAGGCTACTTATGGTCTTGATTGTGAATTACGCAAAGGCGGAGCCTTCGAAGAGTCCAATAATATTCTATTTATCCATACGGGAGGGATCTTCGGACTCTTCCCCGTATCAAGATCTTTTAGGCTTGAATAGCAGCAGGAACAGAGTTCCGGTCAATATTGCGAGAACGTTGGCCGTCAGATCCCATATATCTGTTACACGGTCGGTTGTAAAGATGCCTTGAGACAATTCAAGCACAAATGCTATAATGATTCCCGTCATTCCGACAAAAAAAAGTGTTTTCCAGAAATTTTTTCTCGCAGAGGCAAAATATGCGAGAATCGGATAGGGGAGGAACATGATAAAATGGATGCACTTGTCAATAGGTATTCCTAAAATATCTTTGCGATTAATGCCTAAATCAATACCTGCAAAGCTTGCAAGGGAGAGGAATGCGAGCAAAGCTATGTAGAGCAGGAATAGTATTTTAGAAAATGTTCTCATACTGATCCGACTTTATAACGACTTATTGCGGAGCTTTCGCTGCAGACGGGCGAAATCATCCTCCATTTTGACTTTATCTATTATAGTAGTAACTACCTTCCATATCTCACTATCCATCGAATAATCTGCTTTGCAGATAAAGTTTACACGCTCCTGGCGAAGTAGTTTCTGCGCAGTTTTGAATTTTTCCTTTCTTTCAGGTTTATAAACAGCTATTGAGTTGCCTCCAAACATCTTTACAATCTTCATACAGGGAATGTCCGTCTCGCCGTCACCGAAATAGATCATATTACTGAAAGGGACAGGCTTGCTTTCATCTTTCTGGCTTTCATTGACCTTGGTTTTATCACTAATATCGAGAATGCCTTTAGTAATTTTAAAGAGGAACTGTGTCTTGCTGGTAAAGTCCACGGCTACTGCCGGCCAGGTTGCCACATTATCTTGATCATACCAAAAGGAAGAGGCAAAAATCTTCTTGAATTCCTTTGCGATCTCGGTCCCCTCGATCATTTCGGTCAATCCGGATGAATTGATATAATGCTCCACAATCACTCCCTTTTTATGACCATATTCATTTATAAGTGAAAACCACTCCTTTACTCCGGGAAAGAGCTTAATCGCCCTGCCGAAAGAGACGAATGAATCCCGTTTGAGGGAAATGCCGGCATATCTGGCCTCGTCGATCATCAGTTTCATATATGCAAGAATATGGCTCATCTCTTGTCCGCTCGAGATGGCATCACTTGTCTCCCAAAATTCCTCCGGAGTCTTTCCAATAGCTTGTATAAAACCAAATTCCTGCATATTGCCCGGTGAAAGCGTGCCGTCAAAATCGTAAACGAGAGCAACTATAGGTTGTTTTTTTGTCATAATTATCTTTTTTAACCCCACATTTCAAAAAATCACCACAAAAGGTTTGTTTTGGCCACATGCACCATAATTTCATCACATTTATTTTAGTCCGTGGCCTCTCCAAGGTATATTTGCGACGAAATTAATGAGAAATGGCAAGGAACAAAATTACTCACTTTTTTACTTATTTTCAAAATAGTGCAGCTCAATATTGGGACCGTGAGGTATTGACCAATATTGATGGTATTTCCTATACCTATGGTCAGATTTGCGACAACATCGAGAGGATACATATTCTCCTCGAAGCTGCAGGTATTGGAAAGGGTGATAAAGTTGCCATTTGTGCCAAAAATTCTGCACAATGGTGTGTTGCATTCCTTGCTTCTACTGCCTATGAGGCTGTAACCGTGCCTTTGCTCCATGACTTTCATCCTGAGAGCATTGCAACACTAGTGGACCATTCTGAAAGTAAATTACTCTTCACCACTACGGATATCTGGCAAAATCTCGATCTTGAGAGAATGCCCCTTCTCCAGGTAGCCGTCAATGTTGAAGACTACACAATATTGTATAACACAATCGGAGCCGGATTGGAGGATTGTTTTGCCAATCTTGAGACTCTTTTTTCTACCAAGTTCCCCAATTTCTCAATTAAGGATGTACACTATCCGACGAACAATTTGGACGATCTGGCTCTGATTAATTATACATCAGGTACAACAAGTGATCCCAAAGGGGTGATGTTGACATACGGCAATATCAGTTCCAATATAACTTATGCTGCCGATACGATCCCCAATACTGCCGATGACAAGATTGTCTCAATGCTGCCGTTAGCCCATATGTATGGTATGGCATTCGAGTTTCTCTATCAGGTAGCGGGAGGTTGTCATGTCTATTTCCTCGGTAAAGTACCTTCACCAAAAGTGCTCCTAAATGCATTTGCGGTTATACAACCATATCTGATAGTAACGGTTCCCCTTGTAATTGAGAAAATTTTTAGGAATGTTGTCTTTCCTACAATAGAAAAACCGTTGATCAAAAGTTTGATGAAAGTACCATTTTTCTCGCGCCTTATCAAAAACAGGATTCGGAGCAAGATATTGGATGCATTTGGCGGAAAGATCCAACATATAATCATAGGTGGCGCCGCTATCAATAAAGAGGTAGAGGATTGTATGAAAGATATTCGTTTGCCTTATACGGTTGGATATGGCATGACTGAATGTGCTCCCATTCTTGCTTATGAGGATTGGAGGAAATTTGCGAAGGGATCATGCGGAAAGGCTGTTGACAGAATGGAGATTAGGATTGATTCCGAAGATCCGGAACATGTGGTGGGAGAGATACAGGTTCGTGGTGCAAATGTGATGCTCGGATATTATAAAAATCCTGAAGCCACCGCAGCAGCATTTACCGAAGATGGCTGGATGCGTACGGGTGACCTTGGCTTAATTGACAATAAAGGCAATGTTTTCATCAACGGACGTAGCAAAAATATGATTCTAAGTGCCAATGGACAGAATATCTATCCTGAAGAGATTGAGGACCGTCTCAATAACCAGCCCTATGTGGTGGAGTCGGTTGTAATCGAAAGGGATAAAAGGATTGTGGCGCTCGTCTATCCCGATTATGACAGGGTATCGCAGGAGTCGATGGATGAAAATGATCTGGCAAAGCTTATGGAAGAAAATCGCGTCAAACTCAATTTGATGCTGCCTCTCTATAGCCGTATCGCCAGAATTGAGCTTCGCAAAAATGAATTTGAAAAGACACCAAAAAGATCGATAAAACGATTCTTGTATAAATAATTTTAGTTGGGTTTCATAATGGTGGTAGAGGATTCGACTTGTTTCGAATCCTCTTTTTTAATTCGAGATTTTCTTAATTGTTTTAAAGTGTTTTGAAATACTTCAAAACAGATAGAGCTAATAGTCGTATTTCTCCCAAAGGAGCCGCAGGCGTTTGCGGATTTCATTTTCACGGGCATTCTGCCCGGGCTCATAGAATTTCTGTCCCCGTAATGAGTCGGGAAGAAACTCCTGATCAACGAAATTGTCCTCAAAGGAGTGAGCATACCTATAATCTTTGGCATAACCGAGCTCCTTCATCAACTCAGTAGGGGCATTGCGTAAATGCAACGGCACAGGCGGAGCCTCATTGGTGCTTTTCACAAGCGCAAGTGCCTCATCGATCGCCATATAGGCACTATTGCTTTTAGGTGAGGTCGCCAGATAGATGCAGGTCTGGGCTAATATAATTCGACTCTCGGGCATTCCTATCTTATGGACGGCATCAAAACAGCTCTGTGCCAGCAAAGCTGCATTTGGATTGGCCAATCCTATATCCTCTGAGGCCAGGATTAACATTCTTCGGGCAATAAAGAGAGGATCTTCACCTCCTGCCAGCATCCGTGCCATCCAATAAATAGCGGCATTGGGGTCACTGCCCCGGATACTTTTGATAAAAGCGGAGATAATATCGTAATGTTGTTCGCCGTCCTTGTCATATAGAGCAATATTTTCCTGAAGGCGGTCGGTAACAACGATGTTGTCAATGATGATTTCCTCCCCTTCGGGAAATGTAGAGATGATGATTTCGAGGATATTGAGCAATTTCCGGGCGTCACCGCCGGAAAATCGGAATAGAGCCTCATTCTCTTCAACTTTTATATTGCGTTGTTTAAGAATTGTGTCTTCGTTCAGAGCTCTGTTGAGCAATATTTCCAGATGCTCGGCATCGAGGGATTTGAGTACATATACCTGACATCGGGAGAGGAGAGGACTGATTACCTCGAAAGAGGGATTTTCAGTAGTAGCTCCGATTAGCACCACCGTACCGCTCTCTACCGCACCGAGCAAAGCATCCTGCTGGGCTTTATTAAATCTATGGATCTCATCGATAAATAGAATAGGCGCACCTTTGGCAAACATTCTGCCACTTTCAGCACGCTGGATTACCTCACGCACATCCTTTACTCCGGAGCTTACGGCGGAGAGTGTGTAAAACTCACGGTCGAGGCTGCCGGCTATGATGCGTGCAAGGGTAGTTTTACCTACTCCCGGAGGGCCCCAAAGGATAAAAGAGCTCAATTGCTTACTCTGTAGCATATTGCGTAGTACGGCTCCGGGAGCCACTAAGTGCTCCTGTCCTACAAAGTCTTCAATCCTGGAAGGCCTCATCCGTTCTGCCAGAGGTTGCATCATAATTTCATTGGTTTATTCTACAAAGATAACGAAAGATTTTGGGAGTTGCTTGGTGAGATATTAACGAAATATTTTTTGGTGGTGCTTTGTATAATATCAAGAAAATATTTCTCCGCATCCTCTGTCTGAATTCCTGAATATTTGCTAACTTTATAGAATTATTAAAACAGAAAGCGACCGGTATGAA
>JAAZMM010000025.1 GCA_012798805.1 Bacteroidales bacterium
ACCAGAGTCTCTTTTATTGTACGAGGGATAGTCCAGCGGATAAGGTTGAACTCTCCGCCTGCCTTATCGTTGGTACCGGAAGCACGGGAACCGCCAAATGGTTGCATGCCTACAACTGCTCCGGTAGGCTTGTCGTTGATATAGAAGTTGCCTGCCGTATAGCGCAGTTTGTCGGCAATCTTCTGAACTGCCATCCTGTCTCTGCCAAATACTGCACCTGTAAGACCATATATTGTAGAGTTGTCGCAAAGCTCAACTGCCTTATCCATTTCCTCATCCTTATATACATATACCGTGAGAACGGGACCGAAGATCTCCTCAACCATAGATTTGAAATGAGGATTTGTAGTCTCAATAACGGTAGGATGAACAAAGAAACCCTTGCTCTTATCGTATTTGCCACCCATTACTATCTTGGCATCCTTGCTATTGCGTGCAAGATCTATATAAGAAACAATATTATCAAAAGAGGCTTCGTCAATCACCGCATTTATAAAGTTCGAGGGATCGCAAACATCTCCTATTGTGATCTCTGCTGCCTGCTCCTTAATGCCCTCAAGGATTGCAGGCCAAAGTGAAGCGGGAACATACATTCTTGAGGCGGCCGAGCACTTCTGGCCCTGGAACTCAAATGCGCCGCAGAAAGCGGCAGTAGCTACCTCTTTCACACATGATGAAGGGTGAACAAAGATAAAGTCCTTACCGCCGGTCTCTCCCACCAAACGGGGATATGAGATATATTTCTCAAGATTATTGGCTGCCTGCTTCCACAGTGTGTTGAAGGTTGCATTAGAGCCGGTAAAATGCACACCTGCCATATATTTGGAGTTGAATACTACATCACCGATTACTTTTCCGGGGCCCGGGAGGAAGTTGATCACGCCATCAGGTACACCTGCCTCCTTAAAGACCTTCATCAGATAGTAGTTGGATAGGATCGCCGTAGTCGCCGGCTTCCATACGGTCACATTACCCATCAGTATAGGGGACATATTGAGGTTACAGGCGATAGAGGTAAAGTTGAAGGGACTTAATGCAAACACAAAACCTTCAAGGGCTCTATACTCAACACTGTTGATCTGCCCGGGAGCACTCTTTGGCTGGAATCCATAGAGCTTACCAGCAAAATGAGCATTGTAGCGCAGGAAGTCAATCAGTTCACATGCAGCGTCAATTTCTGCCTGATAAATATTTTTGCTCTGTCCGAGCATTGTGGAGGCATTGATTACAGCGCGATACTTACCTGCAATCAGGTCGGCAATCTTTAGCAGAATGGTAGCGCGAACTGTCCAGTCGAGCTCCGACCACTCTTTATGAGCTGCCATTGCTGCATCAATGGCCATCTGAACCTCCTTCTCACCCGCCTTGTGATAGGTAGCGAGCACATGTTGATGGTCATGTGGCATAACTACTTTGCCCGTATTACCGGTGCGAACCTCCTTACCTCCTATGATCAGAGGGATATCTATCACTTGCGAACTCTGTTTTTTAAGTTCTGCTTCAAGCGCTTCCCTTTCAGGAGAACCTTTGAGATAAGTTTTTACCGGTTCATTCGCCGGCAGCGGAAAAGAAAAGATTGCATTTTTCATAATGATTATTGTTTTAATTATTTTGCTAAGATAGCAAAATCAGAATAAATTTTCTAATTTTGGTGCCTATTATTTACGAATTATTATGAAAGTAGCACTAGTACAACACAATATCAAATGGGCGGAACCCAAAGTTAATTGTGACCATATCTCCCAATTGCTCAAAGGAACACCAAAGGTTGATCTCGTAGTACTGCCGGAAATGTTCTCCACAGGATTTGCAACGAAACCCGAAGGAATTGCCGAAAATGAACCCAGTTATTCTCTGGAATGGATGAAGAAGAGTGCTGCAAAGATGGATTGCGCAATTGCCGGAAGTGTAGCTTTAAAAACAGAGCAAGGATATTTCAATCGATTCTACTTCGTAAAACCTGATGGCAGTGTAACTGCTTATGACAAACGTCACCTTTTTACATACGGGGGCGAGCATCTGACTTTCAAGCCCGGAAATGAACGAGTAGTAATCAATTGGCGGGGAGTCAGAATCCTCCCTATTATCTGCTACGACCTGCGTTTCCCTGTGTGGAGTCGTAATCGTGGGGATTATGATATGATGATTTGTGTGGCAAGCTGGTCAATACCCCGACGACATCATTGGGACACACTCAGCAGAGCAAGAGCTATCGAAAACCAGTGCTATATGGCAGCTGTAAACCGTGTGGGCACCGACCCTACCCGTGAATATAATGGAGGGACAGCATTTATAGACCCTTTCGGGCAGCCTATTGCATCCTGTGCTGATGGAAAAGAAGAGGTAATTGTCTGTGAAGTTGACCTTCAGAAACTTGAAAATTATAGAAAAAAATTCCCTGCCCTCGGAGACAGAGATAACTTTTCAATACTTTAAGCTTCTATTGATTCTATATCGGCAAAGAAAATCTTACAATCAGGCCGTTACCTGAGGGGCCGTTGAAGGCGGATATTTCACCCCCGTGAGCCAGGACGGCGTTTTTCACAATGGAAAGACCCAGGCCGGTACCGCTGGCCACCCCTTCACCACGCGTACGCCCCTTATCGACACGATAAAAGCGTTCGAAAATGCGATTCAAATGTTTGGCAGGAAGACCACAGCCATTGTCGGAGACTTCAAACTCAATGCAATCTTCTCTTCTTAGACATGCTATCCTCAAAGTGTCGGCTCCCGAAGCATAGACTATCGTATTCTCTACCAGATTGCGGAAAATAGAGTAGAGAAGCCCTTGGTCCCCTTTGACAAAAAGAAAATCCGGAATGGCAAGTTGGACCGTAATTCCGGCAGCATCAAGTTGAGTTTTGAAATCCTCGATCACATCATTAATGATACGCTCAAGATCAACTCCTTCCTCCATTGTAGTTCTTCTTTCATCAAGACGGGAGACAGTGGACATATAGGCCATAAGACGAGTCATACGCTCACTTTGCGAGAGGCAACGTTCCAAAAAGTGGCGACGCTTCTCTTCAGGAAGGTCCGGATTGGCTACCAGAGTCTCCAGATAACCATGAATGCTGGCAACGGGAGTCTTGATTTCGTGTGCAGCATTCTGCGTCAGCTGACGCTTGATGCGGTACTTGTCTTTTTCGCTGAGCGAAAGCCTCCTGTAAAGTTTAATGGTATATAAGGCCAGCACTATTAGAGCAAGCAGAAGTACTGCAGCAATTATGCTTACAATCAAGAGTGTGTTTTGCATATCATTCTGTTTCAAATGAATACCCGTACCCGATACGGGTCTTGATACAGCTACTGAGAGGGCCTAATTTGCGACGTAAACGAGTAATATTGACATCTACCGTGCGATCTGTCACGATCACATCTGAAGGCCATACTGCTGATATAATCTGTTCCCTGGAAAAAACCTTGGGAGAGTTGCTGAAAAGCAATTGAAGTACTTCAAACTCGAGTTTAGTGAGCTTTAGATCACGACCGTCAGCAAATGCCGCTTTTTGCTCAGCATCTATAGTCAGAGCAACACCCATGTAAATAACTTCATTATCATCTAACTCCTCCTTCAGGGACTGAGGAGCGCAGCGCCTAAGCACAGCTCTGATGCGCGCTTTCAGTTCTGCTATACTAACCGGTTTGCAGATATAGTCATCCCCGCCTGCTTCAAGCCCTCTTACAATATCGGAACTCTCACCGAGTGCAGTAGTAAAAATAATCGGCAGATGTGCAGTAGCAGGATCTTCACGCAGAAGCGATGCCAAATGAAAGCCTGAGATACCACCCAACATTACATCAAGCAGAAGCAGATCATATGACGAAATATCCATCTTCAGTGCTGCTTCCGCAGAGTAAGCAACATCTACCTTGTGACCCTCCTGCTCCAGATTGAATTGCATAATCTCACACAGGTCAGCCTCATCTTCAACAATCAGAATACGTGCCATTAGAAAAGGGTATTTTGCACAAATTTACAAATATATGTGCCATTGCAAGTCTATTTTTTAAATTTTTGACAAATGTCATACAATTGTAACATCACATGAACATAAATGTGAATTATTATTGGCACTTTTGTGACCTATTACGCCTAATTAAAGGGAAAACATATGCTGTTACAGATTCTTACACTTTTAGGAGCCCTCGGAATGTTCCTGTTCGGTATGAACATGATGAGTTCCGGACTCCAAAAAGCAGCTGGAGATAGACTCCGCAGGCTCCTCTCCTCCATTACATCAAATCGTTTCAGAGGGGTATTAACCGGCCTTATCATCACATCAATAATCCAGTCTTCCAGTGCTACCACTGTGATGGTTGTTGGATTTGTCAACGCAGGGCTGTTGACGCTATTACAGGCTATTGGAGTGATAATGGGTGCCAATATCGGCACCACAATGACGGCCTGGATCATCTCCCTGCTTGGATTCAAGGCGGATATCTCCATCCTTGCAGTTCCACTGATGGCTGTGGGATTCATTCTCAGTATGATGAAGTCCGAAAAGAGGAAAAACATCGGAGAGTTCGTAATAGGATTTTCGCTACTCTTCATCGGACTCGCATTTATGAAATCCTCCGTACCCGACCTTGAGTCAACACCCGAAGTACTCTCATTCATTCGGGGATGGGGTGATTACGGATTCGGCTCAGTGCTGCTTTTTGTGCTTCTTGGCACAGTTCTAACCCTTATACTCCAATCTTCCAGCGCTACGGTTGCTTTGACGATGATTATGCTCACTTTGGGCTGGATGCCCTTCGAACATGCAGCAGCTATGGTTCTGGGAGAGAATATAGGCACTACCATCACGGCAAACCTAGCAGCCGCAGTCGGTAATACATCCGCGAAGAGAGCGGCACTGGCTCATACGGTTTTCAATGTCTTCGGAGTTTTCTGGGCACTGATACTTTTCCGCCCATTCGTGGGATTCATAGGCAACATCATAGCCTCTATGGGGCTTCCTAACCCCGTTAAAATCGGGCTTGAAGCAGCCTCAGCCTCTGACGCTAATCAAACTGCTCTTCTCTATGGTCTCTCTATGCTCCATACCATATTCAATGTTATAACCACCTTGATACTGATATGGTTCTGTCCCCAGATTGCAAAACTTGTAAGCAGAATAATAAAGATGCCCAAGGGTTCTCCGGAGCAAGAAGTTTTCCGCCTCAAGTATATAGAGGGAGGCCCGGTTTCTACCGCCGAACTATCTGTCAAACAAGCACTTAAGGAGACCGTACACTTTGGACGCATCTCGCAAAAAGGTCTTGACTATGCATTGAGGGCTGTTAGCTGTCAAAGCGGCGATGAGTTTGATATGTATCGCAACAAACTGGTGAAATATGAGGAGATCTCCGATAGAATGGAGATGGAAATCGCCAACTATCTCCACAAGATCCCTACTACTGAGATAAGTACAACCACTTCAGAAGAGATCCGCTCAATATATAGTATCATAAGTGAATTGGAGAGTCTGGGCGATAGTGGAGAAAGGATTGGTAACATTATAGTTCGTCGCAATCTCCACAACAAGACATTCGACGAAACAGGACTCAAGAATCTAACCAATATGTTCAGCAAGGTCAATAATGCTTACGATATTATGATTGAAAATCTCTCCCTTGCTGCTGACGGCAAACCGATAGATCTCAAATCTGCGCAAGATGCCGAAGTGACAATCAACCAGTTGCGCAATGATCTGCGTGATGAGGAGATGTATAAGATGGAGGGCAAGGGCGACTTTCTGACAAGTGTCTATTATCTAGACCTGATAGCAGAACTCGAAAGAATGGGTGATTACATTATCAATGTATCCCAGGCTCTGAGATAAAAGTAACACCTAAATAATGCGTTACAAGAGAAGATCACAGATTGTGGTCCTCTTTCATTTCCGCCCCAGAATAGATTGTAAGAGCATTTTACATAAAACAAGACAAAATGTAATACAATTGTAATATGACTACAACGGCAGCGTAAAATATTATTGCCATTTTTGCGGCCGAAAATAAAAGATTATGCTGTTACAGATTCTCACACTTTTAGGAGCCCTCGGAATGTTCCTGTTCGGTATGAACATGATGAGTTCCGGTCTTCAAAAGGCGGCTGGAGATAGACTTCGCAGACTACTCTCTTCAATCACATCAAATCGCCTCAAGGGTGTATTAACCGGTCTTACCATCACTGCTGTGATACAGTCTTCCAGTGCTACTACTGTGATGGTTGTCGGATTTGTAAACGCCGGACTCCTAACGCTCATTCAAGCTGTTGGAGTAATAATGGGAGCCAATATAGGCACCACAATGACAGCCTGGATCATCTCGCTGTTGGGATTTAAGGCAGATATCTCTGTGATCTCCGTTCCCCTGATGGCTTTGGGATTTATTCTCAGCATGATGAAGTCCGAAAAAAGGAGGAACATTGGAGAGTTCGTCATAGGATTTGCACTTCTCTTCCTCGGACTATCTTTTATGAAATCCTCCGTACCTGACCTTGAGTCAACACCTGAAGTGCTCTCATTTATCCGGGGATGGACCGATTATGGTTTTGGTTCCGTACTGCTTTTTGTGCTTCTCGGTACAATCCTGACCCTTATTCTCCAATCTTCCAGTGCTACAGTCGCCTTGACGATGGTTATGTTGACTATGGGTTGGATGCCTTTTGAGTATGCAGCAGCAATGATTCTAGGAGAAAATATAGGCACCACTATCACGGCTAACATAGCGGCCACAGTCGGCAACACATCTGCAAAGAGGGCAGCATTGGCTCACACAGTCTTCAATCTTTTTGGAGTTACCTGGGCACTGATATTTTTCAGACCTTTCGTTGGATTGATAGGTAGCATCATAGCTGCGATGGGACTCCCCAACCCAACTCAAATCGGGCTTAACATTGCTACCGAAGCAGATCAGACCGCTCTTCTCTATGGTCTCTCTATGCTCCATACTGTATTCAACGTGATAACCACCCTTATTTTGGTATGGTTTTGTCCACAGATAGTTAAGCTTGTAAGCAAAATAATAAAGATGCCTAAGAGCACTGAGGAAGAACAAGAAGTTTTCCGCCTGAAATATATAGAAGGTGGCCCTGTATCCACTTCTGAGCTCGCTATCAAACAGGCACAAAAAGAGGTAGTTCACTTCGGCCGCATTTCCCGGAAGGGTTTTAACTATGCAGCTCAGGCGGTCAGCAGTACAACAGGCGATGAGTTTGACATGTATCGCAACAAGTTGACGAAATATGAAGAAATCTCAGATAGAATGGAGCTCGAAATTGCCAAATATCTCCACAAAATCCCTACTGCAGAGATCACTTCTGCTACTTCAGAAGAGATCCGTTCGATCTATAGTATTATAAGTGAACTTGAGAGTCTGGGCGATAGTGGAGAGAGAATCGGCAACATTATAGTGCGTCGTAACCTCCATAACAAGAGATTCAATGAGGAAGAGCTCAAGAACCTTACTGATATGTTCGACAAAGTCAACCATGCTTATGATGTCATGATTGAAAACCTGACCTGCGCAGCTGACGGCAAACCGGTGGACCTCAAATCTGCCCAAGATGCCGAAGTACAAATCAACCAGTTGCGCAACGATCTCCGCGATGAAGAGATGTATAAAATGGAAAGCAAGGCAGACTTCTTGACAAGTGTCTATTATCTCGACCTCATTGCCGAACTCGAAAGAATGGGCGACTACATCATCAACATCTCTCAGGCACTG
>JAAZMM010000026.1 GCA_012798805.1 Bacteroidales bacterium
CGTTTTTGCTGTTGTCTCATCTGCTCCTGCTGGATCTTGTAGGCCTCATCAAGACGCTGTCTGAACTTGGATTTCTTCTGGGGTTGCTTGCTGTTGGCCCTCTGCTGAATCTGGGCATAAAGCTTTTCCTCATCAATAAACCATTTCCTGATAATCAGTGTCTGGATGATTGTAATGAGGTTGGATAGCATATAATAATAACTCAATCCTGCAGAGAAATTATTACAGATCAGAACCATGAAGATAGGCATAAACCACATCTGCATAAACTTCATACCGGGCATCTGTTGGTTATCCGCCATCTGAGACATAGTCAGCCTGGAGTAGAATACCATCGAAATACCCATAAGGAGTGCAAAAAGGGAGATGTGGTCACCATAGAGAGGTATATTGAATCCGAAATCAAGAATGGAATCATAACCGCTCAGGTCATCCGCCCACAAGAAGCTCTGTTGTCTCAACTCGAAGGAGGCGGGGAAGAAACGGAACATTGCAAATAGAATCGGGAACTGCAACAACATCGGAAGACATCCTCCAAACATGCTTACACCTGCCCTTTTGTAGAGATCCATCGTAGCCTGCTGCTTCTTCATAGCATCCTCCTGCTTTGGATACCTCTCGTTGATCTTCTGGATTTCAGGCTGAAGTACCCTCATCTTTGCTGAAGATTTATAGGACTTTATGGTCAAAGGAGAAATGACCAATTTGAGCAAGATGGTCAGAATCAAAATAATCAGACCGTAACTATCTATAAATTTGCTGAGCCAGTTAAATACAGGGATTATTATGTAGCGGTTGATCGATCCGATAAGCTTACCTCCAAGAGGGATGATCTTTTCAAAACCTTCATCATAACTCTTAAGTGTCGGATAGTGGTTGGGGCCGAAATAAAACTTGAATGGCAACGAAAAATCCTTGCTTTGAGTATCAATATCAAGCATCATTTCAGCAGAGGAGCGCATCAGATCACCTGTGGCTAGCGTCACATCCTCAGTGTAAAACTTATTTTCCAGGGTGCCACCTACAAAATTGTTTTCCGAAACGAGGATCGCGGAGAAAAATTGCTGCTGGAAACCGAACCATCGAAGGTTTACCGAGAATGACTCCTTGGCAGAATCTTTTCTCCTGCCAAGCCCCTTTACGTCGTTGGTGCCTGCAAAACGGTATGCAATGGCCGAGTAGTTTTTCTCATTTTTATAACCCTTCTCCAGATGGGGAATATCGACAACCCAATTGAGGCGTATCTGGTTGGTACGTCTGTCAAGGATGTTATCCATATTCACAAACCGGAGATTGTAGTCAACCATGTAACTTCCTTCAGCGAGGGCATAAAGTGCCTCAATATAGGAGTGCGCCGAAAAATAGAGACGTAGTACTATATTATCCTCACTCTGAGAAACCAATGAAAAGTTTAGATCACCGCTATTGATCCACTGATTTGTATTTATCTCATACTCAAATATGCTCTTATCATTTCGGATCAATATCAGTGCGGAGCTGTCATAAGTGTAATAATTCTTGATTTCCACCTCTGAGGGTTGTGCTCCTCTGGATGAGATGGTGAGTCTGATCTTGTCATTCTCGAGGGTAAAATAGTCAGCCTCGGCAATGCTGGCAAAGTGCAGTAGGGAGTCCTGATACACAGGCAATTCATCTCCGGGAAACTGAGTTTCTTCGGCAGGTAGCGCACTATACGTGGTATCCATTCGAGCGCTTTGGATGGCATTGGCGGCCGCAATCGAATCTGCTATGAATCTCTCCTTCTGTTGTTTCTCAAACTGCTTGGTATTATACCAGCTAAAAAGTAGTAATATTATGCCGATAAGGGCAAATCCTATAATAGTGCTTCTGTTTTCTCCTTTACTCATTTCTCTCTTCAAATTGTGAATCTATTGCCTTGATCTTCTCCTCAAGCTCTGCGAGCTCCTCACGTGCGACCTCAATCTCTTTCCTCATCTTGGCCAGATATGTCTCAGCATTTTTGGTCTTGGAGAAAAAGCCCATATTATTTTCCCAGGTGGCAATATCCTGTTCTTTTTTGACATATTTCTGGATGAGACGATCTCTTTCACTACGGAGACTTCGCTCAGCCTTACTCAGATTGGCATCTGAAGAGTATTTGCCATATCTGGGACGATAGTCGTCGTTTTGAGCCCGAACCTCGTCAAACTTTGAGTCAAGAGCCTTCTTGAACGCAGCCTGGAGTTTATTTTTCTCTTTGTACGGCACAAACCCTATCTCGTTCCACCTGCTCTGGAATGCCTTCAAAGCCTCGAAATTCTCACCCTTGTTGTCTGAAAGTTCAAACGCATTTATCTCATCGATAAGCTCCAGTTTGAGCTGATGGTTGGCTTCGTACTGGGATTTCTGTTTACCAATGTGTTTCTCTTTATTATTAAAGAAAGTGTCACAAGCGGCACGGAAACGCCTCCATACCTGTTCGGTGCGTTTACGGGATACGGGACCGATCTCTTTCCACTGTTTCTGGAGATCTATCAGATAGCTTGTGGTCTTTCTCCACTCCTCGCTATGCTGAACGGCTTCTGCCTTTTCACAAAGATCTATTTTAAGCTTAAGATTGTGCTGCATCTGCTCCTTGAGCTCTGCATAAAATGCTTTTTTAGCCTCAAAGAACTGGTCACAGGCAGAGCGGAAGCGCTCATAGACCTTTACATTGTCTTTTTTGGATGCAAAACCGATTGCTTTCCACTTTGCCTGGATGTCTGTTATGGTCTTAGTCATCTTATTCCAGGTGCCGGAGTCGGAGATTTCCATTGCAACAATCTTCTCAACCTCTTCGCAAAGAGCACTTTTGGCCTCAAAATTCTCTCTCTGACTTTGTTTTAGAGAATCAAAGTAGGCCTGGTGTTTTTTATTAATTATCGCAGTAGCTGCCTTAAATCTCTCCCAGATACTCTCCCTGTGCTCTTTACTTACGGGACCTATCTCCTTCCACTCTTCGTGTAATTTCTGGAGAGCCCTGAAAGCAGCCACGATATTGTCATATTCAGTCTCTGCAAGAGCCTCGGCCTTGACGCAGAGCTCCTCTTTTGCCTCAAGATTGCGCTTAAAATCGAGATCCCTTAGCTCCTTGTGGATTTTTACATTATCATAGAAGACCTCCACATTATGATTGTAAGTCTCATAGAGGTCCTTCATACGTGACTGAGGCACCTGACCGGTAGCACGCCACTGTGCCTGGAGATTTCCAAACTCACTAAATATCTGCCCCATATCCTCCTGGCTTTGTCTGTCAACCAGGGCTTTTATCTGCTCGATAATCTCGAGCTTTGTCTGAAGATTCTTCTCCTTATTCTGCTCCTGCTCGCGCGCATAGGCGTTGCGCTTTGTGCGGTAATTGTTGTACAGCTCTTTAAACCCACGCTCAACCTCAGCAAAAGGATTGATGGAAACAACCTCACCGCTCTCAGTACCATCACTTATAATCTCCTCTGAAGGGGCGATAAAACCACTTGCAATCTTCTCCTTGCGGAGAGTCTTGTAAAATGTGGCTTTAATGGAGTCGGCATGCTTGTAGAGTTGCTGCATATCTCCCCTGTCAAGAAGCGTCTGGAATACATCCAGAATCTCTTTTAGCCCCATCTCCGAATAATCGGGCACTTCGAAGGCTTCTTCAGCGGCTTCAACCTTGGGAGCCTCTTCAGCTACCTCAGCTTTGGAAGCCTCTTCAACAGCTTCTACCTTGGGAGTTTCCTCAACTACCTCAGCTTTGGGTGCTTCTTCAGCGGCTTCTACCTTGGGAGTTTCCTCAACTACCTCAGCTTTGGGTGCTTCTTCAGCGGCTTCTACCTTGGGAGCCTCTTCAGCTACCTCAGCTTTGGGAGCCTCTTCGACTTCTGTGACTTTGGCCGGTTGTGTTATTTCTTCTTGGGTTATGTCGCCAGTCATTTCTGCGACCTGTTCAACAGTTACATCAGATTGCGCTTGAACCTCTTCCAGCTCAGGAGCAATTGGTTTCAGATCTTCACTCATATAATTAATTGAATTGTAAAATTATTCTATCCTGCAAATATAACGGATTTTGTGGAATTAATGCTACTTTTGCAATACAAGAATTTAAAAATGAGAATAGATATCCTTTCAGTCGTACCGGAATTGGTCGAAAGTCCGCTCAACCACTCAATTATCAAAAGAGCTAAAGAGAAAGGGCTTGTTGAAATCCACCTCCATAACATCCGTGATTATGGCAAAGGAAGCTACAGGCAAACCGATGATTATGGCTTTGGAGGCGATGCAGGAATGATAATGATGATCGAACCGGTGTTTAACCTTTTAGAAAAATTAAAAGGCGAACGGGAATATGATGAAATCATCTTTACCTCACCCGACGGTGAAATTTTTGACCAGAAAATGGCAAATTCCCTCTCTATAAAAGAGAATATAATTATTCTCTGTGGCCACTATAAAGGCATCGACCATCGTATAAGGGAACATCTTATAACCCGCGAAATCTCGGTGGGAGATTATGTTCTGAGCGGAGGCGAACTCCCTGCTGCCATTATTACCGACGCTATTGTAAGGTTGATACCCGGTGCCATATCTGATGAGACTTCCGCACTTTTTGACTCCTTCCAGGATGGGTTGCTGGCACCGCCTATTTACACCAGACCTGCGGAGTTCAATGGATGGAAAGTACCTGAGGTGCTTTTAAGCGGCAATCCAAAACTCATTAAAGCGTGGCAGGAAGAACAGGCACTGGAACGCACACGCCGTCTGCGTCCCCATCTCCTTAAAGAGAATCAGAAAGAGTAACCTTATTGAGTACAAATTGGCGCGCCACAGGGTAAACCTCCATTGCAAGTGGCTCTGCAGGACATACGCTGGTACATCCCCCACATCCTATACAATAATCACTCTTGACTACCGGGAAGAAGAGTCCGGGTTTTCTTTTGTGCTCCTGCAGTCTGATAGCACCGGTGGGACAAACCTCTCCGCATTTGCCACAGACCAGATCCTCGCGAAATACCAGACAATTTTTAGCAACGAATTTGACCATACCTATTCTTACGGATTGCTTATCCCGGAGTGAGAGAGGCAACAACGCACCATTGGGACAGACGTTGGAGCACTTGTTACAATCATAGTGACAATAACCCTTATCAAAGGAGAGTAACGGCATCAGAAAACCGTCGATACCGTGTTGAGTTATTGAGGGTCTTATAATCTTCGAGGGACAGGCAGCTATGCAGGCGTGGCAAGCCGTACAGTGCTCCTTAAGGTGTTCAATATTAAATGCACCAGGAGGAAGAAACTGAGCCATAGGCTCACCTTCAGCATCTGTGGCAGGATCAGCATGGAATTTAGACCCCCACTTTCGGGAGGCAGCTACCAGTCCGAGAGTACCTAGTCCTACCAAAAGATTTCTGCGACCAATGCTCTCAGGATTGTTCTTGTTTTCTGGGGATTTTTTACCTTTATTGCGGCCCCAGGAATATTTGAGTGTTATTGCATTGCTCCTACAAGATGTTGTGCAATCAAAGCACATCACACAGCGAGAATAGTCAATGGTGCGGGTAGTGCAATCAAGTGCCTGAGCCTTACATTTCTTTCCACATAGTGAACATTCTACACATTTTTTATCCGAAATATCGAGACGAAACATCGAATGGCTGCTAATCAATCCGAGGAAAGAGCCTACAGGACAAATGGTATTGCAGTAAAGACGACCACGGAATGCACTTAAAAGGGTGACCAGAAGGAAGAATGCCAGCGCCACTACAAAAGACCAAAAGGCAAATGAAGCATAGGGGTTGAATGAGGTCACAATTCTGCCAAATATCGAATAGGGATCCAGAAAAGCAAAGGGATAAGAGATGCCGGCTATCAGTGCGGCTGCCACGATGGCAAGAATAATGTACCTCAACGTATTGTGAGGCGGGGTATAGTTATAACGACGCTGCTTTTTACTCTTAAAGCGATCGGCAATCCAGATTACTATATCCTGCCAGATCCCAAGAGGACAGAGGAAAGAGCAATAGACCCTTCCAAAGAGTAGTGTCACTATCAGCAGCAATATTAACGGAAGTGCAGTTCCCACAAATAGTGCCATCAAAGCCGGACCGAACTGGAATTTTTCCACCGTAGGTGAAAAAGGAAGCTTACCGGCTGAAAACGAGATAAATGAAAGGGTTA
>JAAZMM010000027.1 GCA_012798805.1 Bacteroidales bacterium
GTTCCCTCAAATCCATTGCAAAGGAGCTCAATGTTCCCATCATAGCTCTTTCGCAGCTCAACCGTTCCGTGGAGACACGTGGTGGCAATAAACGTCCTCAACTGAGTGACCTTCGCGAGTCCGGAGCGATCGAGCAGGATGCCGACATTGTAATGTTTATCCACCGTCCGGAAAAAGTGGGTCTTCCTTCTGATGACATTATTTCCGGTGGCACCGAGATCATCATTCTAAAACATAGAAATGGTGCGGTCGGTGATGTTCCGATGAAGTTTGAGTCAGATAGGGTACGATTTGTAGATATAGATGATGTATTGCCGGGTGATCCGATGATCCGTACTGAATATCACGGCTCCAAGATGAATAGTGCGGAGCCGATGGATTATGCGGGAATGGGCCCGAGTGATGATTTTAATTAAAACGAATATTTGATGAAAAAGATATTTTTTGCGCTACTGTCACTCATCCTGTTGTCCTTTGCAGTAGTCGCGACCGCACAAGTAAAGGATTATCCTTTCCGGAGCGGTGAGAATATGGAACTGATTGTTCACTACAAGTGGGGTTTCAGTGCAGATATTGCCAGCGTAAAGTTTACTTTCACCGAAAAGTCCGAGCAAGGCAAAGAGCCCTATTTCCATCTTCTGGCACATGCCAAGACCTATAAATTTTGGGACTCCTTTTTTAAGGTAAGGGATATTTATGAGTCAAAGTTCTATGTCAAGGATCTTAAACCTCTCTATTTTCACAGAGATGTGAATGAGGGTAACTTTTTTGCCAAAAACTGGTATTCTTGGAAAGATGATGGCAAAACGCTTCGTGCTATTGTCGACAAAAAGGGGCGTCCCCGCAGGGACTCCATTTATCACGATGATGTCGTGATACGCGATATCATCAATATTTTCTATACGGTCAGATGTCTTGATTTTGACAAGCTTGAAAAGAGCGAACCGGCACCTTTTACCATTGCTCTCGACAAAGATATTCTCGATATTCGTGTGCGTTTCGTCTGTCGTGAGGAGAAGAAAGTTGCAAAAGTGGGCACTTTCAAGGCTATAAAGGTGGCTATTGCAGTCAATCCAAAGACAGATCGTTCTAAGGATAAAAATGAAGAGACATCTGTTTTTTCATTTGGTGAAGGAGATGGCGAAAGTGTCTTCTATGGCGAAGAGAAGGTGTTTATCTGGTTTACTGATGATGCCAATAAACTTCCCATTTTCTTTTCTGCACCAGTAGCAGTCGGTTCAATCAATGGTCGTATAGGTACTTATGAGGGTGTGAAATACCCGTTGACAAGTCTTATCAAAGCAGAATAATGGCCAAAAATCCAAATAATATTGAGCATGCCGGCGTAGTAACCTCTGTTACCAGTGAGTTTATTACAGTCGAGATACTCAATAAGTCGGCCTGTGCGGCGTGTCATGCCAAAGATGTCTGCATTGCATCTGAACAATCAATCAAAACCATAGATATCCCACAATCCATTTCAACCCTGGCTTGCGATTATCAGGTTGGAGAGGAGGTAAATGTGCTTCTTAAGGCATCCCTGGGTAGCAGGGCAGTCTGGCTTGCTTGTGTAATACCTTTGGTGCTGATACTGATTTCTATTTTTGTGCTGACGAAGATTGGAGTTAGTGAGCTTGTTGCCGGCATCACTATCATTGCTATACTAGCGGTTTACTTTTTTTTAATATATTTGTTCAAAAATAAATTATCTCAAGTGTTTACCTTTACTATTGAAAAACTATCCAAATGAGTACAACGATTATTTTTACGGTTGTCTCTCTGGTGGCGCTTGGATTGCTTTTTTCGGTGGTTCTTTACATTGTTGCACAAAAGTTCAAGGTTGAAGAGGATCCGAGAATTGACATAATTGAATCTTTGCTCCCGGGAGCCAATTGTGGTGGATGCGGTCTGGCCGGATGCCGTGCATTTGCCGAAGAGGTTGTAAATGCCCCATCACTTGGTTCGTTATCTTGTCCGGTCGGTGGTGATGCCGTCATGGAAAATGTCGCAGCGGCTCTCGGTCAGGAAGCAGTCAAAATTGAACCGAGGGTAGCTGTCATCAAGTGTCACGGTACTGTGGACAACCGTGCAAGGATCAACCATTTTGACGGGTATGCCTCCTGCAAGGTGATGGCTTCACTTTACTCCGGAGATACCGGTTGCAGGTATGGATGCCTTGGCAAAGGTGACTGCGTGGAGGCCTGTAAGTTTGATGCTATCCGCATCGATGAGCGACGTGGTATAGTGGAGGTGGATGAGGAGAAGTGCGTGGCCTGCGGTGCTTGTGTCAGAGCTTGTCCAAAATCCATTATCGAACTTCGTCCCAAAGGTCCGAAAAATCGCAGAGTTTATGTCTCCTGCTCCAGCAAGGACAAGGGCGCTATTGCCCGCAAGGCCTGCTCCGTGAGCTGTATTGGTTGTGGCAGATGTGCTAAGGTTTGTGCTTTCGATGCCATTACCATTGAAAACAATCTTGCTTATATAGACCCTTCAAAGTGCAAGCTTTGCCGCAAGTGCGTTGATGAGTGTCCGACTAAGGCGATCTGGGCAGTTAATTTTCCCATCAAGGTGCCTTTAACGCCCAAACAGGAAAAACCGGTTATTAAAACTGATAATAGGGAGGAAAAGAGATGAAACGTACATTTTCAATAGGTGGTATCCATCCTAACGACAGTAAACTCTCCCGCGAGGCACATATAGAGATATTTCCGGTTCTGGATGTAGCCTATATTTCAATGGCTCAACATCTGGGTGCTCCTGCTGAGCCTGTGGTGCAAAAGGGAGACAAGGTCAGGGTTGGTCAGGTTATAGGCAAGCCTACAGGATTTATTTCAGCCTTTGTGCACTCTTCCGTATCGGGAACTGTGAAGGCAGTGGAGCCGAAAGGTGATCTGGCAGGAAATCCCGTTATGCACGTTGTGATTGACGTAGAAGGTGATGAGTGGTGCGAAGAGATTGATAGAAGCAAAGATATAGTACGGGAAATCCCATTTTCTTCAGAAGAAATTCTGGAAAAGATCAAGAATGCAGGCGTTGTAGGACTTGGCGGGGCTGCATTTCCAACGCATGTCAAGCTCAATCCCCCCAAGGACAAAAAAGCCGAATACCTTATCATAAATGGTACTGAATGTGAGCCTTATATCACCTCAGACGATAGGATAATGAGAGAGCGTCCCGATGAGATCGTTATTGGCGCAGCCATAATGATGAAGGCTCTCAAGGCGGATAAATGCTATATAGGCATTGAGGAGAATAAACCTGAGGCTATCGCTTCTATGAAAGAGGCGGCATCTCCATATCCGGGGATAAAAGTGGCTGTCCTTAAGAAAAAATATCCACAGGGTGGTGAAAAACAACTTATCGATGCACTTATAGGTCGCAAAGTACCCTCACTGGCGCTCCCAATCGAGGTGGGCGCAGTAGTGCAGAATGTAGGCACTTCGCTGGCAGTATATGAGGCGGTCCAGAAGAACAAACCCCTAATCGACAATGTGATCACTGTCACCGGTAGTTGTGTTCCTCACCAGAGGAATTTCCTCGTGAGGGTAGGCACTCCATTTTCAAAGATGCTCGATGCCATCGGAGGACTTCCAAAGGATGCAGCCAAATTTATCAGCGGTGGCCCTATGATGGGTAAAGCTGTTGCAAATATGGATGCCTCCACTCTAAAAGCAACCTCTGCCTTTTTGCTTCTTACCGAAGCTGAAACCAAAAGAAAAGAGGAGACCAACTGCATCCGATGTGGAAAATGTATCGATGCCTGCCCAATGGGTCTGGAACCCTATCTTCTCAACAAACTTTCCCGCATCGGCGGTATGCATGATGAACTCGAAAAAGAGAAAATCCAGGACTGCATCGAGTGCGGTTGTTGTCTCTATTCCTGCCCGGCACATATCCCTCTGCTCGACATTATAAGGGTCAGCAAGGCAGAAGTAATGAATATAATGCGAAACAGATCTGCAAAACAGTAAACTATGGCAAGACTTCTAGTATCCGGGGCCCCTCACCTCCATGTAAAGGAGAATACACAGTCTCTGATGAGGGATGTGCTGATAGCCCTTGCGCCGTCACTGCTGGTTTCCATCTATTTCTTTGGATTCTCTGCTATAAAGTTGGTGCTTGTGGGTGTCATTTCCTGTGTATTGGTTGAATATCTTATCCAAAAATTTATACTGAAGACAAAAGTTACCATCAATGATTTGTCTGCGGCGGTTACCGGTTGTCTTCTGGCACTCAACCTTCCACCCAGTTCCCCCTGGTGGCTCGTATTTATAGGTGCCATCGTAGCAATCGGTATAGTCAAGATGACTTTTGGCGGTTTGGGACAAAATATATTTAACCCCGCACTTGTAGGGCGTGTTTTCCTGCTGATCTCATTTCCGACACTTATGACCGATTGGACAATTCCCGAGTCGTGGTTCAGGACAGGCGTGGATGCCTTCACGGGTGCAACGCCGCTGGCGCTTACCAAGGAGGGTCTTGCAGCCGGACTCACACTTCCGGAAATTTTTGCTGCAAATGAATTCACCTTCAAGGAGATGCTTTTCGTAAAGATAGGAGGCTCGGTAGGCGAGGTTTCCGCTCTCGCGCTTATACTCGGATTTGTTTATCTCCTTATCAGGAGAGTTATCAAACCTCACATTCCGCTTATCATTGTGGGTACTATCGCTGTGATGACGGGGATTTTCAATCTGATCAATCCCGACATCTACACAGGTCCCCTTTTCAATATCTTTACCGGAGGCGTGTTGCTTGGAGCCATCTTTATGGCAACCGATTATGTCACATCGCCGATGTCCATAAAAGGTATGGTCATATATTCTATCGGTATCGGTGTAATCACAGTGCTTATCCGTTATTTCGGAGCATATCCCGAAGGAATTTCTTTCGCGATTCTCATTATGAACACTACTGTTCCTCTTCTCAACAAATATTGCAAACCCAGGAGATATGCAAAGGAGGTGAAAAATGGCTAAGGAATCATCTTTCAAAAATATGGTGATAACTTTATCACTAATCTGTTTAATATGCTCCGCACTGCTCGGGGTCGTTTATTCTGTGACCAAAGCCCCTATCGAAGCTGCGGAACTAGCCAAAATCAACAACGCAATCAAAGCGGTTGTTCCGGAGTGTGACAATAACCCTTCGGAGGAGATGGTGGAGATGGAGGGTAGTGTGGTATATCCCGCAAAAATGAATGGAGAGATAGTCGGCTACGCTATAAAGGTCAAGGCTTCCGGATTCGGAGGCCCCATACAGATGATGGTGGGTTTTAACTCAGACGGCACTATTTATAATACATCGGTGATTTCTCATGCGGAAACCCCCGGGCTTGGCGCAAAGATTTCAGATGAAATAGCCACCAGAACACAAATCGTGGGTAAGCATCCCGCTTCTTCCAATCTTACCGTTACAAAAGATGGCGGAGAGATTGACGCCATTACAGCATCAACCATTACCTCAAGAGCTTTCCTCAAAGGTGTTGATGCGGCCTACAAGGTATTTGTTGAACTTCAAAAAGAGCAGCAGCCATGAGAAAACTTAAACTGATAATTGACGGCATAATAAAAAACAATCCCACATTTGTTCTTATCCTCGGTATGTGTCCGACCCTGGGCACCACCACATCGGCCATAAACGGTATGGGTATGGGACTTGCCACCCTATTTGTGCTTGTGCTCTCCAATATAACTATCTCTGCGATTGCCAAGCTTATTCCTGAACAGGTGCGCATTCCCTCTTATATAGTGGTGATTGCTGCATTTGTGACCATAGTACAGCTACTTCTACAGGCTTTCTTGCCGGCACTCTATGAGACTCTCGGTTTATTCATCCCGCTGATTGTAGTTAACTGTATCGTGCTCGGTCGAGCAGAAGCATTTGCCAATAAAAACTCCGTAATTGACTCCGCTTGTGACGGACTTGGGGTGGGGCTCGGTTTTACAATTGCCCTGACTATCCTTGGCCTTGTGCGTGAACTGCTTGGCAGTGGGTCGCTCTTTGGGTGGAAATTTATCGAAGGAGATGGTATTCTCGCATTTGTGCTGGCCCCGGGTGCATTTATCGTGCTCGCATATCTTATAGTATTATTCAGAAAAGTAACCGCTAAAAAGGCATAACTATGGAATATATCATTATCATAATATCCGCCGTATTTGTCAACAACATATTGTTGTCGCAATTTCTCGGAGTGTGTCCCTTCCTCGGTGTATCCAAGAAGGTCAATACTGCTATCGGTATGTCAGCTGCGGTGACTTTTGTAATGGCACTTTCGACTCTGGCTACCTATCTGCTTCAGTACTATGTGCTCGTGCCTCTGGGCATAGAGTTTCTCCAGACCGTGAGTTTTATACTCGTTATTGCCGGCCTTGTACAGATGGTGGAGATCATACTCAAGAAGATCAGCCCCGCACTTTATCAGGCTTTGGGCATCTTCCTTCCCTTGATTACTACCAACTGTTGTGTGCTTGGTGTAGCTCTGCTCGTGGTTAACAATGAATTCACCTTCGGTGGAGATCCCCATATGCTAAATCTCGGTCAATCGGTAGTCTATGCCGTGGCCAGCGCTCTCGGTTTTGGTCTTGCCATAACCCTATTTGCAGGTATCAGAGAGCAACTTGATCTTAACGATGTGCCTAAGGCATTCAGAGGTGTTCCCATTGCCCTGATAGTTGCCGGTATTATGGCAATGGCATTTATGGGATTTTCAGGAATTGTATAATATGACAGGATTAAAAGAAATAGAAACTTTGCTTAGGGATTGTAAGATAGATCAGGCTTATGACTCCCTCAATGATTACTTAAAAGAAGACCCCGACTGTGCCCATGCCTGGTACCTGCTTGGCGGGATTTATCGTCGCCAGCAACTTTGGGGTGATGCAATAAATGCCTACAATAAGGCCAAACTCCTCGAGCCCGATGGCCCCGCCGATGCCGCCATCGAATCCATTTATGATATCATCAGATTTGTCAATACCGATCTGATGAATCCGTGATGGAGTGCGGTTTTATGATTAAAATAGTTATATTTGTCCACAACTCTAATAATAATACCTGATACTTAAATAATAACGTTATGGAAAATCAAAAAATTGACTCATTTCTTGCCCTTAAAGGGGACTATTTTCCCTCAAGTAAGATCTCGATTATTCGTGAGAAACTAGCTGCTGCTTCGGACGCGAAGAGCGACATTGTTCACTTTTATGAATACAAAAATCCAACAGTCATGTTAATCGTGTCAATTTTCATAGGACAGCTTGGAATTGACAGATTTATGCTTGGTGACATTGGATTGGGCGTTTTAAAGCTCATCACCGGTGGTGGCTGCGGCATTTGGTGGCTGGTTGACCTGTTTACTGTGCAAGATAGAGCACGAGAGTATAACTTCAAGAAATTGATCGAAGTTTTGTGGTAGATTTATTAATCTAATCGGCTGTTACCTGTTATTTTTTGAAAGACACCGGCCGATCGTGATTATTTAGATCGAAAGTCCTACGGAAATGTTGTTTTCGTAGGATTTTTTTTTGTTTTTTGAGGTTGTTTTTTGTTTTGTCACAAATATCACTTATTTTTGTGACAAAATAGTTTTTAATGGCCACTATAGTATCAAAAATAAAGCAACAAATAATGAAATTGGGGAAGGGAAGTATTTTCTTTCCTGACGATTTCATTGGCCTTGGCTCACCGGATGCTATCAGGCAGAGCTTAACGAGACTTCATAAGGAAGGCAAAATAATTCGGGTAGCACAAGGTGTGTACTGCTATCCCGAAATAGAAGAAAAATTAGGTCTGGGAATCATCTACCCTTCATCCGAACAAATTGCAGAAGCTATAGCAAGACGAGATCAAGCGACAATAGTCCCATCAGGAGCCTATGCGTTGAATGTACTTGGCCTTTCGACACAGGTACCAATGAATTATGTCTTTCTTACGGATGGTTCTGAAAGGTATATCCCATTATCTAATGGAAGTGGCATAACATTTAAGAACAGGGTTCCAAAAAATATCTCATTTCAAAATCGTTTGGCTATGTTGATCACCTCCGCCCTTAGGTCATTAAAGAAAGAAAATGTAGAAGAGTGGCATGTCAAGCGAATTGGCGAATTGTTGAAAAATGAGCCAAAAGAGTCTGTAATGGCGGACTTCAAGCAAATGCCTGTGTGGATTAGAAATATAATAAAAAGGGCGTATGAATAATTATTTTGACCTCACTGTAGAGGAACAGCAACAAGTATTAAAAGCAACTGAAGGACGTATAGGTTTACCGGCATATACCATTGAAAAGGATTTATGGGTTACTACTATCCTGCAAATTGTCTTCACTCTACCATTTGCTGATAAACTTATCTTTAAAGGTGGCACCTCATTAAGCAAGGTTGGAAAACTGATCAATAGATTTTCGGAGGATATTGATCTTTCTATTGATCCCACTTATTTTGGTGTTAGCGGCGATTTGACAAAGAAACAATTAAAGAGATTTCGTAAAAAGTCGTCGTTATTTGTTCGTAATGAGTTTTACATGGAACTAGTTAAAGCTATAGAAAAATACGGCTTGGATTCATTATGTACAGTAAGACCAGAGGAAGATGGAGAAGATGATAACACTTATCCGGAACCACGAAAAATTTGGATAACATATAGTAGAGTGATTCCAGGCGAACTTAGTTATTTAGGACCTGATGTTGAACTGGAAATTGGAGCACGTTCGTTGTTTCAGCCATACGAAGTGAGTAAGGTGAAAAGTTTTGTCGAAGAGAATTTCCCAAACATTCAAACAACTCTTGTGGATTCAGATATTATGACAGCAGCTGCCGAAAAGACATTTTTGGAAAAAGCATTCTTGCTGCACGAAATCTTTTCTGTGGTGGGAGGTGGAGTTAATGCATCTAGAAAATCACGTCATTTATATGACCTCTATATGATGATGGATAAGGATTTTGCAATAGCAGCTATACAAAATGATGATTTGTGGAATAATATCCAACACCACAGAAAGGTGTTCACTTCAGTTAAAGATGTGGATTATACCTCTGATATTCGCAAAAACATACAACTGGTTCCTCACGAGGATATATTTGCAATATGGGAAAGTGATTATGCGGCAATGTTTGAGAATATGATTTATGGTCCCAATAAACCAACTTTTAATGATATTATCGAGAAAATAAAAGTCCTGCAAGACAGGTTTAGAAGATAATTGTTTAGTTAGGCAGCTTCTTTTCGGTATTAAAATCAGAGGATTATGTGGAAGATAAACTTGGAAAATCCAATCGATTTTACTACATTTGTTACCAGACCTCAGTGAGAAAACTTCGTAGATTCTATGCCAAAATCGGCTAATATATTGAAACACAAAAAATTGCGTGGGGGGGGGTAGGAAAATCCCTTCTCTTCGCTGGTGTGCCGAGTGTTCTTTCTTGCGATTCGTTTGATAGTCGCCAACCCTTTTACAATTCAGATAAAACTTTTTTAGACTTTTCCGGTAGGATACTCCTGTCGGAAGGGGACTCTTTGTCTCATGTGCGACAAGGAGTGATTCGCTTACATCAGCGCAGTCAGATTTATTTCATTAATATATGTTGAGACATTTCAAATCTGAGAGTTAGATCATTGATAAATATTTTAATAACATACGAGAAAGCCGTTCTGCGCGAGTGAAGGCACGGAGAAAATTGAAAATCCAAAAGAGAGTAAAATAAATCAAACACATATAGATCATGAAAACTTATAAAAAAGCAGAATTGATTGCTAAAAACCTACCTACAGGCTCTTATGTTGCTGGCTGTCCTGCACAAGGTCACGCAGGTGGAAACCCGGGTGGGGCACATATATGCCGTGCTTGTGATCGCGCAGTATAGGCGGTTCTTTAATTAACATCTGAGGGCATGAGTCCTCAGATGTTGATCCTTTATTAATTTTTAGTAGATAATTTGAGTGCTCCCGATATCAGATATGTGACAATTGGATGTATGGGGAAAAAGGAATCCAATGAAGAATTGGCAAAAGATGCTTTAGATTATTTAAAAAAAGATGGCAAAAAATATATAGTCAAGCAAGTGATACGAATTGATGGAGAAATATATTCGAAATTTCTTGAAACAAATATAAAGGATTATTTAAATAAGGATAATTAATTACAGTCAAATATTGTCATAAAACAAATTTACCCTAAACAATGTGTATTCATCCAATAACTGACGACTGCAATAAGCATTTATTGCGTAGCAAACAAAAGATTTATAGGTACATGCCCTTAATGTATCTATTGGAAATGCTTGTAAAAAAGCAAATTAGATTCAATAACGTATTATCATGGAAAGATCCATACGAGAACTATCTATCAAAGCATAATTATCATAAGAATCAAAAAAAAGTAGATGTGAGGATTTTTGCTAAATCGTTCTTCGGAATTTGCTGGACGACTGCAGAAGAAAGCGAGTTGATGTGGAATACTTATCGATCCAAGTACGATAAAGATATTGTTCTGAAAATTGAATCTACCGTAGGCAAAATTGTAGATATTTGTTTAGATGATAAAGGTGCTAATGGGGGCAATAAAGCATTCTACTACGGTTACGAAATAAAATACCTTTCTCAAGAGCAAATGGTAACAAATTTGAAGGATAGTTATGAATTTCAAGATTTTTATGATGTTTATTTAAAGTATCTATTTCTAAAAAGAGACCCCTATAAAGATGAACAAGAGTATCGTTTCATAGCTCAAATTCAAGTAAATGCTCCGTTTCAGAGTATGCCAGATTATGTGCAGATACCATTTTCAAATTGTTTTATTGATAAGATAGTAATTGATCCAATAACTTCCGACATTGATGTTGCTTATGCAAGAAAGGTGATATCTATGATTAAAAACAATATTACTATAGAGAAATCTGGTTTGTATTCTGTTCTACCAATCAAGAACATTGAAATAGTATAACCATGCTAATACAACTTTCTAAAAACAGTTTTATTCGCACTACGGAGCGATACGGATATATTACGAACCAGTTAACTCGTCATGACCGCAGTTATGATGCATTTGGGGCGGATTTGCTCCGTGAAATCAAACGAGAACCTCAAGAGGTGGACGATATCGTGAACCGTCTGCTCAAAATATATGCGGGAGTGGATTTTGAGACACTTAAATCTGACTTTATGGAGTTTGCTGAGAGCCTTGCAAAAGACCATTTTGTGCTACTCGCAGAGACTCCTGAATTGCTTGAAGCGCAGGAGCAGACCTTCAGCTATGCGATGGACAACCCGAAGACACTTGAGTCTGATTTCTATCAGGCAACCGATGAGAAGGTAACGGAGAATACACAAGACTTTTTCCTTGAAGAGATACAGGGGCGCCCGTTGATCTCAAATATCCAGTTTGAGCTCTCGAGTCGCTGCAATGAGCGCTGCATTCACTGCTACATTCCCAACGAAAAGAAACGCACAGGCATAGATATGCCGACTGATACAGTAAAGGATATTCTTGATCAATTGGCGGAGATGGGCGGTATTCATGTTACTTTCTCTGGTGGTGAAGCATTTTTGCACAAAGATTTGATAGAGTTGGTGCGTTATGCGAGAGAGAAAGATTTTAAAGTGACAATCCTCTCCAATCTTATTGCGCTCAAAGATGAAGATGTGGAGGCATTGCGTCATTTCAACATATCGCTTATCCAGGTTTCTCTTTACAGTATGGACCCCGAAAAGCACGATTTTATCACAACAGTTCAAGGTTCATTTGACAAGACAAAGGCAGCCATAGAAAAATTAGTGGCTGCCGACATTCCTGTACAGATCTCCTGTCCTATAATGAAGGCTAATAGGCACGGATACAGAGAAGTTCTTGAGTACGCAAAGTCCTTGAAAATTAAAGCCCAAACCGACTATATTATGATGGCACAGGCAGATCTTGATACAAGGAATCTTGCTAATCGAATATCAATAGAAGAGACTGAGGAACTGTTGCGAGACATTATGGAATATGACAAAGATTATGAAGAGATGCAGGCTAAAGTACGCCCTGTAACAGATGAGATAAAATTTGACCTCGAGCGCTACAAGAAGCAGCCCCTTTGTGGTGTGGGCTATGATAATTGCTGTATAACTGCCAATGGTGATGTCTATCCTTGTGCCGGTTGGCAGGATATGGTATTGGGCAATATCTACGAGCAACCACTTAGAGAAATATGGGAAAACAGCGAAAAAATCAAAGAGTTGCGTAAGATTACTCAAGCTGACTTTCCACAGTGCATAGAGTGTGAAGCTCGTCAATTCTGTGCGCGATGTTTGGTGCGCAACTACAATGAAAATGGAGGAGATATGATGAAGATAAATAAGCACTTCTGCGAGGTGGCTTTCCTTCAGAAGAGATTACATAAGGAGTATTATGGTAAACCAATAGAGCTTTGATTTGTGACTCACATACTCATTGCGGGCATTATTATGACACATATACCTCTCCCCAAGAGGTAGTGAATTTTATGGAGCAGGTTGGGGTTGATTACTTTGCTGTATCATCGACAACTATTTGCGCCGGATTGTATGATAAAGTTCTTTCGGAATTTAGAGAGTTAAAATCTCTTGCACATAATAAGGTTTTGCCGGTACTATGGATATTGCCACAGATGTTTGAAGATGGAACGCTCGATACCTATTTGGATAGTGGTATTCCTTGGGTTTGCCTAAAGATTCATCCACAATTGCATCCACAAACATGGAAAAGTAGTAACCCTAGTTTCCAAAAAGTTGCTTTACTGGCTAATAAGATGCAACTACCGCTGTTAATTCATACAGGTGAGCATGATGGATGTTATCCCCTTGAATTTGAGAAAGGAGTTCGGGAAAACCCTAAAGTAACTTTTATCCTTGCTCACAGCAGACCGGTAGAACAGACCATTAATATGATTAAGAGATATCCTAATGTGTGGGCTGATACTGCCTTTTCCCCTATGGAAGATATATTGAGAATGGGCAATAGCAATCTTTCAGATAGAATCCTTTGGGGCACTGATTACCCGATTCAGCGCCATTTTGACAGGAATATTGACCTGGTAGAATACTATAGAACCCGCTTGGAAGTACTTAGAAACAGCATTTCTAAAACAGCATTTGAAGCGATCACAAACAAAAATTTTCAAAGGCTCTTCAGTTCGTATGTCTGCTCTGAATGTTAATATAAGGGTGGTATAATAGAGTATTATTAAATTATTAACAATAAAACGCTAATGTGACGTATTCGCATTATGATAATTATGGGAGATAAAGGTGATTTTGTTTGTTGCCACAACCCATCGTTGGAGTCATGGGAAGGCCTGACCGAACTTAATGGCAAATTTTATTGTTATGGAACGCCGCTTTTTTCGAGGAAGGACCTGCCTTTTCCCCTTGGAAAGTGCTATTGTGGTGAGTTTTTTTACAATAACAACAAGGAGATGCCGGATGAGATCAAAGAGTTGATGGAGAAGATTTATGAAGAGATCGATAATTTGACTTGGCCGGATATTAATTCGGAAACGGATGCAAGAAAGTTGTTTACTGCTGATGTGATTTACTTTCTGGTTCTGATTGCTATTTTGGCAGCCATAGTCAAGAATCCTGAGTGGTGCAAAGACGGATGCTTAAGAAAAGAGGCTGAGTACATTATCAATAATCCTGATATGTACAAAAAGCATAGTTTTGTAAACTACTACTATCAGTTCTTTATTTTAATAGCTAACTCACCGCTATTTGCGAAGAATTCTTACATAATCGATGACTTCGGGCGGACAGTAGCAGATTTGCGTGCCATAGTGATCAATATTCTTATTAGCGTGAATCCTGAATATGCTTCACAAGATGGCATCAGAGTGTTCTTGCCTGAAGATTTTAGACCTTTATCTCAAGAAGAACTTAAGAAATTATTTGAAGAGATTACGCATACTTATAAACAATATAAAAATAGACAGCGTTAATATATAAATCGTCCACAATGAAAGTTATCCTCATCATACTGGCAGTTATAGCAGGAATAGTAGCAGTAGTTGCAATGCTGTTTTATCTTGTCAAATTTATTCTACAATTGTTGGGAGTTGTTATATCTGCCGGATGGAATGTGGGTAAATATATCATGCTGTTTTTAATAGGAGTAGGTGCTTTATGTCTTATCGGTTGGCTTATTGCGGAGTTTGCTTGATAGAAAGACTTATTGGGCTCATGTCGTCACAATGCCGTTAATTCCAATTATAACCTCTTGAAAATTATCGCATTTCGGTGCGATTTTTTTTGTTTTCTCTTAATTATCCCTATCTTTGCAGACCTTTTCTCGAGAAGATAAGGAAGTTAACACAATTATTAACTTTAATTTTTTATTGAAATGGCTGTAAAAATTCGCCTATCACGCCGCGGAAAGAAGAATTACGCATTCTTCCATATCGTGGTTGTTGATTCCCGGGCACCGCGTGACGGTCGCCCGATCGAGCAGATCGGTTACTACAATCCCAACACAAATCCTGCAACTATCTCCCTTGATGGAGAAAAGGCCCTCAACTGGCTCCATAAGGGTGCTCAGCCCACTGATACAGTTCGCCGTATCCTCTCTTATGAAGGTGTCCTCCTCAGGAAACATCTTCAGGGTGGTGTAGCTAAGGGTGCTTTTTCTCAGGAAGTGGCAGACAAGAGATGGGATGAGTGGAAGGCCGCTAAAGAGCAGAAAGTTCAAGCCAAGAAGCAGAATCTCTTCAATGAGGGTCTCGAAGCCAGAAAGGCTGCCATTAGCGCTGAGGCAAAGGTAAATACCGAGAGAGCCGAAGCTATTGCAAAGAGGAAAGCTGAAGAGGCTGCCGCAAAGGCTGCTGAAGAAGCTGCTGCTCGTGCTGAAGAAGAGGCAATCACTGCCGAGGCCGCTGCCGCAGAAGCTACTGCCGAGGAGCCCGCTGTTGAGGCTGCCGCTACCGAAGCACCTGCTGAGGAAACCGCAGAACCTGTTGCTGAAGCATAGTTTTCAGATGAAGGTTGCGAAATCTTATGGTGATCAAGGGGATGTTGTTATCAACCTGTCCCCGTCTGACCCAAGAGATATCAATTTTAAAGGACCGGTGTTCATCCATTTTGATGGATTGCCGGTTCCCTTTTTTATTGAATCCTGCGAGGCAAAAGGGGGGCGCCTTATCGTAAAGTTTGAAAATATCGATACTTTCCGGGAAGCGGAAGAGATTGTGGGTAAGGAAATCTTTTTAACTATCGACGAAGAAGGTGAGGAGGAGCTCTCGATCATAGGAATGGAGGTGTATGACGGCAACGACACTTTGATAGGAGAGATCACCGATTATACCAACGCCGCAGGCAACGAATTTATCGCAGTCATCCATAAAGGCGAGGAGGTGCTTCTGCCTCTGCACGACGATCTTATAATTGAGTGGGGAGAGGATCATATCGTACTCGAGATCCCTGACGGTTTACTTTGAAACAGAATGTTTTGAAATAGAAAAGCGGCGACCGAAGGGTCACCGCTAATCTCTATTAACCTAAAACTTAACCTATGAAAAAACTATTCAATTTAAGAGATTGCAAACCGCGTGCCACGCGAAAAAAATCGTAAAATTTTTTCAAAAAATTTATTCTTTCCGGTCAAGTTTTTCGAAAGGAATATCCATTATCGGATACTTATCTCTCTCTTTACTATAGTTATAATGCCACCACTCAGCATTGTAGGGAGTAAAACCGTGTCTTGCCATAATATCAAAAAGTAGTGTGCGATTATAAATGACAAGATCGGGAAGATCCATATAGTCAATGGCGGCTTGTTCCGTAAATTCGTCAAATTCGGTAGGCATCTCCAGCTCTTCACCGGTTTCAAGATCAATAATTGTCAGATCCACGGCAAAACCGCGGTTATGGTTTGAACCTGTGCGTGGTGAAGCCACAAATGTGGTGTCTTTATATACTTCATAAAAATAGAGCGTACCGGCGTAGGGACGATATGCATCAAAAATCTTCAGACCAAGTCCTCTGGTGGAGAGCTCTTCCTGTATGGCAAGCAGGGCTTCAGCCACCGGACGGCGTGCAAACGCCTTGGCACTGGTATAAATCTGAGTGCCGGTAAAATTGTTTTCAGTAGCATAACGGATATCCAGCACTACACCCGGAATAAAGGTACTTAAGTCCACCAATTCCATATCGGGATCGGCAGCCACGCTTTCGAGATATTTCTCGTAGGTATCTATAATCTCGAGTCCGTAAGGATTGCGCGGATCGGGACCTTTCTCCCCGGTGCCACAGGAAAATGCCATAAAGGCGGCCAAAATCAGCGGTAGAAGTCTAAAATGAAGTCGCATAGGGTTCAATAACTATTTATCAGGATTGAATATAAGTTCGTCCAGGGTTCTTTTTGGCACATGGTGCGTGCCATCAGCCTCTCTCCAATATTTGTAATCTCCCTCTTGCATATCGTCAACAACAACCTTTTCCTTCGGCACTCCGAGGGCAATGACATTTATAATCTTCAGATGGTCGGGTAACTGCAAGATATTCGAGAGTTCTTCGCGTTTTACTGCGCCTATGATACACCCGCCATATCCAAGCTCCACGGCTTGTAGCAACATGCTCTGTGCGGTGATGCCGTGGTCACAGGAATATCTGTCGGATATAGTAGTGTCGTGAAGTTGTACGATGTAAGCAGAGGGGCGTTCTCCTTCACATGGGCCATCCCAATCGGTCAGATAGCCCGCCCAGGCCAGGGTAGGGAAGATGGCCTCACACTGCTCCGGCGTGGAGTAAAGTGCATATTTAAGGGGCTGAACATTACGCGCGGAGGGCGAAAAGCGTACAGCCTCCACCATTTTCAGCAAATGGGTCTTCTCCACCGGCATTTCCTGGCGGAAACGGCGATAACTGCGGCTTTTTTTAACCAGATCTAAGAACTCCATCATCATTTATTCACAAGTGTGATGGAGATAATGGAAATGTCGCTGTCGGGACGGCCGTTGCGGTCGGTCTTTACCGAAGCAATTTTGTCGATGATATCGAGTCCTTCAATAGTCTCACCGAAGATGGTATATTCACCGTCAAGGTGTTTGCAGCCCTCTTCACTCTGTACTATGTAAAACTGCGATCCGCTCGATTCTTTGCCGGGATTGACGGCGTCACCGCGTCTTGCAGCTGCAAGTGCACCTTTTTTGTGTTTTTTGCCGGCTTTGACGCACTGTGCAATCTCATTGGGTAGGGTATAGCCGGGACCACCCATACCTATTCTGTCAAATTTTGTAGAATCCTTGGTGTTGGGGTCGCCCACCTGGATCATAAAATTATTGATTACCCTGTGAAAAAGGATATCGTCATAAAAATGGCTGTTTGCCAGTTTGGCGAAATTGTCGCGATGGAGCGGTGTCTCTTTATAGAGCTTCACCTTAATTGTTCCTTTTGTGGTCTTAATGGCAAAAACAGGCTCTTCAGGGAGCTTGATTGCTGCTTCTGCCTCAGCTTCCTGCAATGTCATTTTTTCTCTACTCATCTCTGCTTGATTCTCATTTTGTTCATCTGTAATCTCGGAAATGGTTTCCGTCGATTGGATCTCATCTGTAGTGTCGTTTGCGGATTTGTTGCCGCCTTTACAACCGGCAATAATAAGCGCTCCTGCGCAGAAAAGTAATAATAATCTCTTGTGCATGATCTTTATGGGTTTTTGAATCCCAAAATTAGCGATTTTTTTGTAAGTTTGCTAATTAATTATTGTTGAAAGATGGCGAATCCATTGAAGCAACTTGCGGGAGAAACGGCGATTTATGGGCTGAGTACGATACTGGCCAGAATAGTCAATTTCCTGCTTGTACCTCTCTACACCAGAGTACTGGTCCAGTCGGATTATGGTGTGGTAACTGAGTTTATGGCTTACATCGCCATTCTTCAGGTGGTGCTTGTGCTCGGATTGGAAACGGGATGTTTCCGTTTTGCCAGTAAGGAGGGCGTTGACAAACGCTCTGTCTTTTCTACCGCATTTGTTACTGTCAGTACTCTTTCGCTCCTCTTTTTCATAGGGATTTCCCTCTTTTCGAAAGATATTGCTACAGGACTCGGGTATGAAGGTTTTTCCAATATCATCATCTATGTTGCCGCAATTCTTGCCATTGATTGCTCTACTGCCATTATCTTCGCTAAACTCAGATATGAGCATAAGGCTTTGAGGTTTGCGGTCATCAAGACCCTCAAGATTTTTACCGAGCTGGGAGTAAACCTTCTCCTCTATCTGGTGATGCCGGCTCGTTTTGCAGCAAATCCCAATCATTGGCTGCTCAACTTCGTGAGTGCCACTCCTGACTTTACATACGCCATATTTTCCATTTTCGTCAGCTGTATATTTGCACTTGTGCTGCTTTTACCCGATTTGATGCGTCTTTCATTGCGTATCGATCGCAAGTTGTGGAGGCCGCTGATGGAATATTCTCTTCCTTTGATGATTGCCGGACTTCCGGGAGTGATGAATGATTTCCTCGACAGGATCTTGATGAGATTCCTCAATGCCGATCCCGTTGCCTGGAGGGCGGATCTGGGGGTATATCAGGCCGGAGTCAAGATTGCGGTGATAATGTCGCTCTTTATTCAGATGTTCAGGTATGCGGCGGAGCCATTTTTCTTCCAAAAGCAAAAAGAGAGTGGCAGCAAAAAGGTTTATGCAGATGTGATGCACTGGTTCGTTGCCTTCTGTATGTTTGGGTTTGTGGCTATAATGCTCTTTATGGATGAAATAGGCCTCATACTCGGCAAGGATTTCAGAGTGGGGCTCTCGATTGCCCCGGTGATGTTGATGGCTTATGTGGTGCTGGGAATGCTCTTCAATGTAGATATGTGGTACAAACTCGCCGGAAAGACGCGTTATGCCATCTATGTGGCCCTGGCCGGCCTTGCGGTAACTATTGCGGTCAATGTGATATTTATGCCGATCTACTCTTATCATGCTGCTGCCTGGGGTCATCTGGCAAGTTATTCCGTAATGTTGCTCATCAGTACTCTGCTCGGTCGCAAACATTACTATATCCCTTATCAGTGGTGGCGCATTTTCCTATATATCGGCCTTGCCCTGGCAATTTATGCTCTGAGCACACTTTTGCCGGAAATGTCTCTCTGGCCAAAACTTATAGTTCAGGCACTATTGGTGCTGCTCTATCCGGCATTGATTGCCGCGATTGTATTTTTTGAAAAGAAAAAGAAAAAAACATCTGCTATATGAAAGTAAGAATAGTCAATAAATCTGCATTTGATACCCCCCAATATGCTACCCCATTTTCCGCAGGGATGGACCTGCGGGCAAATATCACCGAACCTGTGACATTGGGCTCTCTCTGCCGAGCCATGGTCCCCACAGGGCTCTATATTGAGCTTCCCGAAGGTTTTGAGGCGCAGGTAAGACCTCGTAGCGGCCTGGCTGCCAAACATGGTATTTCAGTCACCAATAGCCCCGGCACCATCGATGCCGACTACCGTGGCGAAATCAATGTGCTGCTGGTCAATCTCTCCCCCGATCCTTTTACCATTAATCCGGGAGAACGAATAGCACAAATGGTGGTTGCCCGCCACGAAAAAGTGGAGTGGGAAGAGGTGGATATTTTGGGAGAAACGGGACGCGGAGCCGGCGGATTCGGTTCCACAGGCAGAAAATAAATATAGGAGGCAATTATGATTACACTTGAAGAACTCTATAAATTGTATAAGAAATGCGGTTCCCTAACGACTGATAGCCGTAAAATTACCCCGGGCTGTATGTTTTTTGCCCTGAAGGGCGAACGTTTTGACGGGAATGATTTTGCGCTGGAGGCGCTTGAAAAGGGGGCAAAATGTGCGATAGTGGACCGCGCATCTCTTGATGCTGCCTCTCCCGGAGATGGAAAAGGAAGTTGCATCCTGGTTGAGAATGCGCTTACCACCCTTCAGATCCTTGCACACCACCACCGCACCCATTTTGATATGCCGATGTTGGCAATTACCGGTACAAATGGTAAGACCACCACAAAAGAGCTTATCAACGCGGTGCTCTCGCAGAAATATAAAACCACCGCCACTGAGGGTAACCTGAATAATCATATTGGTGTCCCCCTGACACTTATGGAGATCAATGAGAAGACGGAAATCGCAATAATCGAGATGGGAGCGAACGCTCCGGGTGAAATTGCCTCACTTATCAAGATTGCCGAACCTACCTGCGGTATAGTGACCAATGTGGGTAAAGCGCATTTGCAGGGATTTGGCTCATTTGAGGGTGTGAAAAGGACAAAAGGGGAACTATATGACTATTTGAGGCAGATTGGGGGTCCCATATTTTACAATGAAGAGAGCGAGGATCTCAAGACAATGCTCGCCAACCGTCCCGGGGTCGTTTTGCGTGGATATGGTTCGGCCCGTTATGAGGTATCTCTGGTAGGAAAAGAGGAGGATTCGCCCTATTTGAGCCTAAAGGTCTATGATCAGATCATCGATACCAATCTGATCGGCGCTTACAATGTGGAGAATGTGCTGGCAGCGATCGCGATAGGTGAGTACTTTGAGGTTCCTTTTACCAATATCTGCAAGGCTATAGAGAGTTACTCTCCTACCAACCATCGTTCGCAGATGCTCCAAACCGCCCACAATACCCTGATTATGGATGCGTACAACGCCAATCCCACGAGTATGCGTGCATCACTTGATAATTTCATGCAACTGCCTTTGGAACGCAAATGGGTAATTCTCGGTGATATGCTCGAGCTGGGAGAGGCTTCTCTGGAAGAGCACAAGAAGATAGTGGAATTTCTCCAGCAGCAGAGGTCTATAGAGAAAATAGTGCTTGTGGGGCTGGAGTTTACAAAGGCTGCGGCGGAACTCAGACCCGATAGGACGCAGTTGTTTGCTAATGTGGAGCAACTTAAGAAGCATTTTGAAAAGCAGCGTCCGGAAGGTATTTCGGCTTTTATAAAGGGCTCCAATAGCATCAGGCTCTCTTTGCTGGAAGAAGTTTTGTGATGGATTGGCTGTTGGCCGTTAGCCATTGGCCATTTTAGGAAGATTTTTGTAAACAAAATAAAGAATTATGCGCAGATTTATCACCGCAGTATTATTGATGCTAATACCGCTGGGATGTGTCGCGGGCATATTCAACCGTGGCAAGAAATCATATATTGAGTATGTTAACCCCTTTGTCGGAACGGACTTCCACGGTCATACATTTCCCGGGGCTGCATACCCTTTTGGTATGATCCAGCTTAGTCCCGATACGCGTACCGACAACTGGGATGGTTGCTCGGGATACCACTATTCGGATAGCACCATCTGGGGGTTTTCCCATACCCACCTTAGCGGAACCGGATGTGCAGATTATTGTGATGTGCTGGTGATGCCGGTTGTTGACTATTTGGGCTTCGTGACTGCTATGGAGGAGGATGCAGGAAGAGAGATGGGGGATTTTCCGCAGGATTATATTTTTAATGAATATTATGAGTCGCCTTTCTGCCATTCGGCCGAAGAAGCCTCTCCGGGCTATTATGGAGTCTATCTTGAGCGCTGGGGAGTGCAGGCAGATCTGAGTGTCGGCAGGCGTTCGGCAATGCATAAATATCAATTTCCCAAGGGAGTTGAGCCGCAGCTGATAATAGATCTGGAGCATAGGGATAAGGTTCTCGATTCTTATATAAATCAAGAGGGACACTATGTTATTACCGGCAGGCGCAGGAGTCGCTCCTGGGCTGAGGATCAGGATCTCTATTTCTATATGGAATTTGATCGTAAGATTAAGCTTGCGCAGATAGATGGGGGAGATGGGTTTGGAGCAAAAGCGCTAATCACCTTCAAGAAGAGTTTTTTTAGCAGGGATCTCTATGTAAAAGTGGGCATTTCTTCGGTTTCAGTTGAAAATGCTCGTGCAAATGTCTGTTCTGAGATTAAAAGATGGCATTTCGCGGAGGTTAAATATAAAGCTGAGAAGGCCTGGAATAAATATCTCTCCAAGATAGAAGTTGTTGGTGATCCGGATCTGATGGAGGCCTTTTATACGGCGCTTTACCACACTGCCATTGCTCCTAATCTCTATTCCGATATAAATGGCGAGTATCGCGGTATGGATGGCGAAGTGCATAAGGCTGAGGGTTTTGACCGTTATACCGTATTTTCCCTTTGGGATACATTCAGATCTTTGCATCCCTTGCTGACCATCATTGAAAGGGAGCGCACGACAGATTTTATCCGCTCTTTTCTCTCTATCTACGATGAGTGCGGCAAACTTCCCATCTGGGAGCTTGCCGCCAATGAGACCAATTGTATGATAGGATATCATTCCGTGCCTGTGATTGCCGACGCTATTGTGAAAGGTGTCGGCGGATTTGATGCGGAGGAGGCTCTGGAGGCTATGTTGGAGAGTTCCCGTAAGGCTGAATTTGGTATAGATGTTTATATAAATAATGGCCTTGTCCTGGCGGAAAAAGAGCACGAATCGGTCTCCAAGACACTTGAATATGCGGTGGATGACTGGTGTATCGCACAGGTGGCAAAACATCTCGGATATGATGATGTTTACAACGAATATATGCGTCGTGCTAAATATTACCGCAATATTTACGATCCTTCGACCGGATTTATGCGTCCCCGTATCAATGGCATCTGGCTAACTCCGTTTGATCCACACGAGGTCAATGTGCATTATACTGAAGCCAATTCCTGGCAATACACATTCCATGTGCCACAGGATGTTTCGGGACTTATGGATCTGTTTGGAGGCGAAGAGGCTTTCGACAAGCGTCTGGATGACCTTTTCAGTGCGCCGACAGATATTTCCGGATGGAATTCGGCTGATATGACAGGCCTTATCGGCCAATATGTTCAGGGAAATGAACCAAGTCACCATATAGCCTATCTTTATCCCTATGTGGGAAAGCCCTGGAAGACCCAGGAAATTGCCCATAAGATTATGACTGAGCTCTACACAGCAGAGCCCGATGGGCTTTGCGGCAATGAAGATTGTGGGCAAATGTCAGCCTGGTATGTTTTCAGTGCTTTGGGATTTTATCCGGTGTTGCCGGGAAGTAACCAGTATGTGTTGGGGACCCCACTCTTTGAGGAGGCTGTGGTGCATCTTGAAGATGGTACTGATTTAGTTCTTTTGGCTCCCGATGTCTCCGATGAAAATTATTATGTGAGTGGAGTGTGGAAAAACGATCAGGAATATCCCTACTCATATATTAGTTATGAAGATATTGCTTCAGGAGCGGAATTTTACTTTGATATGATTGCGGAGCCTGACGAAGACTTTGGCTTTGAACCCTCTGTAAGGCCGGTTTCAGCCATAGATGGGGATTTTGTGGAAAATCCTTGGGTTGACGTTTCAAGTCCGATGTTTTTAAAGAGTGTTGAGGTGCGTCTCGCTGCGTTGGACCCCGAATATCGTATCTGGTATAGCGTGGAGCCTCTCGAAGGGGCGAAAGCCGGAAGCGGTGCAGAGGAGTTCCGGCTCTATACAGGCCCGTTTACTTTGAAAGAGTCCTCCCGTATCCGTTGTTATTGTGAAAATGAGTCCTGGCTTCGCAGCCATATTACTGTGTCAGACCTGAGAAAGATCAGCTCCACCTATAAAGTGACAATCAAAAACAAGTATAGCAGGCAATATTCAGCCGGAGGAGATCTGGGCCTGGTTGATGGCATCCGCGGAAGTGTCAATTTCCGTCTTGGAGGTTGGCAAGGTTACCAGAACAAAGATTTCGAAGCTATCATCGACTTGAAGGAGCCCCGGGAAGTGACTCAACTCGCTGCCGGATTTCTACAGGATATCAGGTCCTGGATCTGGATGCCCCGCTATGTGGAATTTTATACCTCAATGGATGGAGAGACCTATAGATTTGCCGGCAGGGTCGGCCACAATGTTGCTGAAGACGACTATACCCCTCAGATTCACGACTTAGGGGTGACTATTACAGATGATTATGGCAATGTGGGCAATGGCATAGAGGCGCGTTACATTAAAGTCTTTGCCAAGAATTACGGTAAAATACCAAAATGGCACCTCGGCTCAGGCGGCAACGCCTTCATCTTCACCGACGAAGTAATTGTTAAATAGTATAAAAAAGTTCTGCTTTTCTAACGATGTTTCCGAATTCTGCTTCGAGGAGGCGTTTGTGTTCGAGGTAGTCGGGGTCGGTTATGGATTTGGCGCCTTTCGGGCATCGTTTGATACAGGCTCCACATTTTATGCATATTCCATCTACAATGGAAGGATCTGAAATGTTTATTGATCCCATCGGACAAAGTCGGGCACAAAGCCCGCAGCCGGTGCATTTGAGGGTGTCAGTCAGAGGTTTGACTTTGCGTATATCTATGCTTTTGTTGTTGTTGATCACAGCTTTGTAATAGGAATAGGGTGGTGGGTTGCCCGGTACGGCTATTGGGGTGTGGGCGTTACAGATATAGTGTGGATTCTTCGTAAGGATTTCTGCTATTTTTCGGCCGAAATTTTCTGCCAGTTGAAGATCATTTTCATTTGGGCGGCCTCCGGCGAGAGTGGTGGAAAAGGAGTGTTCTGCTGGGAATGCAGCCGCCGCAATAGTTCTAAAGCCATTTTGCTCCATTATGTCCCTCAATTCTATTAAAGCATCATCATATGCTCTGTTGCCATAAGTCACAACGGGAATTCCGACCGCTCCGTCTTTCACCCCATTACCTGATCCGTCAATTACTCCATCAACTGTTCCGGCAATTGCTCTGCAACCTTTAATTGAGGCAAAAAATGGCCGTATCAGATTTGGCACTCTCCCGATATAGACGGGAACTCCGAAGAACACCACATCATCTGCCCCGAATCGGGGTGCACTCTCTCTTTTTCCGGGCAGCGTGACGTCAATTTCCGAATAATCACATCCGCTAGCAACTGCAAATGAGCGAGCCATAGATTTGACCACCTTTCCTGTCCCACCTGTAGGGCTGAAAAACAATGCAAATACCCTTTTCATACTCTCAAAGATACAAAGTGATTCTCAATTCACCAGAAAAACATAAGCCATAAAGAAGCCCCGACAGTAATAAGATGTCGGGGCTTCGTGTTTTCTAAAAAAGGATTCGAAGTTTCTCTACTGGTAGAGATAGTATTTTTTCGAGAGTTCTCTAAAGTGTTCCACATCTTTGTTCCAATATTCAATCATATCGGAAACAAGGAAATTTTTACCGAATGAAAGGCGGATTTGGTCTGTTCCACACACAAGATCGGTAGTCCTGTTTCTACCACCCTCGTAGGGATTGTGATCAGGATAGAGTTTGTGGATTGCCTGCATCACGTAGAAATTGATCAGTGTCAGAGGAGCGACTTCGTAATCCGTGAAGAAGTATTGTACACCATGGAGGAGTGTTCCCTGCTGTGCGCCGAAAAAAGGTTTGTAGTGGATGGTGCGCCAGGCTACTCCGGGAATATTGTAACTGTCGAGTTCTGCTTTGAGGTCATCGGCATCAACCCACTCCGCTGCAAAGGTCAGGAAGGGAAGGGTGTAGCCTACACCGATGTTGAGATAGTGACCTGAAAAATCGCCTACAATACCTGCACAGGGATAGCCAATAGCATTTTGTGCTTGAGGTACCTGAGGGGAAGGAAGTATCCATGGGAGCCCGGTTTTGTCATAAGTCATGTCGCGGCCCCAGCCCTCCATAGGCACGACTGTGAGTTTACATGTAATATGCTCGTCTTCTCCTCTTTGACCGGTGTTTAGGCCCTCCTCATTTATAAGGCGGGCAAATTCTCCGACTGTCAAGCCATACACGTAGGGGATTTTAAATTCACTTATATAGGAGTAAAAACCGGGTTCTACATAATTGCCTTCTACTTTGAGGCCGCCGAGGGGGTTAGGTCTGTCGAGAACTATTACCTCTACGTCATTTTCGGCACAAGCACGCATCATCAGACCGAGGGCACTGATGAAGGTGTATGAACGTGTACCTACATCCTGTATATCATATACTACAGCATCAAGGCCTTCGAGCATTTCGGGAGTAGGTTTCAAGGTTTTACCATAGATAGATGCTACAGGCAGGCCTGTTTTTTCGTCAAAGGAGTCATCTGCGTGTCCTCCTGCATAGATATCACCGCGTACACCATGTTCGGGAGCAAAAAGCCTTACCAATTCCACTCCTTTTGCGTTGAAGAGGATATCGATGGTTGATCTAAGATTGCGGTCAACGCCGCTGGGATTGGTCAGAAGGCCGATTCTTTTGCCCTTTAGAGGTTCAAAATCATTGTCAACAAGCACTTCAAGTCCACTTTTAACAATATCACCATAGGGTGCGGTATTCGTGGGATTTCCGGCATTTCCGGTATTGCAACCGGCGCAAAAAATCACAAGCGCTGTCGCAAAAAGTATGATGTTTTTTTTCATTTCTGTGTTTTTTAAAGTTCAATAATGGGAAAATATAATTTTTCTCCTTTTCAGTAGCCATTAAAAATTCAACAAGAGTGAGGCATTATTTTTCTTCCTTGGTTTTTATGCCGAAGCTCGCAGGCAAACGCTTCATTACAAGAATTGAAGCGAGGATGCCCGGAAGAGTACAAATACAAACAAAGATAAAGAACTTTGGATACCCCATAGACATTTGGATTTTGCCCGCAAACATCCCCGGGATCATCATGCCGAGTGCCATAAGACCGGTTCCAATGGAGTAGTGGGCAGTTTTGAATGCGCCTCGGGCTATATATACCAGATAGAGGGTAAATGCA
>JAAZMM010000005.1 GCA_012798805.1 Bacteroidales bacterium
AAACGACAATAATATTAATTGTGCTAATTTTTTTGAAAAATTGAAAAAGACAAAAAACTTATAGAATAATCATTATGAAAAAGATCAAAACCCTATTATTTGTTTTAATTGCTGTTATTGGATTCTCAGCATGTGAGAAAAGCGATGTTCCAAAGGTAAAGAATCCCATAGATATTGTTTCTCCCTCTCCCAAAACTTTCATTACAAAAGTGACATTGAGTGAAGAGCAAAAAAACTATGTCAACTCAGGTAATGCTTTTGCAATCAGGAGTTTGAAGTCTCTTTACGAAAAGGAAAAAAATAGTCTTGTTTTCTCTCCACTTAGCTTGCAGTATGCCCTTGCCATTACTGCAAACGGTGCCAGCGGCGAGACGGCTTCGGAGATAATCCGCACATTGGGGTGTGGAGAGGACCAGGAAGCCCTTAACAATTATTGTAATCTATTATTAAATCAGTTACCGGCGCTTGACAAAAATGTCGAATTGAAGTTGGCCGATGCGGTGATTGTAAATGAAGAATACCGCGTTCAGGATGCATTTCGCAATATAGCTGAAAAGGTCTATTATGCCCCCTTTGAGTATGTGAAAGTAACCAATAAGCAGGTTGTAGTTGACCGTATCAATGAATGGGCATATCGCAACACCAATGGCTTCATATTTCCATTTTTGGTAGAAAGAGATATCCCGGATGATTTTGTTGCGGCCATACTCAACGCACTTTACTTCAAGGCAAAATGGAGTGGACACAGCGACGTACCTATGTTCAATAGTGAATTGACAAAGAAGTCGCAGCCATTTTATCGGGATGGCGGGGGAGAAAGCAAGGTCGATTATATGGTTGCTACAAGGCCTTTTCGTTATGGAAAGATTGAAGAAAACAGAGTCCTGGAGATCCCATATGCTGACGGTAAGTTTGCCATGTATATCATTTTGCCTGACATGAAAGGTGGTAATGGTGTAGAGCAACTGCTCTCTTCTCTTACTTCTGAAAAACTCTCTGAGGCCATGTCGTCAATGTCCGAGGATGCCATTGTAATACTCCAACTTCCCAAGTTCGAATCTGAGAATAAATACGAGCTTACAGATATGCTAAAGGCTTTAGGTATTCGCCGGGCTTTTGATGACGATGCCCAATTCGATAAAATGCTTTATCATCCCGTCGCCCAGGGATTCAAAATCGGGTCGGTTATTCAAAAGGCACGAATATCTGTGGCTGAATGGGGCACTGAGGCGGGAGCCGCTACCGCGGTAATGATGGAGAGGACCTCTTCTGCCGGTCAACCTAAAAGGATTGAATTTTTCGCAGACCATACATTTGTGTACAGCATAGTGGAAAAATCTTCCGGTGTCATGCTCTTCGCAGGAGTCTATGATGGTAAATAAAAAAGCTCTATGAAAAGAAAACTGATTTCCCAATTATTCTCTACTTTTGCAATAATTAAATTATAGCAAGCGACTTATGAGAAATATTTTATCGGGACCCCTGGTTCTTATTTTGTTGATTATCGCTATTGCCTGTGCTGTCAGCTGTGAGCCCAAACAAGACAAAGAGACCCCACTTGTAGATAATTCGCTGTTTACCGATTTTGAAAAAAACTGGCTTGATTATCCGGCATGGGAGATGAAAAAAAGTGGAGAGGGGCTGAGTGGAGAAGGTTGTACATTCTACTATTGGTGGGCACACAGGACGGAAGCAAAGAGTGCGAGTGAGTTATACGCAATGTGCGAGATCGATAGTGATTTGCTCTCGGCAATGTCAACCCAAAATCTTGTAAGAAGCTGCTATATTTACCCTTATAATGGCAATGTAATAGCATATAGTAGTGCAACTCTCTCTTTTCTGGATGGAATTCATTATGTTATGAGCATCTTTAACGGATATCGCGAACTCCATAATAGAAAAGATGCTCCGAAAGAAATGCTGCGTCTCTACAAAGAAGTGAAATATAGTGATGGGGGTGACACTTTTGTCGTTATATTGGACAGTAAGGAGTATAGGAAGCAGACAAACAGCATCATAGGAGGAATTCCTTCCATGTCGCTCGTTTTGGCATCGGCTGTGGACAACGAATGCTTTACTTCTGCTCAGATCGTTGAACTTAGCAAATCGGTCCTTGATAAAATCGATGAGTTATCTCTTGCTCCGACAGGGAAATATAGTTTCCATACTGCTTTCTTTCCATATCTGCTGGGTGCAGTCATATCATTCCATTATGATAGCGAACTCTCTGAAAGTCAGACTTCTATCATTAAGAAGTTCATTTACGACTGCGATCGTACTCCAACAGAAGAGTCCACTATTGACTTGATTTATAAAAGTGTAAGCAAAATTGCACATAAGTAAATTGAAAAGTGATATTTTTTCAAAACCGACTGTCAAGGTCGGTTTTTTTTATCAATGATTGTTACTAACTTTGTAAGTTATGGATGTATCACTTTTTTCACGCACTATTAAAGAGCTTATCCTTGACAATGATAGGGTAGGTGTGCCGGGATTAGGCCATTTTGTGGCCGAATTGATGCCTGCAAGTTTCTCGGACCGCAGGACTATGATCAATCCCCCCTACAGACGGATGTCGTTTGTTAAAGATGATGTTTCTTCTGTTGAAAGGGAGCTTTTTCTGAGCAAGTTGGAGGAAATATCCGATGTGCCGGAAGATGAGATTGATGGGAAATATAATATTTTCGTAAGGAAATTCATCTCAAATCTGGAGGAAGAAAAATCAGCAGATCTGCCCTCGCTCGGTCGTATGCATGCTACATCCAGAAATGAATATTTTTTCGTCGCAGACGAAGATCTTGATATTTACCCCGACGGTATCGGTCTTGAGCCGGTTTCCATCAAAGCACCTGATCCTGACTTTGTGCCAGTGGCTCCGCCGGAGCCTGAGGCTGAGTCGGCACCCGAATCTGAGGCCGAACAGGAGCAGGAACAAGAGCAGCTGGAGAGTGAGTTAGAGCAGACATATACAAACGAGACAGAGGTGGATGAACAGCCTGAAATCGAGCCTTCAGAGGAACCTAAGCAAGAGCCTGAGATAGAAAAAGAGCCGGTTGAGGTTACTGAAGTTGATCCTGAAGAGGAGCAAGATAGTGAGCCAAAATCGGAATCGAAAAAGGAATGGTATACTTCATACGACTATGACAAGGATCATGACTCTGAATCCGGAAGTAGCAAAAAGACCGTATGGCTCAGGATAATTGTAGCAATTATTGTGTTGCTGATAGCATTAGCCCTGTTGCTCTATTTCTTCAGAGATTCGGAGTGGCTCTCACCGCTGCTCGATAAGCTGCTATATACTAAAGAGGAACTCAGAATATTGGGCAGATAACAGATTATGATTGACAGAGATACCATAAACAGAATCCTCGACACATTAAAGATCGAGGAAGTGATAGGCGATTTCGTCTCCCTGAGACGGAAAGGCTCCAACTGGTGGGGTCTCTGTCCCTTTCATCCCGACCGAAATCCCTCGATGGCGGTCTCTTCTGCAAAAAACCTCTTCAAATGCTTTTCTTGCGGAAAGGGCGGCAATGCAATCTCCTTCGTGATGGAACATGAGCGCATGAGTTATCCCGAAGCGCTACGCTATATTGCGGCTAAATACAATATCGAGGTGGTGGAAAAGGAGCTTACTCCCGAAGAGATAGCCCGCAACCAACTCTACGACAATCTCCTTGTTGTGACTGAGTATGCGCAGAAATTTTATCAGGAGCTGCTCTGGAACAACGATTTCGGTAGGACTGTCGGGCTCTCATATTTCAGACAGAGAGGCTATAAAGATGATACAATCCGCAAATTTGGCCTTGGCTTTGCTTCGCACCATCCTGACACTTTGATCGAAGCAGCCCGTAAAGGGGGCTACAAAGAGGAATATCTGATTGGAGCCACCCTTTGTGTGGCCCGCGACAATGGACAGGTGAGTGACAGATTTTATGACAGAGTGATGTTTCCCATTCACTCCATTAGCGGTCGGGTAATAGCTTTTGGCGGCCGCACTCTGAAGAGGGATAAGAATGTTCCCAAATATGTCAATAGTGAGAATAGTGATATTTACAAAAAGAGTGATGCGGTCTATGGTATCTTCTTTGCCAAATCCTCCATTGCTAAAGATAAAAAGTGCTATTTGGTAGAGGGATATACCGATGTTATATCGATGCACCAGGCGGGGATCACGAATGTGGTGGCCCCCTGTGGTACTGCGCTGACTGACGGTCAGATCCGCCTTATGAAGCGTTTTGCCCCCGATGTAACTATTATTTATGACAATGATGAGGCTGGGATAAATGCTTCCCTTAAGAATATCAATCTCCTTTTGGATGAGGGAATGAATGTCAGGGTGCTGCTTCTGCCGGAGGGTGAGGATCCCGACAGCTTTGCAATGGCCCATACGGGAGATGAGATCCGGGATTTTATCAAAAATAATGAAGAGGATTGTATTTCTTACAAATGCAGACTTTTGGTGGATAGCGAGCGCGATCCCGTCCGCAAGTCAAGAGCGATCAGGGATGTCATAGAGACCATTGCCTATGTTTCGGATCCGGTCTTGAGAAATCTCTATGTGGATGAGCTCTCAAAGAAATATGATCAGAAGCCGGAGTTGCTCTTTAAGGAGATAGCATCCCTGCGTAGAAAGCGGCGTGAGGAAAAGAAGCGTCTGGAGCAGCGAAAGGCAGTTGAGGCTTCGGCAGCTCATCTCAGGCCGGTGCCTGAGGGTCAGCAGCCACCACCATTATCGGAAGAGGATTACGAGCCGGCAGGCGATCTTTCGATAGGGGATGTTTATAGCAGCAATACCCCTCTGGATGTCTCCGAGAGGGAGCTTGTCTATTATTTGGTCAAATTTGGCTGTTATCCGATTCATTTTGCGGAGGATATGCTCTATGGTGCCCGGAAGAGGGAAGGGGTGAAGGTGGCTGATTATATCCGTTCTGCGCTATATGAGGATGAGCTTGAGCTGGCGAATCCCATTTATCGTACAATTTACGAGGAATTTTACTCTCAATACGATACTTTTGGCGAAGATGAGAATCATCAGGAGCAGCAGAAGCGTGTGGTGCGTTTCTTGTCGGTTCACAAAAATGATGCGCTACGCGAAACAGTTCTCGGATTGCTTTTGGAGAGCCATCCTTTAACTGTCAAGGAGTATCGCCAATCCATTGCTCCGGAGGAGACGATACTTGGATTTACAGTACCCAAATCCATGATTCTCTACAAGCTGCGAATTACCGAACAGGCTTGTATGGAGATCACTCAGGAGATAGCCAATACCGAAGCCAATGGTGATATTGAACGCCAGAAAGCCCTTGTAATGCAACTCCAGATATTAAATCAGGTCAAAAATCGCTTTTCCAGAGAGCTCAATCGCCTCTGATTGCATTTATTTCACTACATTTGTCGGTTAATTTTAAAACATCAAGATAATGAAGACCAATTACAAAAGAAATCTCGTAACCTGTGCGTTGCCTTATGCCAACGGACCCATACATATCGGTCACCTTGCCGGGGTCTATGTCCCTGCAGATATTTATGTCAGGTACCTCCGAATGCGTGGCAGGGAGACTCTCTTTGTATGCGGCTCCGATGAGCATGGAGTTCCCATTACCATTAAGGCCAGGCAAGAGGGGTGCTCTCCTCAGGATATTGTTGACAAATATCACGATATTATAAAAAAATCTTTTGCCGACTTCGGTATTAAGTTTGACATCTATTCCCGTACCAGCTCCAAGATACATCACAAAACTGCCTCCGAGTTTTTCAGAAAACTCTATGATGAGGGAAAGTTTGTGGTGAGGGAGAGTGAGCAGTATTACGATGAGGAGGCCAAATGTTTCCTTGCAGACAGATATATAGTGGGTACTTGTTCCAAATGTGGTGCAGAGGGAGCTTATGGTGACCAGTGTGAGAAATGCGGCAGCACTCTCAGCCCCGATGAGTTGATCAATCCCCAGTCGGCCATCAGTGGCTCTCAGCCGGTTAAGAAGATGACCAAGCACTGGTATCTTCCGCTTGACCAATATGAGCCATGGCTAAAGGAGTGGATCCTCGAGGGGCACAAAGAGTGGAAGAGCAATGTCTATGGGCAGTGCAAATCCTGGTTGGATGGCGGCCTTCAGCCGCGTGCCGTTAGCCGCGATCTCGATTGGGGTGTTCCCGTTCCGGTGGAAGGAGTCGAGGGCAAGGTGCTTTATGTCTGGTTTGATGCCCCTATCGGTTATATTTCCAATACAAAAGAGCTTCTTCCCGATGAGTGGGAGAAATGGTGGAAGAGTGATCAGACCAGGCTCGTGCATTTTATAGGTAAGGATAATATTGTATTCCATTGTATAGTTTTCCCCTCTATGCTCAAGGCCTACGGAGATGGTTATATCCTTCCTGATAATGTTCCCGCAAATGAATTTCTCAATCTCGAGGGCGATAAGATATCCACCTCTCAGAACTGGGCTGTCTGGCTTCACGAATATCTTGTGGAGTTCCCCGGACAGCAGGATGTGTTGCGCTATGCACTATGTGCAAATGCTCCCGAAACAAAGGACAACGATTTTACCTGGAAAGAGTTCCAGACACGTAACAATAGTGAATTGGTAGCCATTTTCGGCAACTTTGTCAATCGTGCCGTTGTGCTCACCCACAAATATTTCAAGGGAGAAGTGCCCGCCAATGCCAAACCGGAGCAGGTTGATGAGGAGACACTTTCCCAGATCCCGGAGATCCGTAAGGCCATTGAGGATAATATTGAAAATTTCAAATTCCGCGAGGCACTTAAGGAAGCTATGAATCTTGCCCGCCTGGGCAATAAATATCTTGCTGATACTGAACCCTGGAAGGTAGCTAAGAGTGATCTTGACCGAACCGCTTCCATACTCAATGTGTCGCTCCAGATCTGTGCAAATCTGGCTATAGCTTTTGCGCCATTCCTTCCTTTTTCGGTAGAGAAACTCAATCATATTCTTAATGTAGCAGCTCTCGATTCAGCATTGACGTGGGATGATCTCGGAAGTAGTGACCTTTTCCCCGCAGGGCATAAACTCAATAAAGCCGAGCTTCTCTTTGCCAAGATTGAGGATGCTCAGGTTGAAGCTCAGATAGCAAAACTAAATGCTACCAAAATTGCAAATGAAATCGCTACCGCAGAACAATCTGATCAAGAAGATCCGGCCATTGCTCCTGCCAAGGCTGAATGTACTTTCGACGACTTTCAGGCGATGGATATTCGTACAGCTACCGTCCTGGAAGCAGAAAGAGTACCCAAGACAGACAAACTTCTTAAGCTTACCATTGACACGGGTCTTGACAAACGCACTATTGTTTCAGGTATCGCGGAATACTACACTCCCGAAGAGATGGTTGGCAAGCAAATATGTATTCTGGCCAATCTGCAGCCACGCAAGATCCGCGGTATTGAGTCCCAGGGAATGATCCTAATGGCGCAGCAGGAAGACGGTAAAATGCGTATCATCTCTCCCGAAGAAAAACTCATAAATGGCGCCTGTATAGGATAGTTTATCCCCGATATTTCTCAGACTGGGCTGCGATCAACTCTTTGTCTTCAAAATAATTGATGCGCATTGCGCGTTTGACATCCGCAAGCGTCTCTGCTGCTGCGGCACGAGCTATTTCGGAACCCTTTTTGAGTACATCATAAACATAAGGAATATTCTGTTCCAGCTCCCTGCGACGCTCTCGCATCGGCTCCAGTACATCATTAAGCACTGCGTTGAGGAATGTCTTGATCATCATATCACCGAGACCTCCTTTGCGATATTGCTCTTTAACCTCGTCAAGAGTGTGGAAATCGAAGCTCACCTTGCGTCCGTGGAAGGAGTCCCCATATTTCTCAAAATGCTCATCTTTGCAGAATGCATCGAGGTAGGTAAATACTGTGTTGCCTTCCACATGGCCGGGATCAGACACCTGAAGATGCAAAGGGTCCGTGTACATTCCCTTAACCTTTTTCCACACCTCCTCAGCGGAATCCGACAGATAGATACAGTTGCCCAATGATTTGCTCATTTTGGACTTGCCATCCGTGCCCGGAAGGCGCATACAGGCAGAATTGTCAGGCAGAAGTGCCTCAGGCTCTACAAGAGTATTTCCGTAGGTAGAGTTGAACTTACGTACAATCTCGCGGGCCTGCTCAATCATCGGTATCTGATCTTCGCCTACGGGTACTATATTGGCTTTGAAGGCTGTGATATCAGCAGCCTGGCTTATGGGATAGCAGAAAAAGCCTACCGGAATACCCGCTTTATTATCAGCCTCTTCGGCATTATCGCTATAGCCGCGGAAATGTATCTCCTGTTTTACGGTAGGGTTGCGCTGGAGACGCTGCACGGTCACCAGATTCATATAGTAGAATGTCAGCTCAGTAAGTTCGCTCACATGCGACTGTATGAAGAGAACTGACTTTTCAGGGTCAAGTCCTGCTGCCATATAGTCAAGGGCTACTTCTATGATATTCTGGCGTATCTTTTCCGGATTGTCGGCATTGTCCGTAAGGGCTTGCGCATCCGCTATCATTATGAATATCTTGTCATATTTACCGGAGTTCTGGAGCTCCACCCTGCGGCGGAGTGAACCCACATAGTGTCCTATATGGAGACGACCGGTAGGGCGGTCTCCTGTCAAAATAATATTTCCCATCAATTGATCCGTTAATCTTTAACTTCTTTGATTCGCTCCCTGATCTTGGCTTCAATCTCGTCGCTGAGTTCAGGATTATCCTTGAGAAGGCGTTTTACCGCCTCACGACCTTGTGCCAGACGCTGGTCGCCGTAACTGAACCAGGAGCCGCTCTTTTTTATGATATCAAAGTCAACGCCGAGATCAACTATCTCACCGACACGGGATATACCTTCTCCGAAAACGATATCGAATTCAGCTTTGCGGAATGGAGGGGCCAATTTGTTTTTGACTATCCTCACACGTGTGCGGTTGCCGGTAGCATCTTCACCATCCTTGATTTGCGTTATTTTACGAACATCAACACGTACCGAAGAGTAAAATTTGAGTGCGTTACCGCCTGTAGTAGTCTCCGGATTGCCAAACATGATGCCGATCTTTTCGCGAAGCTGGTTGATGAAAATACAACAGGTGTTGGTCTTGGAGATGTTGGCTGTGAGCTTGCGGAGTGCCTGACTCATAAGACGTGCCTGGAGGCCGACCTTATTTTCACCCATATCGCCTTCAATCTCGGCTTTAGGTGTAAGCGCGGCAACAGAGTCAATGACTACGATGTCTATGGCACCGGAACGGATGAGATTGTCGGCAATTTCAAGGGCCTGCTCTCCGTTGTCGGGCTGTGATATCAGAAGCGTGTCGATGTCAACACCGAGGTTCATAGCATATGTGCGGTCAAATGCATGCTCCGCATCAATAATGGCTGCTATTCCGCCGGCTTTCTGTGCCTCCGCAATGGCGTGGATAGCCAGAGTGGTCTTTCCACTTGCCTCGGGACCATAAATCTCGATTACCCTGCCACGGGGATATCCCCCGATACCGAGAGCGTTGTCCAGGGCAATGGATCCGGTAGGAATAATAGAAACTTCGAAACTCGGCTGATCTCCCATCTTCATGATCGTCCCCTTTCCGAAATCCTTCTCAATCTTGTCAATAGTTGCCTGGAGTGCTTTTAGCTTCTCCAGATTCTTCCCTGCAGTTTTCTGTCCGGGTTCTTCTTTTTCTTTTGCCATAATCTGTTCTTTTTTTGAATGTTAGTAAATAGCTGAAAAAATCAGCTTATTTCTGCCACAAATATACTCCATTTTTATATGAAAACATTCTTTTTGTATTAAATTTGCAGGGGGAAAATGAAATTTGCGAAAGATGAAACCTAAGTTGCTGGGAATGTCGTTGTTGCAGCTTCAGGAGGTCGCAGCAGACCTCTCGTTGCCAAAATATGCGGCCGGACAGATGGCTGATTGGCTCTACGCCAAAGGGATCAGGGAAATATCCGGCATGACCAATCTTTCCATTTCTGCCCGTAAGGCACTTGAAGAGCGTTTCCGGATTGGCCACACGCCTTATAGCGAAAAGTTTACCTCCTCAGATGGCACCAAAAAATATGTTTTTCCCACCTCAATTGAGGGTAGATATATTGAGACTGTAATGATTCCCGAATATGAGGGCAATGAGGGTACTGAAAAGAGCAGGGCCACTATCTGCATCTCTTCACAGGTCGGATGCAGGATGAACTGCTCCTTCTGTATGACCGGCCGATCGGGATACTACGGCCAGCTTACCGCAGCTGAAATCATTTCCCAATTTATGAATATAGATGAGACTCAGGAGCTCACCAATGCGGTTTTTATGGGGATGGGGGAGCCGCTGGACAATTGGGATGAGGTCTCAAAGGCACTTCGGATACTTACTTCGGATTGGGGTTTCGGCTGGAGCCCAAGGCGCATTACTCTTTCAACGATTGGGGTACTGCCAACTCTTAAGAACTTTCTGGATGATTCCAGGTGCCATTTGGCAGTGAGTTTGCATAACCCTTTTGATGAAGAACGATCCGCAATGATGCCGGTACAGAGAGCATTCAAGATAGAGGATGTGATCTCATTAATCCGCCGGTACGACTTTACCGGCCAGCGCAGGGTTAGCTTCGAGTATATAATGTTTTCAGGAGTTAATGATACCAAACGCCACGCTGATGCTTTGATAAAAATGCTCTTCGGGTTGGAGTGTCGTATCAATCTTATAAGATTTCACGAAATTCCCGACTCGTCGTTGAGAAGTTCTCCGCGCTCAAGGATTGATGATTTCAAGGCTCGTCTCAACAATGCCGGCATTATAACTACCCTTCGTGCCTCGCGCGGTGAAGATATAATGGCAGCTTGCGGGCTTCTCGCCGGAAAAGAGAGATAGAATGTTTATGAAACGGTTTATATATATAGTCCTGTTTTTTTTGATAATATGCAATGCTGCTTTTGCCCAAAGGCCGAAGGTAGGAGTGGTATTATGCGGTGGAGGAGCTAAGGGTGCAGCGCATGTAGGGGTGCTTAAGGTGTTGGAGGAGTATGATATTCCTATCGACTATATTGCCGGCACCAGTATGGGAGCTATCGTGGGAGGCCTTTATGCCATCGGTTATTCTGCCAATGAGCTGGATTCTCTTGTTATGGTGCAGGATTGGGATTTTGTTATGAGTGATAAAGTACCCCGTAAACAGGTATCTTTTGAGGCTAAAAAGTATGATGATCGCTATCTGTTAAAAATTCCCTTTACCTTTTTGGGTAAAAAGGGGGATAAGGTTGAGAAAAAGTCTTCACCTCGCAAGCGTGATATGGTCGGCCCTCCGCCACCTATCCGGGAGTCACAGGAGGGTTCATTGCTCTCAAATATTCCAATGTACTATGTAAGTGGGCAGAATGTTTACAATTTATTTACTAAATATTCGGTAGGTTATCAGGATTCTATAGATTTCAACAATATGCCGATTCCATTTGCTTGCGTAGCGGTGGATCTGGTGGGCAAAAAGGAGGTTGTATTCCGTAGTGGTTATTTTGTGGATGCAATAAGGGCATCAATGGCGATCCCGGGATTCTTTGCTCCTGTAAAAATGGGAGATATGGTGCTGGTGGATGGTGGAATACTCAATAATTATCCGGTGGACGTGGCCAGAGATATGGGAGCTGATATAATAATTGGCGTCAAGTTGGGTTTTGATGATAGTCGCTCTTCTGAAATAAATAATATCGGTGATATGTTTAGCGAGATTCTCTCACTATATATGGAGGAGCACACGGATGAAGCTATTGATATGACCAATATAGTTATTGCTCCAAGTGTCAAAGGTTACTCTACGATGAGTTTTGATATACCAAGTCTCCGGGGGTTGATTGATAACGGTGAAAAAGCTGCCAGAGAGAAAAGTCAGGAACTGACACGACTAAAGGCATATCTGGATGAGATGGAGCATCAGGAACAGAGGACACTTATCGGACCTACTGCGTTCAAGAAAAAATACCCCAAAGCGGTTCATGTTGACAAGGACTCTATCACTATCGGTGAAGTCTCTTATACCGGTCTTTCCCAAAGAGATGCCGAGTGGCTTTTTAGAAAGAGCAAATTTCAGCCCGGGGCTGTGCTTACCGGCAAAGATATTGATGAAGAGATCTCCAAGTTCTACAATACGGGATCATTTTCATCAGTCACCTATCTCTTAAAAGGGACCGAGAGCCCCTTTCATCTGGAAATCAACTTTGTAAAGGGTCTCAACTCTCAGCTGGGCGTGGGATTTAGATTTGACTCGGAGGAAATAGCCACCGTTATGCTCAATGTAAGCGCAAACAATCTGGCTCTCTATGGTTCGAAGGCTTCAATAACAGCCAAACTTGCTTACAATGCAATGCTTATGGCGGACTATTCCTATGCTTTCAGGACCAATTTGCAGTTCAACACCTCTTACTCTTTCAGAACATCTGACCTGAATATATTTAGCAAAGGTCTTAGGTCGGATAATATATCATTCTATAGTCATAGTGCGGACCTTAATTTTTCAACAAGGAGATTTATCAGTGGCCAGACCTTACTCGGAATGAGATTCCAGTCCGTCAATTTCAAATCGGTACTCTCTTCTTCAGACGTGCCGTCGATCTATGACCCCGACGTCGGTCGCTCCAATTTTATCAGCGCTTATGCCAAATTTAAGCTTGACAGGATGGATAGGGAGCACTTTCCCAGCAGTGGATTTGTTCTTAATTCGGGCTATTCCTACTACTTCAATTGGCTCAAACCGGATGAATACGCCTTCTCCGTAGCCAATCTCCATTTTTCTGTTGTAATCCCTATTTTTAGTGAATTGGCGCTGATTCCAACCATTTACAACCGGACGCTTTTCGGAGGCAATATTCCGGTGGCTTTTATGAACTTGATGGGAGGTTATGAGGAGGGCAGATATATGGAGCAGCAGATCCCATTTATGGGATTCAACTATACCTATGCCTTCAAAAATATTCTTACCGTCGCCTCTCTGGATGCAAGATTGTGTATTGGAAAATCGCACTATATCTTTGCTACCGCCAGTTATGCGCTTGATAGTGAAGGTATTCAGGATATGTTTGCAGAGCCGGGTATTATTGGGGCGCGTCTGGGATATTCATACGATTCTCCGATAGGTCCGCTCTCTTTCAATCTTCACTGGTCTAATTATACAGCCAAGGTTGGAGCCTATCTTAGTATAGGTTACTCATTCTGAATTATTATGGAGAGAGAGGTGGTTTTGAATAGGATGAGACGGCTCTGCAGCCGTAGCGAGCATTGCAGCAGTGATATTCTGCGCAAAGTGGTTGCTTTGGGCATCCCTGAGCCGGAATCCGTCGTAGAGCAGCTGGTTAGTGAGGGATATATTGACGATGCAAGATATGCAAGGGCCTTTGCGAGGGATAAAAGTTCGCTCCAGGGTTGGGGAAAAGTAAAAATAAGAGTAGATTTGCAGCGTAAAAACATTGATGAACCGACCATAACGGCTGCGCTCTCTGAGATTGACCTAGAGGCGGCGGAGCAAAAGCTCCGGAAGCTTGCTTTGGCAAAACTCAGACAGTTACGCAGTGAAAGTGATCCCCGTGTGCGGAAAGCCAAATTGTTGCGTTACCTTATGGGTCGTGGTTACACTTACGATGAAATAGTGGAGATATATGATGACAACCGAACAGATTAAAGAATATAAACAGCGTGTAATGGCGTTGGGGAGGTCTCTTTGACATCGCTGCCAAGCGTGAAGAACTCTCTTCAAAACAATTGAAAACCACTGCTCCCGATTTCTGGGATGATCCCAAATCCGCCGAACGTTTTCTTAAGGAGGTGTCAACTCTCCGTTATTGGGTGGAAAGTTATGATAAAATAGAGTCACAGATAGCCGATCTTGAGATACTGCTCGAGTTTGGCGAGGATGCTTCGGAGGATATTGATGCAGCGGCAGAGTCACTTCAGAATTCAGTTGAGGCTTTGGAGCTGCGTAATATGCTCGGTGAAGAGGGTGATAACCTGGGGGCACTTCTTAAGATCAATTCAGGTGCCGGCGGCACCGAAAGTAATGATTGGTCTTCAATGCTTATGCGTATGTACATCCGCTGGGGTGAACGCAATGGTTATAAGGTCCACGTCTTTGATCTGCTGGAAGGGGATGAAGCAGGCATCAAGTCTGTTACCATAGAGTTTGAAGGAGATTATGCATTCGGTTATCTAAAGAGCGAGATTGGAGTGCATCGTCTCGTGAGAATATCTCCCTTCAATGCTCAAGGCAAACGTCAGACCACATTCTCCTCTGTTTTTGTTTATCCCCTGGTAGATGAGACTATCGAGATTGAGATCAACCCATCCGACCTTGAGTGGGATACATACCGTTCTTCCGGAGCAGGAGGTCAGAATGTCAATAAGGTTGAGACCGGAGTTCGGGTTAAGCATATTCCCACGGGCATTGTGGTAGAGAACACTGAGACCCGTTCACAGATTGACAACCGTCAAAATGCTCTCCGTATTCTCAAATCTCACCTCTATGATCTGGAACTTAAGAAACGTCAGGAAAAGAAGGCAGAGCTCGAGGGGCAGAAGAAGAAAATAGAGTGGGGCTCTCAGATTAGAAGTTACGTCCTCCATCCCTACAAGATGGTAAAGGATCTTCGCACCAATTATGAGACCTCCGATACACAAGGAGTCCTCGATGGTGATCTCAATGCATTTATGAAGGAATTTTTAATGAACAATTAATAATTATTATTTACAGAATGGAATTTAAATACGCTCCTATGTTTCAGTTGGGTGAAGATAGTACTGAATATTATAAGATACCCGACTCTGAACAATTTGTTTCAATTGGAGATTTTGAAGGTAAACCTATATTAAAAGTTGCAGCTGAAGGCCTTACCCTTATGGCCAACAGGGCATTTCGTGATGTTTCATTTATGCTGCGCAGTGGGCATAATGCCCAGGTTGCAAAAATCCTTAATGATCCTGAGGCTTCCGATAACGATAAATATGTAGCTCTGACATTGCTCCGCAATGCGGAAGTCTCCAGTAAAGGTCAACTTCCTTATTGTCAGGATACAGGCACGGCGATTATTCACGGTGAGAAAGGGCAGCAGGTGTGGACGGGATATTGTGACGAAGAGGCACTCTCCAAGGGTGTTTTCAAGACCTATACTGAAGAAAACCTCCGTTACAGTCAGAATGCTCCCCTGACAATGTATGATGAGATTAACACCAAATGCAATCTGCCTGCCCAGATTGATATAGAGGCTGTCGAAGGCATGGAATATCGCTTTCTATGCATTGCAAAAGGTGGAGGATCTGCTAACAAGACTGCTCTCTACCAGGAGACAAAGGCAATCCTTAACCCGGAGACCCTGGTGCCTTTCCTTGTAGGAAAGATCAAGACTCTCGGTACGGCAGCTTGTCCACCCTATCACATCGCTTTTGTAATAGGTGGTACTTCTGCCGAGTGCAACCTGCTTACCGTAAAGCTCGCCTCGTGCCGCTACTATGACTCACTTCCTACAACTGGAGATGAGACCGGACGCGCTTTTCGTGACCTGGAGCTTGAAAAGAAGGTACTGGAAGAGACATACAAATTGGGTCTTGGAGCTCAGTTCGGTGGCAAATATTTGGCACACGACATCCGTATCGTACGTCTGCCCCGCCACGGTGCATCTTGTCCCGTAGGTATGGGCGTAAGTTGCTCTGCTGACCGAAATATCAAGTGTAAAATCAACAAAAATGGTATATGGATTGAAAAACTGGACGACAATCCCTCACGCTGGATTCCTGAAGAGCTCCGTAAAGCAGGTGAAGGCAATGCCGTGAAAGTAGATCTCGACCAGCCGATGAGTGATATATGTAAGATCCTTACACAATATCCCGTTGGCACGCGACTTAGTCTCAATGGTACCATTATCGTAGGCCGTGACATCGCACATGCCAGGATAAAAGAGCGCCTTGATCGCGGGGAGGAGATGCCTAAATATTTGAAGGATCACCCCATTTATTATGCGGGCCCCGCCAAGACTCCGCCAGGTATGGCTTGCGGTTCAATGGGTCCCACAACAGCAGGTCGTATGGATCCTTACGTTGATCTTTTCCAAAAAAATGGGGGCAGCCTCATAATGATTGCAAAAGGCAATCGTAGTCAGCAGGTGACTGATGCCTGCAGAAAATATGGCGGTTTCTACCTCGGCTCCATCGGAGGTCCTGCGGCCATCCTTGCCCGGTACAACATTAAAAGTATCGAGTGCGTGGAATATCCCGAACTCGGAATGGAGGCTATATGGAAAATCCGCGTTGAAGATTTCCCCGCATTCATCCTCGTTGACGATAAGGGAAATGATTTTTATGCACAATTTTAAAAACAAATCAGAAAAACAGATATACCATGAGAAAAAAAATCGTAGCAGGCAACTGGAAAATGAACACCACAGTTGCCGAAGGAAAAGCCCTGGCACAGGAGATCGTTGCAGCTCTTGGAAGTGTGCCTTCAGATGTACAACTTATAGTAGCTCCTCCTTTTACCCATCTGGTTACTGTCGCAGAGGTAATTAAAGGGACTCCCATCGCTCTCGCAGCACAGAACTGTGCAGATCAGCCCAAAGGTGCCTACACAGGTGAAGTAGCAGTCTCCATGCTCAAAGATGCAGGTTGTACATATACTATCCTTGGCCACTCGGAGAGAAGGGAATATTATGGTGAGACCTCAGAAAAGCTGATCAGGAAGATCCGTCTGGCACTTGAGGCCGGTATCAGCCCTATATTTTGTGTAGGAGAGAAGCTCGAAGAGCGCAATGCAGGCAGACACTTTGAGATAGTGGGTGCTCAAATCGAAGAGGTGCTGTTTCAGTTTAACGCTGATGCAATAAAGAAGATTGTAATTGCTTATGAGCCCGTATGGGCCATCGGTACGGGTGTTACAGCCACCTCGGAACAGGCTCAGGAGATCCATGCCTTTATCCGCAGATACCTTGCAGACCGTTACGGAAATGAGATCGCTGAGGGCATATCCATTCTTTATGGAGGAAGCTGCAAACCCTCAAATGCCCGCGAGCTCTTTGCTTGTAAGGATATTGATGGCGGACTGATAGGAGGAGCTGCACTTAAGGCAGCGGACTTTATCGGTATAGCTACCAGTTATTGATTATGGACTATATCGTAGTCCATATTGAGATAAAGCCCTTTACGGAAGAGAGGGCCGAGATTGTGTTGGCGGAGATAGAGGAGCTGGGGTTTGAAAGTTTTGTTATTGAAGAGCCCTATCTCCACGCATACGTAAGAAAAGAGGAGTTTTCAGAGAGTGCTCTGAAGGCTCTTCTTAGTGCGTATGCCACAGGAGAGTTCAGAGTCACCTATACTACCGAACTCATTATGGATCAGAATTGGAACGCACTTTGGGAGGCCAATTTTGAGCCTATTGTGGTAAATGGGCTCTGTACTGTCAAGGCTTCGCACCACAAAAACCTTCCTCCGACAAAATATACAATCACAATTGATCCCAAAATGTCATTTGGTACGGGCCACCATCAGACAACTTATCTTATGATGGAGGGATTGCTGGAGCTTGGAGATGCTATAAAAGGCCGGCAGGTCTTGGATATGGGTTGTGGCACAGGCATTCTGGCTATTCTAGCTGCAAAAATGGGAGCGAAAGCTCCGGTTCATGCGATAGATGTGGACTTTGTTTGTTTCCAGTCCACTGAAGAAAATGCATATAACAACGAAGTGGGGGAGATGATACATGTCCTTTGCGGAGATGCATCATTGCTTCAGGCCTCAAAATATGACCTGATTTTGGCAAACATCAACCGTAACATCCTTCTTGAGGATATGAAGACCTACGCCAGATCTCTGCGGCCCGGTGGAGAACTCTTCATCAGCGGTTTTTATAGCGAAGATGTGCCTCTGCTCCTGGAAGAGGCATCAAAATATTCTCTTGAAATGGTTTCGAGCCGGGAGCGTGACAGGTGGACCATGCTCAGGCTCCGTTCACAATAAGGCCGTAAACCAGATCTTTTTTTTGTCTTAATAAAAAATTGACTACTTTTGCAGTCCTTATCAAAACTGCGGGCGTGTTGTAACTGGT
>JAAZMM010000028.1 GCA_012798805.1 Bacteroidales bacterium
CGCACCGTTACTGCCACTGAGGTCAATTTGAGCCGCCAGGGAGCAGGTATAGAGCGCTTTTCCTCTTCTTCCCTATCACGCGCATTTGTGCGCTGGGGCGTGGGCACCAATAGGGCGATTAAAAAAGTCTTGCCACAATCTTTTATTGACAAAATAGACAGCAGATTTGTTATGCCCGAACAAACTCTCAAGGCCGGAGCCTCTTTCGATTTAATTCGCGCATCGGTAAACCTTACTATTGCCGCTATGCTTATAGCTTTGGGCACTTCACTTAAACTGCCTTTATCCACCACTTACGTGACCTTTATGGTCGCCATGGGTTCATCACTGGCCGACCGTGCCTGGGGACGCGAAAGTGCAGTTTACCGTATTACAGGGGTTCTTACAGTTATTGGTGGATGGTTCTTAACAGCACTGGTCGCATTTACAGTATCCGGATTGGTTGCGAGCGCATTTGTTTGGGGTGGAAAAATCGCTGTTTTTGCAATGGTAGCATTGGTTGCTTTTCTCCTTGTCAAATCATCCAAGTTCCACAAAAAACGCACATCCGATGAAGAGGCCAAATCTCAGATTTTGGAAGATCAATCGGGAATCGTGGAGACCTCAACTACGGAAGTAAGGGAATCCATCAAATTGATGCTTGATATTTATAGAGATAATATCAAGGGTCTTAAAGAGGAAGATCGCAGACTACTTCGAAAAATTGCCGTAAAGGTAGAGAAATTATACAAACAATACAAGGACAAACGCACCTACGAAGTAGTTCCGACCATTCAAGCTATTTCATTGGAAGAGTTGGAGATAGAACAAGAATATGTCCAAATTGTGGACTATACTTATGAAATCACTAAAGCCTTGCGTGTAATCACTTCTGATAGTCTGATGTACATTGAAAACAATCACAAAGGGTTTAACGATGAACAGGAGGCAGATCTGGAAGAACTCAACCGGTCTGTCGTTAAATTATACAAAACTTTCATACGGATAATTAATGAAAATGACTATTCCGAATTCAATGTGATTAACGATTTACGCGATGAGATTTTGGAAATGTGTGCCTATTTGACCAAAAAGCAGATCAAAAGGGTCAAATCACAGGAAAGCAGTACACGAAACAGCATCTTGTTTTTGACTATTTTGAGTGAGACCAAGAACATCGTGTTACTGTCGGTCAATCTGATGAAGTCACAACGAAATATGTTTGAAACGGTAAGAAATGCTGCCGATTATGCATCTTAAAAAGAGCTTTGAAGCCCTTCGGGCAAAATAATGCAAAAACCCTAATTGAGTTCGCTATCGATTAGGGTTTTTCAATTACTTCTTAAGAAAAATAATCCAACACCAGTCCTGAGTATTACTTTTATCAACCGTTGGAGTGTAGAGAAACAATTTTATTTTCTGATCGGGATTTTCAGTTAAAAACTCCCGTACTTTCACCAATTGCTGTATAGCAGACCATGGTTTCTCATAATTCAGCTTTGAATCAGAGGGATTAAAGAGATTTTCATAGCCATTTTTGGGAAGCCAATATGTTTTCAAAGGATCTATTTTAAAACTGCTTGCCGGTTCCAATTTTTCAGGAAAATCCATTTTTCCCAGTCCGGCCCAATTAATAGTCCCTGAAAAAATCTTTTCATCCAACTCTTTATAAATAAGTGTAAGCCTACCTACATCGCCCGGCGGCATATAGTCACTTACAACGGAAAAAGTTTTGGTTTGCTTTGAAAACCCCAATATCGTGCCACCTTGAAAGGTGTTTGTAGTATAATCAACCTTTAAAAATAAAACTTGATTCGGAGCATTTGAACTTATATCATTCTCTAAATCCTCCGGTTGGCAACCAAATAAAATTACTGATAATAGTAGCAAAGATATTATTCTTGTTTTCATCAAAACTATTTTTCATTGTTCAAATTTAGTTGTTAAATGCTAAATATGAAAACAAATTTAGTGTTTTGAAGAAAAAATTTAAGCGACTAAAAATGTTTATATTTGTGGTAATATGGACAAAATGCAAAACAGAGGATATATTCAGGTCTATACCGGAAATGGAAAAGGGAAGACCACAGCAGCGCTGGGGCTCTCATTACGCGCTGCAGGGGCAGGAAAAAGGATCTTTTTTGCCCAATTTATAAAAGGACGACGCTACTCTGAAGTAACGGCAATAGAGCAATTTCTGCCGATGGTGAAGATAAAACAGTACGGACTTGATTGTTTTATAGCGAAAGACCCCACGCAGGTTGACATTGATGCTGCACAATCGGGCTTGAATGAAATTAAGGAGATCATCCTCTCCGGAAAATATGATATTATTATATTGGATGAAGCCAATATTGCTCTTTTCTACGGACTCTTTTCGGTCCGGGAGCTAATTGATGTCATTACGCAAAAACCAACCGAAACCGAAATCATCATTACCGGCAGATATGCCCCGCCTGAACTGATCGAAGTAGCCGATCTGGTTACCGAAATGAAAGAGATCAAGCATTATTTCAATAAAGGTATCGAAGCCCGAATCGGGATAGAGTGCTGATTTGAAAGGGAGTCGGAAAACGCGTTGATAACTTTTAAAAACCTTTATTGTTTTAGTAGAAAGAATAAGTTACATTTGTGACGCATTTGGTTCTTGTCCGAATCTCCTTTCGGATAAAGATGAAAAGGGAATGCCGTGAAAGTCGGCAACAGTTCCCGCTGCTGTAAGCTCTAAAAATGTACTGAACACTCCTTTAGCCACTGTCGCGATCTATTCGGATGGGAAGGCGTTCAGAAACAAGAGTAAGTCAGAAGACCTGCCAATTTGCATGCTAAGTTTTTGACGTCTTCGGGTTAAAGGACAGTCCAAAATGGTCAAATACTATCACTCACGGAGCTGTTAGCATTTTAGACTACCCTATCGTACCGGAACACCTCAAAAATAAGGGTGTAGATACCATATTGCTGAAATTTGAAGAATAGTAAAAAATTTAAATAGTCTGATAAAGTGAGTCACAAAGAAATTTATATCGTAAAAAGAGATGGAAAACGAGTTCCTTTTTCCATCAAAAAAATTGAAAATGCCATTTCTAAAGCATTTTTGTCAGTAGGTTCTTTCGCGACGCAAGAGGACTTCGTCGCCATCCTCTCACGTCTGCACATTTCAAATGGGATGACGGTGGAAGAGATCCAAAATCAGGTTGAGATCGCCCTGATGGCGGAAAAATATTTCGCCGTAGCCAAATCTTACATGCTCTATCGGCAAAAACATACCGAAACACGCGAGATTCGGGATAAAATGAACTTCATGATGAACTACTGCGATGCACAAAATGCAGCCACAGGCAGTAAGTTCGATGCAAATGCCAATGTCGAGAAGAAAAACATTGCCACGCTCATTGGGGAACTGCCCAAAAAGAGCTTTATCAACCTCAACCGCAGGATGTTGACTGACAGGTTGAAAGAGATGTACGGAAAAGAGTTTGCCGACAAGTATATCGGGATGCTCAACGAACATTTCATTTACAAAAATGACGAGACCAATCTTGCCAACTATTGTGCCAGCATTACCATGTACCCGTGGTTGTTGCACGGTACTATACCTGTCGGCGGCAACTCAACCCCGCCTACCAACCTGAAGTCATTTTGTGGCGGATTTGTCAATCTGGTTTTTATCGTATCAAGTATGTTGAGCGGAGCTTGCGCCACACCCGAATTTCTGATGTATATGGACTACTTCATCCGCCTGGAATATGGGGATGATTATTACAATCGTGTTGATGATGTAGTGGACTTGTCCAAGCGTCGCCGCACTCTCGACAAGACTATTTGCGACTGTTTCGAGCAGATTGTCTATTCAATCAACCAGCCTACCGGAGCGCGCAATTTTCAAGCTGTTTTCTGGAATATCTCCTATTATGACCGCCCCTATTTCGAAAGCCTGTTTGGAGAGTTTGTCTTTCCCGACGGCAGTCGTCCCATCTGGGAATCTCTCAGCTGGCTTCAAAAACGATTTATGAAGTGGTTCAATGCGGAACGCAACAGAACGGTACTTACATTTCCGGTGGAAACCATGGCGTTGCTTGCCAAAGGTGACGATCTGATTGATACCGAGTATGCCGATTTCACAGCGGAAATGTATGCTGAAGGACATTCATTTTTTACCTATATGAGCGAAAATGCCGATTCGCTCTCAAGTTGCTGCCGTTTGCGTAATGAAATCCAGGATAATGGATTCAGCTATACGCTTGGTGCGGGTGGCGTTTCCACCGGCTCGAAAAGCGTTTTAACCATCAACCTCAACCGCTGCGTACAGTATGCCAAGCGTATTGGAAGAGATTATCTGGATTTTCTGGCAGAGGTGGTAGATCTTACCCACAAAGTGCAGCTCGCCTACGACGAAAACCTGAAAATGTTTTTGGAAAAGGGGATGTTGCCCCTTTTTGATGCGGGATATATCAATATGGGCAGGCAATATCTGACAATTGGCGTCAATGGATTGGTTGAAGCTGCAGAGTCGTGCGGTATTGAGATAAATGACAATCCCGAATATGTCACTTTCGTTCAAGAGATTCTTGGCCTTATCGAGAGTTACAATAAAAAATATCGTTCCGATGGAGTGATGTTCAATTGTGAAATGATTCCGGCTGAAAATGTGGGAGTAAAACACGCAAAATGGGATCGTGAAGATGGTTATTTCGTTCCCCGCGACTGCTACAATAGTTATTTCTACCGTGTAGAAGATAGTTCTCTCAATGTTCTGGATAAATTTCGCCTGCATGGGCGAAAATATATCGAAAGACTTACGGGTGGTTCCGCACTTCACATGAATCTGGAAGAGCATCTTACCAAAAGTCAATACCGTCAATTGTTACGCGTTGCTGCCCGTGAAGGGTGTAATTATTTTACCTTTAACATTCCCAATACGGTGTGCAACGAATGTGGCTGCATCGACAAGCGTTATTTGAAGCAATGTCCCAAATGCGCATCACAAGATATTGACTATCTGACACGCATCATAGGCTATATGAAACGGGTAAGCAACTTCTCGGCACCACGTCAGGTAGAGGCACAGAAGCGATATTACGGAAAATTGGAAAAGGAGAAGGAAGCAATTGCATGCTAAAATATGTGGATTACGATATTGTTTTTCAGGAAGTCCCCGATGAGGTAACGTTGGCTATTAATTTATCCAACTGTCCATATCGCTGCGTTGGATGTCATAGCCCTCATTTGCGCAGCGACATTGGGGAAGAACTCTCCGAACAAGCTCTTTACGACTTGATTTGCAAATACGAAAATGCAATTACCTGCGTCTGTTTTATGGGCGGCGATGCCGCTCCCGAAGAGTTGTGTGGATTGGCCGCTTTTATTCGAAAAAAATGGGATCACAAAATCAAAACTGCCTGGTATTCCGGAAACAACACTCTGCAAAACAAAGAATTGATGCGCTATTTTGACTATATCAAACTAGGAGAATATATTCAATCACTCGGCGGATTGAATAAAAAAAACACCAACCAACGCCTCTATCGCATTCACAACGACACAATGCAGGACATCACATCATTAATGCAAAGATAGATCCTCTTTTACTTATTGTTAATCAAAAGAGGGTAACCTCAAAGTCTGTTTGACTTTTTAGTTACCCTCTTAACTCTAAATATTTAATTCTGGCAAAATTTATTATTCGCGGACAATGACATCAGGCCGCTCAGGACGATTGGCCACCTTCCAGGCTGTTCGATACATCCACTCGATCATTCGATACAATTTATCAAAATCGACATGATCCACATCATCTAGTGGCGTGTGATAGAGCGGATGCAACAAAGTTGTGAAAAAGAGCACGGGAATTCCACGATAAAAGTACGGTGCGTGATCAGAGCGATAAAAGAAGTTCTCTTGATGATCTCCCCTATCCCACTCCTGATCTAGTTTAAAATCAGGTCCCTCACGATTGGCCTCCAATACCGCCTCAACCAAATAGTTTGAACTCCTATGAGCATCGGAACAACCCAAAACAGCAGCAGAGTCGGGATGATTGTTTGCTATCAAGTCGGCATTTAATACTGCTACCATACTTTCAAAAGGAACTGTCGGATTCCATGCGAACCAGCGAGAACCAAGCATACTCATCTCTTCGGCTCCATGTATTATGAAAAGAATCGAGCGTTTGGCGGGTTTCTCTTTAAAAGCACGCGCTAACGTCAATACCGCCATACAGGCACTGCCATTGTCGTCTGCTCCATTGCAAATAGAATCATTTCTGATAGGTGCCTGAATGCCTAAATAGTCGTGATGGCCGCTCACTACAACATATTCATTCTTCAATTCAGGGTCAGTGCCCTCAATTTTTCCAACCAGATTGACTGACGGGAAGAGATGCTGTTCAACGCGTATATCAGCCACTAAATTTCCCTTCACATTTCTCATTGCCTCTCTTTCAGAAGAATGAACCCAGAAAACCGGCATTCCGCCCTCTGCCACCCTATCTCGCGGCCCTGTCAAACTGGTAGAGCCGCTGCGTCTCGCATAAGATATATTATTCCAAATTGACTCAAGATACTCATTGGCAACCAAAATAACAGCTGCAACACCTTTTTCACGGAACAGCTTATTGTAAGGAGCCAAAACCTCACCCGAATAGCGATGGTAATAGAGGAAATATCCTCTTTCATTCGTACCCGGATAATCGGTTTCCATTATAACTGCTTTGCCTTTCAAATCCAACTCCTTAACCTCTTCGGGAGTGGCTTTTCCGATATAAACCGTAGGAACGTCAAGATTGTTGCGAGCTTGACCTATAAGAAGTATATCCGACCAGACTTTAAATTCCCGGCCATCAATGGCAATACGGGTTGTAGGCATTACAACTTTTCGGGAAAGATTGAAAAATTGCATAAAAGTCCCATCTTCACCTGCGGGTTGCATTCCTGTTTCACGCATACGTTCTGCCATCCAGGCAGCACCGCGCAGCTCATCTATCGTACCTGCTTTACGTCCGCGGAAATGATCATCGCAAAATTCGGTCAAATCCCGCTTGATATCCTCCATCTTAATAGCGCTGAGTGCAGGGGCTCCGGCATCGTTTTTACCCTGAGCTGAGAGCCCAACATTGTAGCCCATGGCCAAAATGAGGCCGAGAGCAAATAATGAAATTATCTTTTGTTTCATAAAGTATTTTTATTTCCTTTTAACCTTCATAACCTCACCGTGATCTTTCACAATGGCGCGCAGCCAGCGCTCGCGGGGAATGTCATTGATAGGACGTGCAGGAATGCCCTTATTGCTGCCATTATCCTTAAATGTACCATCCTCATTTTGCTGCTTGATATTGCCATCAATAAATTTGACAAGCAGAAACTCCTCCAGCTCCAACCATCTGTTGAAAAGTTGCTCCGATCGCTTAGCAGAGAATTCTGTGAGATAGGCGATTGCCTGATTCCTGTTTCGTGCCTGCAGCATCTTGAGAGCTTTGGCATCAGCCTCTTTGACGAGTTCCAGACTACCGAGTTCAAACGCATCAATTTCTGCTCTTAGAACAGGCTCTACCCTGTTATAGAATAGATATGCAAAATGAGTTACTTTGTTGAAGAGCCAAAATGCAGATGTTGGCGAATAGGTTGTCATACCTCCGTTGCCCACTCTGAAACACTCGGGAACCTCGGTAATCGAAGTGTAGATAGGAGTCAGAACTGAGGTCGCTGCATCATCCACTCCAAACCAAAGCACGCCTCCGATCTCGTCCGGAAGCCAGCCTCGGGATTGTGCTACAAACCAAAATCCCGTCTGCTGTGTAGCAATGGAGCGCTCATAGCGATAGGTCTCTCCATCCACCTCAAAGCCCATCGGGCGCCATCTGTAGGGAATCTCGTGGGGTCCTGCACCCACATCATATCTAAAATCCATCGGAGTGTCCTCAAAATGATCTCTCATCACATCGGCGAGCTCTTTTACTCCAACTTTTTCCGTGGGTTTAATATAGAGCGGCATTTTATTGTCAGGATTTGTACCCATGGCAAAATCGAGATACTTGTCTGCATCGAATGTCCCTTTGCCGAGGATATTGAATGCAGCCCATACTCTTGCTTCACAACCTCTGAGAGCTCCCCAGTTCGCAGGTGCGTAAGCATCACAGAAGCTGAAATCCTCATCTTTTCCGGTAAAGTAACCCTTTGAGCGCGCAAAGGAGATTACATCGGGAGTATAGAGACAATTTTCGGGATCATCAAGAGGGAATTTGTGGATGCGGCTCTGGTTGGCATGTGCGCTGATATAACCATCGGGAATCCTGATAGCTACCCACACAGCTCCTAGCTCCTCTCCCTTTCCCACAATCTCCATTATCCAGCATTCATCTTTATCCGCAATGGAAAATGATTCTCCGCCCGAAGGAAATCCATATGTCTGGAGAAATTCATCAATCACCTTGATTGCCTCACGTGCGGTGCGTGCTCTCTGGAGAGTAATATAAATGAGGGAACCATAATCCATAACCCCGTGAGGATTGGCCAATTCGCGACGGCCCCCAAAGGTGGTCTCTGCAATAATCAGCTGATGTTCGTTCATATTACCCACAGTCTGGAATGTGCGCTCAACCTGATCTATACGGCCAAGGTATTTGCCCGAATCCCACTCGTAGATCTCCATTTTCGATCCTTTAGGCCACGTAGCGGCAGGCACGTAATAAAGTTCACCATAGAGCTGGTGGGAGTCAGCGGAATAAGTCACCATACAAGAGCCATCTTTTGAGGCCCCTTTGGTCACAATAACATTGGTACATGCGTTGGCTTCCACCTGCCCCAGCCACAAACCCAGCGTCAGGCAGGTTACGATTTTGAATATTCTCTTCATTATTTTCAATTTTTTGTTAATAATTTCACGAATATAATAAAAAACTTATTATCGGGAGGATTCAAGGATATTTTTTCCGAAAGCCAATATCTATCATTTCCGTTTCTTTGTTGTATATTTGCATCCTAATAACTTTCATATCATGAGATACTCCAAATTTTTGTTGACGATGACACTTGCCCTGCTTTACGGCACTCTTTTGTATGCACAAGATCCTCAGGGAGGTCAAAATCCACCAAACTTTGAGGAAATTGCCGCTAAGGAGGCAGACAACCTTATGAAAGAATTCGATCTTGATTTTCGCCAGGTCTTTCTAATAGATTCCATGCTGCAAGATATGATGCCGAAAATGAATGAGGAAATGAGCGCCATCCAGCGTTCGGGGGCCACTAACCGCGAAATATATATGATTACTTATGACAAATGGCTCGACGCCATTGATAAAGAGTATGAAAAGATTTTCGACGACGATCAGTGGAAGCGCTACCTCAAGTCCGCCCGCGGCAGAGAGAAACGCAAACGCGACAAACGTATGGCTAAGAGAGAAAACAATTAATCAAATAAAAAATATATGTTAGCAAATCAATGGTTAAAGAACGCTCAGGGCGTTATGAACAAAATTGAAGCAACCCAGATGGACAACATCCGCAAGGTTGCAGAAGTAATGGCAGACACCATCCAGGCAGGTCGCTGGGTCCACACCTTTGGTTGTGGTCACGCCACTCTCCCGATAGAGGAGATGTATCCCCGCATCGGCGGCTTTGTAGGATTTCATCCCCTGTGCGAGCTTCCCCTTACATTTTTCACCCATATCACCGGTGAGATGGGTATTGACCAATTCCTCTTCCTCGAAAGGACCGAAGGCTATGGTAAGGCCATTATGAAGGGCTGGAATTTCGATGAAAAGGATGTCCTCTGGCTCTTCTCACATACCGGCATCAACGCAGTTAATATAGACGTGGCCCTTGAGGCAAAGAGGCTCGGAATGAAGGTCATTGCATTTGGCTCGGCTGAGCAGACAGGCAACAAGATTCCCCGTCATTCCGGCGGCAAAAACCTCTTCCAGATCGCCGACTATGTGGTGGACACCTGCTGCCCTCTCATCGATGCATCGGTTGATCTCAAAAACCACCGGGATAAGATTGGTCCCATCTCCACAGTTGCATTCGTTACAACAGTATGGATGACCATCTGTACCGTTGCCGAGATTCTTGCGGATCGCGGTGAAAAGCTCTTTATTCACCCCTCTCACAACGTGCCCGGCGATACCACGGCTCAAGAGCGTCTTGATGCATGTATAAGCGAGTACAAGAGGAGAGTTAGAGGTCTTTAATCTTAAACACTATATCCGAAGGGGTGGCAATAAGGTCGCCCCTTTTTACCTAAGAATATGAAGAACAAATTTATAGCACTACTTAAGCAGGAAGTTAAGCCGGCTCTGGGATGTACGGAGCCCATAGCGGTGGCCCTAGCGGTGGCCCGCAGTTGCGAGCTTCTGAGGAGTATTTCTCAGGAACCTGACCATATAGATGTCAAAGTTAGCGGAAATATCCTTAAAAATGGTATGGGCGTGGGAATCCCCGGAACCAATGGTATGGTAGGACTTCACATAGCAGCAGCATTGGGATGCACTTGCGGCAATTCAGCATATTGCCTTGAAGTACTCAAAGAGGTGGATGAAGAGAGCCTTGCCCGGGCACGGGAAATGGTATCTGCAGGATGCGTAACAATTTCACTTGCAGAGACCGGGGAGAAGCTCTATGTCTCCGCAGAAGCCCGTTCTTCCCGTGGCAAAGAGAGTCACAAAGCACTTGCTATCATAAGCGGCAGTCACGACTCCATCGTGTGTGAAGAAATAGACGGTAAGATCATCAGTTCTATCGAAAAAAGCGGTAATGATAACTCCACAGGCAACTTGATTGAACCTGATTTTGCAAGAAAAATCACTATTGAACAAATACTCGATTTTGCCACCCATACCCCATTTGAGGAGCTGGAATTTATTATGGATTCCGTCACTCTCAATAAGGCTCTCGTAAATGAAGGGCTTTGCAAGGAATACGGACTTCAGGTAGGCAGGAGGCTTCTGGCACCGGAAAACCGCTCTGTTTTTGGAGACAATCATCTCACCTACGCGATGGCTTATACAGCAGCAGCCTCTGATGCGAGGATGGCGGGCTGTGCTCTTCCGGCCATGAGCAACTCCGGTAGTGGTAATCAGGGTATTACGGCCACAGTCCCGGTTATTGCCATAGCAGAAAAAATCGGTGCCAGTCGTGAAGAATTGGCAAGAGCACTGGTCATAAGTCACCTGGTGGCTATTCACATCAAGGGACATCTGGGAAAACTCTCAGCCCTGTGTGGATGCGTTATTGCCTCTACTGGCTCAGCAAGCGGCATTGTCTATATGCGCAATGGAGGTTACGAGCAGATCTGTGCTGCTATAAAAAATATGATAGGCAACATTACCGGTATGGTATGCGATGGAGCCAAGGTGGGTTGCGCCCTTAAAGTGGCCTCAGGAGTGGCTTGTGCGCTACAATCTGCAGTGCTCGCGCTTGACGGTATCTCAATATCCTCCAACGATGGTATTATTGAAGAAGATATAGAAAAGACTATCGCCAATCTCGGACGTATCGGATCTGTCGGTATGCAGGCAACTGACGATATGATTTTGGATATAATGGTAAGTAAATAGGGGATGCGGGATACGTGTTGCGAGTTGCATGTTGCGGGGTGCGGGGTGCGCGGAACTTCTGAGATTCGTATAGGTTTATTGACGAAAAACCAAATATTTTGAGGTTTTCGTCAATAAAGAAATAAAAACGGGTAAAAACATCAAAGACTACCGCAAAAACACCGATTAAAACACCACAAAAACAAAGAAAACGGCTAACGGCACTTTTAGAGGAGCATCTCTTATTTGTGCTATGTTTAGACAAATATCGTACTGAATAAGACTTTTAAATAATCCCTAACTGTTTCATATCGTGGGAGTGTTCCTGACTCCACCTGATGCTCTAAGCTGTTTTTCCAAGCTGATTTCAAAATATTGTCATTTGCAGCGTTAATTAATTCATCAGTTCCTGAAAATGATAAATTTTTATATCTGATTTTTTCGTAAAATCCTCTTACAACTTCTTTCCAATCAATATTATTGGCATTTTGACTCAGATACCAAATATCAAAATAATCTCTCGGCGCACTATATGAACGTTGTATGAGAGCCCTGATTTTTTCAGATAATACTTCGTGAATACTATATATCGGGATGTTTTGTGCGTTTTCAGTTAGCTTATCGCTAAAATTATGGATAACTGTCGCAAATTCTGGCTCGAACACCATTTTTTCATATAATATTACCTCAATCTTTATACTGGTCAACCAACGCTCCGGAGCGGGTAGTTGTTTGTTTTTACCATGTTCTGCTCCCCAATAACTTACTTTTGCAGAAAATCCTGCTAATTGGTCATTAAACATCAGGTTTTCAAGTGATTGGATATAGGTAGGTATTCCTGTTCTTTCAGTTATCAACGATACTACCTGTTTGAGCATTTTCAAGTCAAATACAAAGTTTTCATCTGTCGCTGTAAAATCAAGATCTTCTGAAAAACGATAATTAGGAAAACGACATTTTTTCAGACAAGTTCCTCCCTTGAAAATCAAAGCATCCCTACATTCAGGAATAGAAAAAATTCCATCAATAAAATGCCCTAAAACCCAATCTTTGTCTATAGTGGATGTACGAACCTTATGCTTTAAAGCCAAACTATTTACCTCTTTCTTCGTAATCATATCAATATTGATGTTGAACAATTTGCATAATGTCAGCTTTAGACACATTCAGTCTTAAGCGCCAATCGCTGCTTATTTCTCCCCTCTTTATACCAAATGTATCAAATAACGTATAGCTACGATTTACCTTTGATTTTGCAAACGAGATAAAACCATTCAAGTGCTTTTTCTCGAACAATTCTGCCAAAAAGCCCATTCTCTTTACGGCAGCAACGTTACTTACAGCCATACTATATTCAATCAATTTATCAGCATTCAAATTTGCATTATAAAATGCACGTATCAGTTCTGCAAATCCGCCGCTATACTGCGGCAAATCAAAGCAATCCACTATGGTTTTTTCTACATCTGTAATAGGGTACTTGTAGTTTCCATAACCATTAAAAGTAATTCCGATCCTTTTTTGGGGTAATATTTTAACAAATTGATATTTGACTCCTGCAAACTCAACATCCTTTTTTAATTTCGTGGTTTGTATAAAAACCTTGTTCGAGAATTGTTCGGTTAACCCATGTAAATTCAAAGCAGACCAGTAGGCCACAGCGCCATTTTGAGCTAAAAAGGTTCCAATTACATTTTCGTCACGGAAATTGGCACGACAATATTTTCCTCTTTCAATTCGAACGAGAAACTCTTTCCTGGTAAGATTTTCCAACAATCCATTTGTGAACTTTCCTCCAAAATCGAACTTCCTTGCATCCTCCAATGAGAAAATTTGAATTTCCTCCTCTTCCAAATACTTTAGAAAATCCATTTGTTCCAAAGTCAAGAACTTAGTCATATTCATGTTGCGCTTTTTGTTTAATCATAACCCCATATTTTCCATGGTTATAATATATCGAAAAGCAAAATTATGTTTTTATTTCAAATAAACAAACAACTATCGTTTTTTCTTTTTAAGAAAACACCGACCGGAAAGCCACAAAAACAAAAAAACAACTAACGGCAAACGGCTAACGGCTAATAGCCACAATCTCCTCTACGCTAGAAAAGCGATACTTAGCCGGGATGCCTTGAAAACCGCGGTTGCGCCAATCAGCAAGGGCAAAATCAATTCCTGCCCCCTTGGCGCATTCGAAGTCATGCTCCGTGTCTCCGAAATAAATGCACTCCTTAGCCACCGCACCCGATTGAGAGATATAGGTTAAAAGCGGATCCGGAAATGGTTTGTGGCGTTCTGAGTCATCACTAGTAATAGTTGTATCGAAAAGATCTTTCCATTTCGACAAATTGGAATCAAAATCGAACTCAAATCTATTTCTGGAAGTCACAAGACCAAGAATGAATCCCATTTCGCGAAGGCGCGGAAGCATTTCGGGGACACCCTCAAAGGGAACGATCAGGTACATCAATTCCCGGAAATATTTCTCCCAGAGATGAGTTGCCAATTCCTTATCCTCAAAATCCATTTGTTCCACCACCACAGCAGTTGGAATCCCAAAATAGGGATAGAGCTCATCGTAGCTCATATCCTTGCCCATCAACTCTTTAACAGTTTTCTGCAAAGAGAGGACACCGGTCTTTTCGGTATCGAGCAACGTGCCGTCTATATCAAAAATCAAATGCTTATACTTTCTCTGCTCCATATTCTTTCTCCATCTCATAAACCAAGATAGGCTTTCTGCTCAGCTGAAAGCACATCTATCTCAACTCCCATGCTCTTAAGCTTCTTGACTGCTACGTAGTTATCAATTTCTTCAGGAACTATCACGATGGAGGCAGGCAATTTACCGCGACTCTTTACCAGATACCTTGCGCTGAGCGCCTGAATGGCAAAACTCATATCCATAATCTCTGCCGGATGTCCATCTCCCGCAGCCAGATTGACCAATTTCCCCTCAGCTATCACATAGATACGGCGACCGTCCGCCAACTTGTAACCGATGATATTATTACGGGCCTCAAAACTCTCCACAGCCATCCCGGCAAGCTCCGTAACCGAAACCTCGCAATCAAAATGGCCTGCATTGCAACAGACTGCACCATCTTTCATCTTCTCGAAATGAGAAGTTGTAATAACATCCTTACAACCGGTGACTGTGATGAAAAGGTCGCCAATGGGAGCTGCATCCTCCATTTTCATAACCTTAAATCCATCCATTACCGCTTCCAGAGCCTTTACCGGCTCCACCTCTGTGACGATGACCGAAGCTCCAAGTCCCTTTGCGCGCATTGCAACACCTTTACCGCACCACCCGTAGCCTGCCACCACTACATTTTTACCGGCAACTATTAGATTGGTCGTAGTGTTGATACCATCCCAAACGGATTGGCCGGTACCATATCTGTTGTCGAAAAGATATTTGCAATTAGCATTATTAACCATCACCATCGGATATTTGAGGGTGTCGGTCTGAGCCATCCTTATCAGACGATTGATACCGGTAGTGGTCTCCTCACAACCTCCGATCACATTGTCAATCAAGTGGGCATACTTGGTATGCATCAGGTGTGTCAAATCGCCCCCATCATCAATTATGATGTTGGGACCGCACTCCAACACACTGCAAAGGTGACGCTCATATTCCTCTTCAGAAGCATTATGCCATCCAAAAACATTAAGTCCCTCTTTTGCAAGCGCAGCTGCCACATCATCCTGTGTCGAAAGGGTATTGCTGCCCGTGACATACATTTCCGCACCACCGCCTGCCAAAACCAGACAGAGATAGGCGGTTTTAGCCTCGAGGTGGACTGAAAGTGCTATTTTAATCCCTTGAAAGGGCTTTTCTTCAATAAAATCTTTTTCAATGGAGCTAAGTATGGGCATATGTTGCTTCACCCAGTCAATCTTGCGTTTGCCGCTCTCCCAAAGATTTATGTCTCTTATTTCGCTCATTATTGTTATTGATATTGTTATTGTTTTTTGAGTTTATTTTATCAAGTTTGATCAGTACGGGGAGATGATCACTGTATCCGTTCTGAAAGCTGTTGCCATTATAACTTCGTTTTGGCCATCCTTTCTGTAGCATAAATTTGCGCTTGAAAATTTCACCATAATACTTCTTATCCATCTTAACAAGTTTCAGGCCCGAAGAGTCGGGAAAGGTCTCGAGCAAGTTGGGACTGACGATAATGTTGTCGAAGAGAGTCCAGCGATGATTATGGACGCTGGTACCAAATCCATCGTCATGTAAAACCCAAAATGGATTGAAATAATCATCCTCACCTACCTGAGAGATCTTTTTCTTTGCTCTGAGCAGCAGCGCCAGGGATTCGTCGGAAGGCGAGTCGTTCATATCGCCCATCACCACAATCTTGATACCCGGATACTTTTCACGCATCTCTAATGCGTGGTTGTAAATCGTTTCCGTACCGGCACGTCTAAAACCTGCAGAGTTTTTAACACCAGTCCTCCTCGAAAGGAGATGACAAACATAAAAACAAAACATCTCTCCATCAATCTTACCCCAGACACAAAGTATATCACGGCCAACATATTCACGACCACTCCTCAACACCAGCTTCACAGGGCAGCTATCCTCAATCTTAAACTTGTCAGGACGGTAAAAAAGCCCAACATCTACACCGCGAATGTCATTTGACTCATAATGTACACATCTGTATCGGGCGGTGCGAATACGTCTCTGGTCAGCCAGATCCTGCATAACCGCCATGTTTTCCACTTCGGAGACACCTATAACCACAGGAAATCCTCCGTGCGCATTGGAGACTGTCGAAATAACTTCTGCAAGATTCTCAAGCTTCTTCTGATACTTCTGCGTTGTCCATCTTTTGGGGCTGGAAGGGGTAAATTCTTCGTCCTGTTTATTTGGATCGTCGAAAGTGTCGTACAGATTCTCGAGGTTATAGAACATTATGGTGTAGGACATCCGAATAAAGGTTTTGCTGTGCAAAAATAACGATTATTATCCATTTTTTACTAACTTGCATTTTATTTAACTGCGAAGGGTATGTATGAACAGCTATTAAATCTTGACCCGGTCAAGATTAATTTTTCCAAAGCGGGAATGGATATGATCAATATCGTACTCGCATTTGTAATGTACGGTGTAGCGCTTGGCATCAAGCCTTCAATGTTTAAAGAGGTTTTCAAAAAGCCCAAATCGGTGATTCTGGGAGCCATTTGTCAGATAGTACTGTTACCTGCATTTACATTTCTGCTCGTACTTCTGTTCAACAATCACATTACACCAATGGTAGCTATGGGCATGATACTGGTGGCCGCCTGCCCGGGAGGCAACATTTCCAACTTCATGTCACAGCTGTCAAAAGCTAACGCCGAGCTTTCAATCTCGCTGACGGCCATCAGCACCTCTCTTGCACCACTTACCACTCCCGGCAACTTTGCGCTATGGGGTGGACTTTATGTAAGATATCTCAACAAGCAGGCAGCAGGGGCCCTGCAACCTCTCGAAGTGCCCATTTCGGATGTAATGATTACGGTATTCATCCTGCTCGGCATACCCTTGATACTCGGTCTTTTGACCAATAAGTTCCTTCCCAAAGTGTCTGAGAAGCTGAAAAAGCCGATGCAGGTGTTTTCCATCCTATTTTTTATATTGATGGTAGTCCTCGCATTTGGAAATAACTTGCAGCTCTTTCTCCAGTACATCTGGTACATTTTCTTCATAGTATTGATTCACAATGCACTGGCACTAAGTATCGGTTACGGTGTCGGCACCATGTTCAAGACTTCTCGAGAAGATCGTCGTACTCTTACTATCGAAACCGGTATTCAGAATTCCGGACTGGGGCTGGTGCTGTTATTCAATCCGAAGATTTTCCCTCCCGATCTTATGAATGGAGGAATGCTATTCATCACCGCCTGGTGGGGTATCTGGCACATAATCTCCGGATTGACAGTTTCCGCATTATTCAATTATTCTACAAAAAGGCGCCTCGCAAGAGCACAAAAAGTCAATGTGTAAATCGAGAAAAAATAAGAAAATCTATGACAAGGATTTCTGGTACTCTCTACTCAGATATCCGGTAGATGCATATATTAAGGCCTCTTATCAGAAGATTATTTTCTGCAACAGAGAGCGTATTCCAAAAAACGCAGCAGTCATTTTTACTCCCAATCACTGTGATGCACAGATGGATCCTCTGCTGGTATTGGCTGTAAACAGGGATAGAAAAGTTTTTGTGGCCAGAGCTGATGTGTTTAAAAAACCTGCACTCCGGAAACTTCTCACCTTCTTTAAGATGCTCCCTATCAACCGAATAAGGGATGGTATCAGATCGGTAACGGCAGTCGGAGATACAATAAATATCGCCATAGAGGTGCTGGAAAACAATGTTGCCTTCTGTATCCTCCCCGAAGGAACCCACCGTCCTATGCACAGCCTGCTGCCGATAGGCAAGGGTGTAGCAAGGATCGCCTGTGGTGCATATGAAGCTATGGGCGACGACAACCCGGTCTATATCGTACCCTTTGGTGTAGAATACGGCGACTATTATAGGTTCAGATCTACTGCAATGGCAAACGTCGGTGAGCCCTTTAATGTATCCGAATATATCGCCTCACAACAACGGGAGGGTATTTCGGAGCGCTACATAATGGAGGGTATTCGCCAGCAGATAAAAGAGCGACTGCAAGAGTTGATAGTCTATATCGATGATAATGATGAGCAATATGAAGCAGTTTGGGAGCTTGCAAAGCTCCATAGTGGACAAGTACCCAAGCTTCGCATCAAGGAGCGCTTCAAGGCCAATAAGGATATCATTAGCCGTATCAATCGATTTAGAGAAAATGACCCTCAAAAGGCCTCCACTCTTCTGGATAGGGCAGACGAGCTCAGAGAGCGCCGTTTGAAATCCCGAATAAGCATCAATGCAATACACCGTAAGCGCCCGCTGCTTGCAGCAATCCTGGGCACCCTGGCCCTAATACCGGGTATTCCCCTTTTCCTGATTATGGGAGCTGCATCTCTGCCCGTCTGGGCGTTATCTGAAGTGCTCTGTTCCAAGTTCGAGGATCGCGCTTTTCACAACTCAGTACGCTGCGTAGTCACTCTTGTGCTCTGGACTCTATTATACCTGATTGAGGTCGTACTACTCTTCTGTTTCGTTCCCTGCTGGAAGTGGGCTCTGGCCGGTGCTATCATATTGTTGCCTGCGCCCTTCTTCGTATATGATTTTTTCGAGTTTGTGCGTGTATTGGCCTCCTACTGGAGAATTGTTTTCAACCGCAGGTTGAGAAATGATTACAAGGAACTTAAAAATGAATTGAAAAATATCTGATACTGAATTATTATGAAACGATTTTACATAATTCTGCTAATAGCGGGAATCCTTTTCCCCGCTTTGTTACATAGTCAGACTATAGATACACTCCGTACCGGTCGGATTCAAGATACTTTGCGCACAACTCCCTATGGCGAAAAAAAGCCGGAACCTTTGGTCCTGGTGGCTCCGCCTGATACCACTGTCAAGAGTTCCGAAGCAAATGAGCTGGCAAAAGGAGATATCATCAAGACCGGACTTTCGTTTGGACCGCTGCCAATCATTGCCTTTGATAACGATAAAGGATTACAATATGGGGCCTTGCTCAATATCTACAATTTCGGTGACGGATCATGGTATCCGATACCCAAATCTCAGTGGTATTTTGAAATTTCAAGATTTACCAAGGGTTCTCAACTCTACACGATATCATACGACAACCGCACATTGATTCCCGGAGTACGCCTTTCTTCCGCACTCCAGATGACAAGGGACAAAGCTCTCGATTTCTATGGTTTCAATGGTTATGAGTCTTTTTATGACAGCTCATTAGAGACCGGATTCTACCGCATGGACCGCAGGGTGATTACATTCAAGGTTGACTTTACCGGACTACTCAAGGGCAATCTCTACTGGAAAGCAGGATATCATTTCAGCCATTTCAAAACAGGAGCTTTTGAAGGTGAGAATTATACCCTTCCTACTACACTGTTTGAAGTTTATAAAAATAGGGGCGTTATACCCGAAGAGCAAGCTGATGGCGGTATTTCAAGTGCCATCAGAGTGGGGTTGATGTATGATTCGCGTGACTTTGAAGCAGCACCTTCCAAAGGCATCTGGGCAGAGGCCAACCTTGTTTACGCTCCAAAGTTTTTGGGTACTTCAGTAGGGTACACCAAGTACAACCTCATGTTCAGACACTATGTGCCAATTGCAAAGGACAAACTTGTTTTCGCATTCAGACTTAACTATCAGGGCTTCCTCGGCAAGGATCCTGCTTTCTATGTGCTTCCTTACGACATATACCTCGGCCCCGGATATGACAAGGAGGGATTTGGTGGTTATCGTACAGTACGAGGCCTGATGAGAGGACGTATCCAGGGAACCCGGATTGGATATTTCAATACCGAATTGCGCTGGAGGTTTGTAAGTTTCCAACTCTGGAAACAAAATATAGCATTTGCATTGAGCGGATTCTTCGACGGAGCAAGGGTTTTCAAGGGATTTGACCTTAGCGCACTAGAACCGGTTATATATGATGCTCCACAAAACCCTGACGAGACTCAGTTCTATTTTCGTTATCTTTCGGGAAAAAAAGAGAGGTTCCACCTAAGCGCCGGAGGCGGAATTAGGTTTATAATGAATAGAAATTTCATCGTTGCCTTCGAGTATGGCAAGGCATTTGATGCACAAGATAATAGTAAGGGTGCCTTTTATATAAATACAGGCTTCCTCTTTTAATCCGTTAACTGAAATTTGACAGATATGAAAAGATTATCAATCGCCTTAGTACTATCGGTGTCACTCCTGTTCACATCAGGGTGCATTGATAAGTATTTGGAGGACATTGAGGAACTTGAACAGAGGCTTGATAAGATAGAGCAGCTCTGTAACGAGATGAATACAAACGTCAGGTCTCTACAGGTGATTGTCTCCTCTATTCAGGATAAGGATATGATCTCCGGCGTGACATCTATCACTCAGAATGGCAAAGAAGTGGGCTACAAGATTAATTTTGTCAAGACAGGCCCTATAACCATCTATCACGGTACAAATGGCAAAGTCCCTCTAATCGGGACGGCCAAAGATACTGACGGCAATTATTACTGGAACATACAGTATGACAATGGTAAAGTAGGCTGGATTACCGACGAATACGGCCAAAAAGTACTTGCAATGGGCATTGCCCCTTTTGTGAAAGTTAAAAATGAGAGATGGATAATCTCTTATGACGGAGGCACTACCTGGACTGACCTGGGGCAGGCTACCGGAGAGCACGGCGACTCAATGTTCAAAAACATCGTAATTGCCGGCAATTATGTATCAATTACACTCGCTGGCGGCACAGAATTTAAAATCCCTCTTTATGATCGCTATCTGGAGCTCAGGACCGAGGCGGCAAGAATAAACAGCAACACAATTGCTCAGGAAATCCTGATCCGCTCAATAGCCTCTAAAGTTGTCTATATCAACAAGGTAGAGGAGATTATAGAGAATGGCGAGTGCGTGGGCACCTATTGCGAACTTTCCAATAGGGAAAATTTCAGGGTTTATGACTGGCAGAGCAGCAATGTTCCTAAAATAATGTCAGTACTCGATACCCTTACGGGAATATCCTACTGGACTTTTCAGCAAATAGGAGAGGAAGCAGAGTGGTTGCGCGACACCTCCGGCAATCGGATACGGAGTATTGGCGACACTTTAGCACCCCCGAAAGTAAATCTGGAAGTGGATAACAACGGGCGCTTTTACTGGACCATCGAGTACGCAGAAGGGACCATCACTACGATTGAAGCTCCCGTGCTCTTCCAAAACCGAACTTCTTCCATTTTCAGAAGAGTGGTTGTTTCTGACCCTGACTTCGTGACTTTCACAACCTGGGATGTCCAGCGATACCGTTTGCCCAAAAAGTTTTCCATCTCAATCCCCACCACCATTTCGATGGGGGTAAATTCGGTAAAGAATCTCGAATACACGGTGTATGGTGCCGACTATGCTGATGTTAAAGCGGCATTCATTACACAGGGTGGATTTAAGGCCTACCTCTCAGATTCGCTGGGGGTCGTTACAATCGAATCACCCGGAGACTTTACTCCCGCTCAGGGCCAGATAATGGCTGTCTTCACTGTGAAGAATAGCCAAAGGAGCTCTGTTAAAACCATCACCGTAAACAAATTGTAGAGTATGAAACAGAGACTATCATCAATTATAACAGCAATCGTACTGGTTTTATCTCTCACAGGATGTTTCAACCAGATCGAAAATGAGCTTGGTCATATCAGCAGGCGAATTAAAGCTATGGAGGATAACCTTCAGCTGATGAATGAGAACGTAAGCACTCTGCAAACCCTTGTAAACAGACTCAATAGTTACGATTTTGTTTCCAAAATCACACGTATTTATAACAACTATGAAGTAATTGGTTACACAATATCCTTCACCAATAGTCCCAGCATTACTATCTACAACGGCAAAGATGCACAGACCCCTGTTATCGGCGTTAAAAAAGCTGAGGACGGCATATTTTACTGGGTAGTATCCTATGGGGTGGGGCATGAGGAATATGTCACAAATAATGTCGGACAGAAAATACCAGCCGTTGCGGTTACCCCGAAAATAAAAATCGAGAATGGCTACTGGATGGTAAGTTATGACAAAGGTGTGATCTGGCACAACCTCGGAAAGGCGACAGGAGATGCGGGCACGTCATTCATAAGAAATGTTACCGAAAATGATGGTTATGTGCAATTTAATTTCCTTGACGGCTCAAATATCTCTATTCCTACCCTTGAAACTTATGACACATTAAATGAAGCCGTCAACAGGACCAACTCCAACCTTGCATCTCTGGAAGAACTGATAAGTCTTGTAAATCAAGGTGTATATGCCAAAAACATCAAACCCATTATTGAAAAAAGAGATACTATCGGATACAAGCTGTTCCTCTCCGACAGCACTGTAATGACATTCTACAACGGAGTCGCTACGACCCTACCGACCATTGGAGCAGCACAAGATATTGCAAATCCGGCAGATAGTAATTTCTATTGGACCATCAAATATGAAAGCGACCAGACGGCACGCTGGATTCTTCTCGGTGGCAAAAAAGTAAGAGTTACTCCCCGGGAGGGTACTATGCCAATGGTAGGACTAAAAAAGCATTATAACGGAGTTTACTACTGGACTATATCATACGACTCAGGCACTACTTACGACTGGTTACTGAACGATGAACAGGAAAAAGTACCCGCTGCAATACCTGAAGTAAATATAATAATTACAGCAATAACCAATATTGATGCAAACTACATAGAGCTTACAATGGGCGACCAAAAAGTTCTGATACCGAGGTATGTCCCCCTGACGATTGATATACAAACCACCTGTACAATGGGTGCTTCGGCAACTCTAAATCTCACATATACCATCACCGGAGGCAGCAACGATATGGATCTCCTTCCTATTGCTCAAGATGGGTTTTACGCCAGGGTCATCAAATCGTCGGTAAATACCGGCACCCTGACAATCTATTCACCCGCAACATTTACCCAAGGCATGACGAGTGAGCTCGTGCTTCTCATTTCAGATGGGCTGGGTTCTCTGAAAAACATCATAATCACTATTAAATACGGGGCTTAATGATGAAAAGGACTATACACAATATTATTATATATTTTTTACTTGCCGTCACACCGCTTGTAGGCAGCAGTTGTACCAAAGACCTTTCAAATAAGATCCTGGATCTTCTGGATCGTGTTACTACGGCTGAGAATATGGTACATAGTACCAACGTCTCTATCAATACCCTCTATAACACCGTCAAAGCTCTAGAACAGAATGACCACATCAGCGGCATCAGCGAGATCAAAGAAAATGGTGTGGTTGTCGGTTATGCTATAAGCTTTACAAGTGGATACTATGTCAATGTTTACAACGGACACGATGGTACAACCCCGGTTATCGGCATCCAGCAAAATACGACAAACGGCTATTATTACTGGACAATTCAAACCGGTACATCCAGCCCTACCTGGATGACTAACTCATTCGGACAGAGAATAAGGGCGACCGGTACCATTCCCAAACTCAAAATAGAGAACAACTATTGGTGGGTTTCCTATGATGATGGCAGCTCCTGGCAAAGACTCAGTGAAGCTACCGGCGAAGAAGGCAACTCTGTTTTCAAGGATATCGACTACTCAGACCCCTATTATGTCACATTTACCCTTTCTAACGGCACCTCTTTCAAGATTCCAACACAAAAAGGTGTTGATGAGTTAAATGAGTTCTGTGAGGATATCAATACCAACATCAGCACCTGTATGAATATCTTCAACACCATAGATACCACGCTTCTGGTAGAGTCCGTAACCGAACTCACTCAGGATGGAGAGCCGGCAGGATACTCCATTAAGCTCTGGGGTGGCAGGGTGTATGAGATCTACAGCGGTCGCAATTTTACCGAAAAAATTCTTCTAGGCATTAAATATAACCCCGATACCGGCACCAATTGCTGGACTATTAAAATCGGGGAAACAGCTCCTGAAGAGTGGCTTATGAGCGATGGTAAGGTACTCACCGCACAGCCCAATGATTTGGAGCCTAAAATTGGAGTCAAAGACTCATCCGGTTTCTATTATTTTACTATCACTTATGGAAATGGAGAGCCGCAATGCATACTCGATAATGAGGGAAATCCCGTTCGTGCCACAGTCGGCATATATATATCGCCTTTTAAAAGTGTCGAAGTAGAGGCTCACTCAGTAGTTATCACCATGGCAGATGATAAAAAAGTCATTTTGTTAAAGGCCAGACAAGGCATTCCCTCAATCTCTCTCTCAGTGGCTCCAAGGAAAAATCATCCCGACTCCGCACAGATGACATTTGATGCAACAAATGGCTACTACGTGCCTGGTATTGTGGAGAATCAGGATTATTTCTTTGAAATCAAGGTAAGGGATACTCTGTTCAATTACAGCAATTATTTCGATAGTTTTGCATCTTATCTCAATGCATCCGGAATATCTGTTACATCATTTGCCATAGACAATGGATATATCAAGAATGTGGTACCCAATTTTGATAAATTTGATGTCAATACCGTCAATATAGGGGGAGTGACCAGATACTATTATGACTCCTATTTTGGAATTGTATATCACTCCGGTCCTAAAGAGACTGTAAAACACTCAAGAATAGCAGTATTCCTTAAATGGAATAATGAGGCTAATACTTCAATGAAGGTTATTGAACTAAAAAACCAAAACGCACTTTAATTAACTTGAAGCTTAGCACTCAAAATTCGGAACAGAACAGAAAAGCCGGCATTACCGAAGGGGTGGTTTCGGTAATAGTAAACACATTATTGTTTGCGCTAAAGTACTGGGCCGGCATTGTAACCGGATCATTGGCTATTGTGGCCGATGCCTGGCACACTATGTCCGACTCCATAAGTTCCGTGGTATTGATTGCCGCCACCGGACTTTCCAATAAAAAACCGGATAAAGAACATCCTTTCGGCCATGGTCGCTGGGAGCAAATCGCTGCTATATTTATCGGTATTATTCTTGCCATTATAGCATTTGACTTCCTCAAAAACTCAATTTTGCGACTCAAAGATCACACGGCGGTAACATTTGGCACACTTGCCATCGTAGTAACCTCTATCTCTGTCGTGGCTAAAGAGGGCTTGGCACAATATGCATTCCGCCTTGCCCGTAAAACGGGCAATGTAGCCATTAAAGCTGACGGATGGCACCACAGAAGTGATGCACTCTCTTCCGTAGTAGTACTGATTGGCATCCTGCTCGCTAAACACTTCTGGTGGATGGATAGCCTATTAGGTATCATTATAGCTCTTATGCTCTTCTACGCCACTTATACCATAATCAAGGAGGCCATCACCAAAATACTCGGAGAAGAACCTTCTGATGAGATTATAGCCAAGATTACCAAGGCCGTTGAAGAGATGTATCCGGAGGGATTACAACTTCATCATTTTCATCTCCACAACTATGTCACTCACCAGGAAATGACATTTCACATAAGACTCCCCGGAGAATTATCACTTGAAGAGGGTCACTCAGTCGCAACTGCAATTGAGAAAATGATTGAGGAGCGCTTCAACATCACTTCGACAATTCATGTCGAAC
>JAAZMM010000121.1 GCA_012798805.1 Bacteroidales bacterium
CTTTTGGGATTTAGGCTTGTTGCTACTGCCTTGTCAATTGCCTTTTGGGCATCTGTTACCGCTTTGGACTGAGCACTCGCAAAAGTAACAGTAAGGACAAGTGCCATTGCTAATAAAACTTTCTTCATAGTCTTTAAAATTAAAATGATATTTATTTTTATTCTTTTCTCTTTGCTATTGGCCGTTAGCCATTAGCTTATCTTATTATCTGATCAATCTTTAATTGCATTTTCCTCATTATTCATCCTTTCTTTGTTACTGTCCGCTTCTTACTTTCCTTCTTCATTATCTTTACTCAGAACTCGTAACTCGAAAACTCAATACTCAGAACTCAAAACTACTCACTACTCACACCCTGCAACTCGTAACTCGCAACCCGTACCCCGCATCACTCCTCGCACCCTGCACCCTGCAACTCGCACCCCGCATCCTCTTCTTCTCTTTGCTCTGCAGAGCAGACGGCAGCAATGCTATCACCCTCCTTAAGACTGATGACCTTAACTCCCTGAGTAGCCCTGCCTGCAACCCTGATATCGGCAACCGATACCCTGATGGTAATGCCCGACTTATTGATAATCATCAGATCATCATCGTCTTTTACTGACTTTATCGCCATCAAAGAACCTGTCTTTTCAGTAATGTTGATGGTTTTGACACCTTTGCCTCCACGGTTGGTCCTGCGATATTCTTCCAGAAGTGAACGCTTGCCATAACCATTTTCGCTAACCACAAGGATATGTTCCTGAGCCTCAGCTTCACTACTACCATCTACACAAATCATACCAACCACTTCGTCATCATCGTCAATCCTGATGCCGCGCACTCCTGAAGCTGTGCGGCCCATAGCACGTACGGTTGACTCATGGAAACGACAACAGCGACCTTTACGACCTGCCAGAAGGATATCTTTATCCCCATCGGTAAGCAGTGCCTCAATCAACGAATCACCCTCACGGATATTGATGGCAATGATGCCATTGGCCCTTGGACGGGAGTAGGCCTCGAGCGAAGTCTTTTTAATGGTACCCATACGTGTAGCAAGAACCACATAGTTATTATTGATATAATCGGAATCTTCAAGATTTTCCACATTCATATAGGCCTGTACCGCATCATCCGGCTCAATATTTATAACATTCTGGATTGCGCGTCCTTTTGAAGCCTTGGAACCTTCCGGCACATCATAAACCTTCAACCAGTAACACTTGCCGTTCTTGGTAAAGAACATCATGGTACTGTGCATATTGGCTACATAGATATGCTCAATGAAATCCTCTTCACGGGTAGTACTTCCCTTTGCTCCGACACCACCGCGATTCTGAAGGCGATATTCGGAGAGAGGAGTCCTCTTGATATATCCCATATGGGAAATTGTGATGACCACATCCTCATTGGGATAAAAATCCTCCGGATTGAAGTCTTCAGCAGAAGGTTCAATGGCAGTGCGGCGTTCATCTCCATATTTCTCTTTGAGAGTGGTGAGTTCCTGCTTGATAATATCCATTTGGAGGGAATAATCGGCAAGGATCTCCTCAAGGTGTTTGATAAGTTCCTGGAGTTCATCGTACTCAGCCTGGAGTTTACCCCTCTCAAGTCCTGTGAGCTGGCGGAGCCTCATCTCCACTATGGCCTCAGCC
>JAAZMM010000001.1 GCA_012798805.1 Bacteroidales bacterium
TACCTATAATCTTCGCCGCGAAGTGCGTAAGGTACAAAAACATGTGCACCACCGGCAGTATATGATTGAGCGATTTGCTCATCGTGCCATCAATACACCGGATGATCAGTGGGTCGATTTCAGTGATCTGCCGGAGGATATGGTTATCTACAAATATGTCTCCGACACGCTCCAGTGTTGGGCTAACCAGTTCCCGATAAGCAATGATGAAGTAGATGCCTACTCGTTTATCTACCGCCTGCACTATCTGAGCAATGCCAACCTTTCCAGTTCGCCGCTGGCCTATTTGGGACTTGAGGAGCAATATGTCAATCTCGGCTCGGCTTGGTATATAGTCAACACCTACGTTTCACCTTCATATAGAACCAAAGTTATCACCGGTATCCTGGTCAAAACGGAATATCTGGATGACAAAGGGTTGAAAAACCACACAAATGAGAAACTCCGCATAGGTGCCGGCTTTGATCCGGTAAGTGTCAATATCGATGATGCCGGTGTGGTTTATGGTATTGAGGGTCTGCCGCTGTTTTCACTCGTTTCAGAGAGTCCGACATTGGTAAGGAGCACCAATCTCACTCCAATGTGGATTTCGATTTTTTTCGCGGTGTTGGCTCTCTTCCTGTTTCACCTGAGGAAGCGCAACTGGTTGTCATTTACTATCACTGCTCTCCTTCTTTTGGTAATCAGAGTCGTGACATTTATCGTGGTAGCCCGTAACGACTTTTCAGGAGAAATATTTTCACCAATCTATTATGCAGACAACCGTTTGTTTGACTCTTTGGGCAATTTTTTGCTAAACAATATATTTGTTGCCCTCCTGATATATGCCGTATTCATAACCCGGGTCAAAATTGTCAAACGTATCAAGCAATCAGGGAAGAGTCAGAGGATCTTACGATCCGGAGTCATAGTAGTAGTGACTCTTCTTTTAGTGCTCTATATTCATTTGACACTCCGTTCGCTGATTATTAACTCAAATATTGTCCTGGAGCCTTTCCGAATAGACGAGCTTTCCTGGTATTCCATCTTTGCCTATTTCTCTTCGGCGATGTTATTCCTGGGGCTTTTGTTAATGTTTCAGCTACTGGTGCTCATTTTTCGTAATAGGCGCAACTTTTCACTATTGAGTTGGTTCAATATGACCCTTTATGTCTTGATAATATCCTTTTACTGCGTAACGATGATTGTCTTTTTTGGGTTCGAAAAGGAATACGAGACAAACCGTGTAAGGACCAACAAGCTCGCAATGGAGAGGGATTTGAGTCTTGAACTCCAATTACGCAATGTTGAAGAGGCCATAGCTCATGATCCTATAATTGCACTTCTGACTGCGGTTGACAGGCGCGAGGTGATCCGAAACCGTCTGCTCGAACGTTATCTCTATCGAAATACTGCGCAGAAATATAACATTGAATTGACTGTTTGCTCTCCAAATGACCTGCTGGATTTGGGTCAGGGAGGAGACCCGATACCTTGTTATCCCTTTTATCAGGATCAGATAGTGAGATTTGGTACGCCGCTGGCTCCTAATTCGAGATTTTACTATATTAACAACTATGATGGTCTTGCCTCATATCTTGGCCTGTTTACATTTTTCGACGCTATAAGTTCGAAGGTTACACGCCTATTTGTGGAGATCGAGTCCAAGTACTCTTCCGAGTTAGTAGGTTTGCCGACCATATTGACCCATGATGAGGGCTATAATGACCTCCATTTCCCACGCAATTATTCTTTTGCAAGATATAGCAATGGTCGCATCATTACTTACAGGGGTGATTATGAATATCCCGTAATATTTGACGAAAATTGCCCTGATGGCTATTCTATGCAGGTCAAAAAGGGTTATGTCCACTTTATCAACAAGCTTTCGGCTGATGAGATTACACTTGTGAGTCGTCCCAGTCAAAAGTTTTTCTCGAATGTGGTCTCATTCTCCTATATTGCAATATTCTTCGGGCTCTTTATTGCTCTTATGACATTTTGGGGAAGAGAGAGTAAGCTCTTCTCCCTTCCAAAAAATTCCATCAAGAGAAAAATCACCATCATCATTACTTCTGCGATGATTTTCTCCATCCTTTTCCTTGGAGTGGCCAGTATCCAATATGTTAGCAGATGGAACAAGACCGGTAATGAGCGTGAGATGGATGAGAAAATTGCTACTGCCCGAAGTGTCCTTTCAGAGTATTGCAAATATGCGAATGTTTACAATCAGGTGCTATCACTGGAGTTTTATAAAGAGATGGACGAGCTCTCAAAAGTTATAAGAACCGACATCAATCTTTATGATACTCATGGGGGGTTGATCCGCACTACACAGCCCGATATCTACGAACAATTTTTGATGGGCAAACGTATGAATGCTAATGCATATCACGAGATAGCCCATAACAACGCCCTTAAATATACCACTATGGAGAAGGTGGCCGGTATGAAGTTCTTCTCCGTTTATGCACCGCTTTTCAACAATCAGGGCTCGATGGTGGCTATTATCAACCTTCCCTATTTTTCCCGTTCAGCGGATATGTTGAGTGCCTCATCTTCGATGATTGCCACTATCATCAACATATATCTTGTTCTGATTATTCTCGCCTTCATAATTAGTGTGCTGCTCTCCAACTCTCTCTCCAGACCTCTGGTGGAGATAAAGGAGAGAATTCAGGGACTGGCTACATCATCCAACAGGAACAGATATATATCCTACCACAATAACAGAGATGAGATAGGAGTGCTAGTGAGCGCTTATAATAAGATGGTTGATGACCTTGATCATAGCCGGCAGCAGCTGGCACAGGCTGAACGCGAACAAGCCTGGAAGGAGATGGCCCGTCAGATTGCGCATGAAATCAAGAATCCGCTCACTCCCATGAAGCTCCGCATACAATACCTGATAAAACAGAAGGAGGAGGGGCGCCCCGGATGGGAAGAGCAGGTAGAACCTACGCTTAATTCCATCCTGGGACAGATAGCGAACCTTACGGAAGTGGCAAATGCATTTTCTTCGTTCTCAAGATTCTACAACGAAGAGGTGGTGGATGTCAATCTAAATGACTCCATCTCAGAGCAGGTGTTTTTCTTTGATACCAACGA
>JAAZMM010000029.1 GCA_012798805.1 Bacteroidales bacterium
CCAAAACAAAAAACACTTACCTAAACATTTAGATAAGTGTTTGATTATTACAGTGATCCGAGCGGGATTCGAACCCACGACCCACAGCTTAGAAGGCTGTTGCTCTATCCAGCTGAGCTACCGGACCGATCCATTTCTCGTTAGAGTGTGCAAATGTATAGCTTTTTTTTTTGAGTAACAAAGAAAAGTGACAATTTGCCCCATATGTGTGCATTATCAGCCTATGATTCGGAAAAGTCCCTCGGCAGCCGAAATGAGCCCAAGAAGGGCGATCAGTGTTCCCGATATGCGGTTTATCCACAACAATTGTCTAAGTCTGAACCTTCGTCTGAAAATGTTGATCCCGGCACTTAAAATAAACCACCATGAGGTTGTTCCCAAAAATATACCGGCAAGAATTACAACTACGCTATATCTGGTGTATTGTTGATCACCAATATTTATGCCTACCAGTGCAAAAAAGCCAAGCAATAGTACCAATGCCCCCGGATTGGAAATAGTTACTGCAAACCCTTGAAGTATCTCCTGAGCATGTTTAGTGCCATTACTCTTTCTAGGCTGCCTGATTTGTCTGACAGGGTTTGTCGCGGCTATGTTCAGTCCAATGAAGAAAATTATTATACCCCCTATAAAAATTACCCAGGCGCGGTTTTGGTCAATAAAATCATTAATGAAAGAGAGTGAAAAGAGGGCAATGGTAGCATAGAAAACATCGGCCAGCGAAGAACCCAGCCCGATGGCGAATCCCGAACTTCGTCCCTTGCTTATAGTCTTCTGGATGCACATTATTCCTAACGGCCCCAAGGGAATTGAGGCTCCAAGTCCCACTATGATTGCTTTGATGAAATTCTCTAACATCATATTATTTTTGCAACCGCAAATATAATCAACTTGCTCTATTTGTTCAAAAAAACTATCTTTGCTGCTGTGAAAGTGAAAAAGAAAACAAGGCAACGATTGTTGCTTCTTGCACTTATTTTTGGGGTGCTTACATCGCTCCCTTATCTTGTACCACACACCGGTCCCGTGGCACTTGTGGCTTTTATTCCGCTTTTTTTCATGGATAAGATTGCCTCGGAAGAGGGCATCCCCCGTATTTGGTGGTATCACTATCTGGCATTCCTCTTATTTAATATATTTGCCACTTTCTGGATCTGGTTTGTTTCTGAAGTGGGGTCGATAGTTGCAATTGTCCTCAACACGCTCCAGATGTCAATGGTGTTTGCTCTATACCGATGGAGCCGTAAGGTCTTCACCCGCCGCTGGATTTCCTATCTTTTTTTGATTATTGCATGGCTTGCCTGGGAGCATATCTATTTTGAGATTGAGTTATCCTGGCCCTGGCTGGTCTTGGGCAACTCTTTTGCCACATCACCTTCTTTGGTACAGTGGTATGAGATTATCGGGTCCCTGGGTGGTTCATTATGGATACTTCTTTCAAATATTCTAATTTTCTCTCTTTTGACCGAAAGTGACGGAGTTCGTGTGAGGAGGTTAACTGCTGCGGCCTGTTTAGTGGTATTTCTCCCGATAGTGGCATCACTTGTGAGATATTATACCATTGATTGTGAGAGTGGGGGAGAGAAGATAGAGGTGGTTGTAGTACAACCCAATATTGATCCTTTCAAGAAATATGGAGTGCTGCCCCAGGATAAGATGGATGATGCGATGCTTTCACTTGTACGCCGCGTTATAACCCCCGAGACCAGATATATAGTCACTCCGGAGACTTTTACGTTCGATATGGATCTTGATCGTCCGACAGCCCACCATTCTTTCGTAAAGTACCAATCATTTCTTGAGGAGTATCCCAATACCAACCTATTAGTGGGTATCTTTTCTCACAGAATATATCCTACGGTTTCCCGCCCCTCCCACAGTGCCCGCAAGAGTGGCAGCGTATGGTACGATGTTTATAACTCTGCCGTCCTTATGGATGCAGGTGATATCTATAGTTATTACCACAAATCTAAGCTAGTACCCGGTGTCGAGATTATTCCATACGAACGTTACCTGCCATTTCTTAGCAAATGGATCTCCGGGTTTGGCGGTTCGAGCGGCAGTTATGGTTCTCAGGATGAGATGGATGCCCTGGAAGGAAATGATGGTAATAAGGTGGGTCCTATGATCTGCTATGAGTCGGTCTATGGGGATTTTTCCCGCATGGCTGCGGTAAAAGGAGCAACATTTATGGCAGTTATGACAAATGACGGCTGGTGGGGTGATACCCCGGGCTATCGTCAGCATTTCAGGTATGCCGGACTGAGAGCCATTGAGATGCGTCGCGATGTGGTTCACGCTGCAAATACAGGCATTTCGGGAATTATCAACCGTAAGGGAGATGTGATTATTCGCACAGGATGGTGGGAGGAGACCTCCTTCAAGGGGTATATAAATACAAATGACAACCTGACTCCTTTTACCCTGTACGGGGACATTATCGGTCTGGTTGCCGCCTATCTATTTCTGCCTTTTACGGCAGTAGTCATTATAGCTCAGATTCGCCGTCGCAAATCAAAGCAGCAGGGCCATCTTTGAGGCTAATTTTGCCGCCTCGTCGGCTGCGCGCCGGGCAAAATCTTCTCCTGCGGAAGCATAGATGATGCTGCGAGAGGAGTTGATAAGCAATCCGCAATGCTCATTCAGACCGTAGCGGGCTACCTCTTCCACACTGCCTCCCTGTGCACCTACTCCCGGTACAAGCAGGAAATGGTCGGGACAAATAGTGCGTATTTCTCGGAGTTTCTCCGGACGGGTGGCACCTACCACAAACATCGTGTTTTCTATAGAGCCCCAGCCTGAGGCGGTACGCAGTATCTTTTCAAAGAGTTGCTCCGGTTTTTCTCCGGAAAGAGCAAGAGTTTCAAAATCCTCTGCGGAACGGTTGGATGTAAGGGCAAGGATCACCGACCATTTACCTTCATATTCGAGAAAGGGACGTACGGAATCCTCTCCCATGTAGGGAGCCAGAGTTACTGCATCGCAATTCATATTCTCAAAAAAGCAACGGGCATACATACCGGCAGTATTGCCTATATCACCTCTTTTTGCATCAGCTATCACAAAAATCTCAGGATAATTCTCCTTAATATAGCTTATTGTCATTTCCATCTGCTTCCAGCCAAGCACTCCCATTGCCTCGTAAAAGGCTGTATTTGGTTTGAAGGCTACTGCATAAGGAGCAGTAGCCTCAATGATTGCCCTGTTAAACTCAAATAGTGGGTAGTTGCAATGCTTAAATTGCTCCGGAATGAGTCTTATATCGGTATCAAGTCCGACGCAAAGGAAACTGCCTTTACGTCGGATCTCGTCGCTTAGTTGTGAATATGTCATATACTATCTGAAGTTTTCGTAGAAAAGAGCTATGGAACGCATTCCTTTGAAAAATTGGGAGAGGAGAAAACTCTCGTTAGGGGAATGAATGGTGTCGCGTTCAAGCCCAAATCCCATCAACAGAGGGTCTGCTTTGAGTGCTTGTTGCATTTCAGCCAGGATGGCGATGCTGCCTCCGCCGCGGCTGGGAACAGGTTCGATCCCATATACCTCAGTTATGGCTTTAGAAGCTGCAGCATAAGCATCGGAGGAGATGGGAATGAGGAATCCGTTACCTCCGTGGTGCTCTTCAACCTTAACAGTCACTCCTTTTGGAGCAATGGATTTGAAGTGCTTTGCAAAGAGTTTGGATATCTTGCTATACTCCTGGTTAGGCACAAGTCTCATAGATATTTTAGCGTAAGCTTTAGAAGGGATGACAGTCTTTGCGCCTTCACCTGTGAAGCCTCCCCAGATACCATTGACATCGAGGCAAGGCCTGATGCCGGTACGCTCAAGAGGGGTGAATCCCTTTTCGCCTGTAAGTGCCTTGACACCGATTGAATCCATATATTCCTTTTTGTCGAAAGGAGCCTTACCGAGCAACTGACGATCTTTACGGCTAAGATTAACCACATCATCGTAGAACCCTTTAACTGTAATGCGCCCATTTTCATCTATAAGCGAATCAATCATAGAGCAAAGTGCATTGATGGGGTTGACTACAGCGCCGCCGTAGTGCCCTGAATGGAGATCCTTGTCAGGACCGGTCACCTCTACCTCGAGGTAGGCGAGTCCTCTCATTCCGCAGTTGATTGAAGGTACCTTTTCCGAGATCATTGTGGTGTCGGATACAAGTATTATGTCGCAGGCAAGCATTTTCTTGTGATCACGCACCCATTTCCCGAGAGATGGTGAGCCTATTTCCTCTTCTCCTTCCAGCAAAAATTTGATATTATGACGAATTTTACCCTCTCTAACGAGATATTCGAATGCTTTAAGATGCATAAATGTCTGTCCCTTATCATCATTTGCACCGCGTGCATATATTGCCCCGTCACGGATTTCCGGCTCAAAAGGGGGTGTATGCCAGAGCTCTAACGGATCCACCGGCTGTACATCGTAGTGACCATAAACCAGTACGGTAGGTCTTTTCGGATCAATGATTTTTTCAGCATATACTACGGGATGTCCTTCAGTAGGATAGACCTTTGCCTTATCGACACCTGCCTCGAGAAGGAGGGAGACAAGTTTTTCGGCACATTTTTGCATATCCTGAGTGTGAGCCTGTGATGAGCTGATAGAAGGGATTCTTAATATTTCGAATAGTTCGTTGAAGAATCGTTCTTTGTTTTGTTCAATATATTTCTCCATAATCAGTTATATTTTTATTCGTAAAGCACAAAAATAGTTAAAATTTACTAACTTTGCACGCCCAATTGTGATTATATCTAATTAGTTTAATATGAATATTTCAGAAAACAGAATTGACGATCTCAACCTCAGTCTCACGATAGAGCTTGTAAAAGAGGATTACGCAGATGCATTAAAGAAAAAACTTAATCAATATCGCCGTCAGGCCGATTTTAAAGGATTTCGTAAAGGTATGGCTCCTATGGCCCTCGTAGAGAAGTTTTACGGAGAAAGTGCACTTGCCGAAACACTCAATAGCATTGTCGGTGAACAGCTCAATAAGTATATAGAAGAGAATAAGCTCAATATCCTGGGCGAGCCTTTGCCTTCGGAGAATGTGGAGAGCAAACAACTCGATCACGGAGCCTATAGGTTTGATTTTGATATGGCCATTGCACCCGAAGTGAAAATGGAGATTAACGCTGAAGATAAGATACCGTACTATACCGTGACAGCAACAGCAAAAGCTGTAAAGGAGCGCAAGCAACAGATTCTTAAGCAGTATGGAGATCTTCGCAATGTAGAGAGCGCAAAGAAGGATGATTTTATAATAGCTGATTTTGAGCAGGGTGAGACAAGGGTTGAAGGGGCATATGTTGCCTTGAGAAGCATCAAGAATGAGGAACAAAAAGCCCTTTTTGTGGGTGTTAAACCGGGTTCCGTGATGGATGTAAATGTCAATGAGGTTTTTGAAAACGAGACTGACAGGGCATCAATGCTCAAAGTGGATAAGGCAGAACTCGCCTCAATGGATCCAATGTGGAAACTTACCGTAAAGGAGGTAAAAAGCTTTGTGGATGCAAAAGTAAACCAGGAAACATTTGACAAAATTTTCGGTGAAGGTAATGTGAAGAGTGAAGAGGAGTTTGATGCCAAGATCAAAGAACAACTCAAGAGTGAATATACCAGGGAGGCAGACTACCGCTTTATGATTGATTGCAAAGAATACCTTATAAACAAGGCCGATATTTCTCTTCCTGACTCATTTATGAAGAGATATCTTTTTACGACAAATGAAGGTAAGTTCACAATGGAACAGATTGAGGTTGAGTATGATCTTTTTGCAAAGGATTTTCGCTGGAATCTTATCCGCGGCACCATTATGAGGGAGCAGGGAATTAAGGTTACCAAAGAGGATATTATGAAAGAGGCCAAGGCATTGGCTGCATATCAGTTTGCCATGTACGGCATGAATGAAGTCCCTGAAGAGCATCTTGTGTCGTTTGCCGATAGAATGCTATCGGATCAGCAGCAGGCAAGCCGTATCTTCGAGAGGGTTGAGGACGACTTGACGCTCAACTGGATAAGAGGTGTTGTTTCGATGGATAAGAAGAAGATTACTATTGAAAAGCTCCACGAGCTTACTAAATAATTACCCGCAAGAGAATAGAATATGGCATCAGAATTTGAAAAATTTGCACTCAAACATTGTGGCATCAGCTCAATGACCTATCACCGGCTCAATTCCATTTACGGCGGATATGTCAATCCAATGATTATAGAAGAGCGTCAACTCAATGTGGCTCAGATGGATGTGTTCTCCCGTTTGATGATGGACAGGATTATTTTTCTTGGCTGTGCGATTGATCCGGATGTAGCGAATATTATCCAGGCACAGCTCTTGTTTCTTGACTCTACTGACTCGGATTCCGATATAATGCTCTATATCAATTCTCCCGGTGGAGGAGTCTATGCAGGTCTCGGGATCTATGATACTATTCAGACAATTGAGTCGGATGTTGCTACCATTTGCACCGGTGTAGCTGCATCAATGGCTGCCGTGTTGCTGGCAAGTGGTACTGCAGGCAAACGTTCCATCCTGCAACACTCGAGGGTGATGATTCATCAGCCTATTGGTGGTGCGGAAGGACAGGCTTCTGATATTGAAATCACTGTCCGTGAGATAGTAAAGCTTAAAGGTGAACTATACGATATTCTTGCCTATCACACAGGTAAATCACTTGATCAGATAGCCAAGGATGCCGACAGGGATTTCTGGATGACTTCACAGGAGGCGGTTGATTATGGTATGGTGGACGAGATTGTCAGCAAGAATAAGAAAAAATA
>JAAZMM010000123.1 GCA_012798805.1 Bacteroidales bacterium
CCTGGATAAATATAGTCTTCCAAGTTTATATTTTTACTAATATTTATTCCTGCTAGGTCGATAGGATTGTTGGGGAACATGTCAGTTAAAACAGTATTATTATCTATAATGTCTGTAATTTGAACTGATATTCTTTCTATATTATAAGCTTGTTTAAATTGATATGGTTGTAATTCATATCTTTCCTTGCGCTCTCTTACTTGATCTAATATAGTTTGATATTGAGATTCCCATTCAGAAGGAAGCATTCCTGATTGAAGCATATTTCTTACGGTTTCTCTATATATTTTATATTGATCTGAATATGGAGCTACATCTCCAAGGATTTTTAATCTTTCTAAAGCCCCATATTTACCAAACCAAGGATCACTATGAAGAGTATGTACTGATTCGTAAGCCTCACCGGGAAGCCTTATTTCACCATGAGGAATTCTATATGGATCTCCATGTAAAAAGTCTTCATATGCTTCTGGTCCGGGTAACCATGTAGGCATTGTATTTCTAATTGGATTCCACTTTTTAATAGTAGAGGATCTTGGAGGTAAAAATCTTCTAAAAACTTCAGATAAATCTCCTGTTAATCCACCTACATTAGCTTCAGCAATAGTATTTCCGAAAGTATACATATCTGCTGAGCTAGCAACCATAGTTCGATGTTTATAAGGATCTCCACCAGTCAATGTATCAAATGTAAATCCGTAAATACCAGCTAATTTTACACTGCTCCATCTCATACTGGAAAAACGATAAGCCGGATCGTTTGGCATAAACATATCCGAAGCTTCAAATGTTGGAGTGGTATGCTTAAGATTTAAAGAAGCTCCGAATGGATTTTGGTTTTTAGAGATAATTGCTTGATTTAAACTGGTAACTATATCTTGACTGGTTGAAGATTCTTTATTTATGTAAAATGGCATTCCAAAATTTGATGGAATACCAACTATATTAGATGGTATGTTAGCATTTATATTGGCGTCTTGACCTGCTGAACCATACATTGCTTTTAAGGGTATGAATCCAGAAGGCATATTTGCATATAATTCTTTATCTTTAGATTTTTGTATAGATAAATTAGATGCATAACCATAAAATCCTGATGGCACTCCTTGTGAATCGCTAGACATTAATGCTTGATAAGGATTTTCGCTAATATTAGCACCTAAAAAATCAGGGAAAACTGGCATAAAAGACTGTGGAGTAATTGTACCTGAACCTATAACTCCGTAAGCAGGGCCCTGTGGGAGAGTTCTAGTGCGTTCTCTACCGGTTCGTTTTATTTCTTCATTGTAGTCTCTTAGTTCTTTTCTATGCATTGGCCTGACAGGTTTAATCATTTCACCAATAGTTGCATTTAATATTGGTCCACCAGGCATACCTGATTCAAATAGCTCTCCTGTTAAAGGATACGGTCTATCTTCATAGTGCTTTCTTTCAAGCCAATAAGGATCTGATAAAGCTTTTAAAGGAGATAGGGGGTATCTAGGAGTAGGAATCCATGATCTTGACCAGTATTCATCTTTACTACCATAAAGAGTATCTGTAAACTTCCAATCTGTAGTTCCTAAAATATATTCGTTTGGAAGATAATAAGATGTTGATTCTCCTATATATGGAGTTGTACTTCCTAATCTCCACCATCTGCCTTTTCTTACAGGCTGAGACCCATGGATATAATAATCTAATAGTTCTGGTGCACTACGGGGTTCTTCGAAAGTCCAACCTATAAATGGTAAATGCGATAATTTATCTAACCCAGGCATTACTCTATGTATTTGTTTTAAGTTATCTGTTATACCTAGTTTATCAAAAGCTTCAGCGCCTTCAATTCTTGCTTGAGCTTTTGCTCGTGTCCATCTCTTTTTTGCGCTCATTCCCGTTATGTTTTCAGTTTCATAATCTAGATATTGAGCTGCTTTATATAAACCGTATCCTGCTAACATTCTTTTAGCAAAAATACCTGAATATAAACCTAAAACTGAATCTTTAGATTTTGATGATAGTCCTAATCCAACATTTGATAAAAGGCCGGATAATCTATCTCCAAAACCATAAACGAAAGAAGTTGCAGAGGTGACATTATACATAGAAGCGTGATCTGCCCATAATTCTGGCAAATGAGATGTTACTTTTTCTATCGTTTCAAGGTTAATGTTTTTAACCATTTCTAAACTTGATTCTACAAGCTTAGATTTTGATACTACAGTATACTGTGAACCAGTTCCTTGTAGTGATTTTAGGTCTGCTCCTAAAGCTGTTCTTTTGCCAAAAAGACTGCTTCCAGACTTAATCATTTTATTTAAAGATTCATTAAAATCTGGATTTATATCTTCGTTAAATAATGATTGCAATTCTTTCATGGGTTGATTATCAATTAATTGATCTACCCATGAGAAGTTTTCTGAGTATATATTTTTAATGTTTTTTAAATCAGATATAAGTCTAACATTTGTACGCTTAAAAAGGCTTCTTGACATTGTGTTTAAAGCGTTTTCATATTGTGACTTTGTAATAATATTATCTTTTAAAGCTAATTCTAAACTGTTTTTTATTTGATTTCCTGATAAATTGTTAATAAGTAAATCTGATAGATTTTGTTTTATACGTTTATCTGCAGTTCTACTAATAGCAAATCCATCTGGATCGAGTCTAATGTTATCAACGAAAGATTTAAAAGATAAATTTTGATTTAATCCTTCAAAATCAGCAGAGTCCGCAATGTTTATAGCCGTTTGTATTCCTTTTCTTGTAGTACTTATGTTTATGTTTTTTAGTGGATTGTCATCATCAAAAAGATCTGATAATATATCAAAAACTTTTTGATCAAATCCAGGGGCTTCTTGATTTAAAAATGATTCTAAATTTACAAATTGACCAAAAGATATATTTTGACCTTTGCGTATTTTTTCAATGATATTAGGTATATAAGTATCTTGAGTTTCTTTATCTAGCCAACGATACACTTTTGAGATTCTGCTTGGGTCTTCTTGATAACCTATATCAAGCAGTTCATCAAGCTTTAAAAACTTTGCTGTTTTACCCCAAAATCCTTTGGGCTCATCAGATATAGGATGAGTTCTATCATAATTTTTTAAAAGATTAGCCATAGTTCCTTTTTGTCCGGAAATAATATTTATTCCTTCTAAATAAGGCTCGCTAGAATCATATAAATTTACAACTCTTTCTCCTATAGCTAGATAAGTGTTTTGTAGTGTTCTTGATCTAAAAGAAACGTCTTCTTTATCTAAAAGTCTTTTGGCATCTTCATAATATCTTAAAATAGGATGTCTACCATGATCTTTTTCTCCACCAATTAAAACTGAAAATGGAGTGTTTTTCTTTTCTAAAATAGCATTAAAGCGACCAATACTCCCTATCATTGTACTGGACCACCATTTTAATGCTCTATCTCCAAATTCAGAAAGAGATCTATAATCTTGAAGTTGCCCTGAAGAACTCAAGAATAAGCGATTGTCAAATCTAAGGTCACTTAGGCTTATTGATATACCAGATCTTTTTAAACTTTCTTCAAATCTATTAATTAAATTAAAATGTTCTTCAGTAATTAAGCTAGTGTCTCCGCTTTTATATTTATCTAAAACTTCTTGAACACTTAGCTCTTTTAAGTTTAAAAAATTACGTGACTCTTCTCTATTTATTGATAGTCTTTTTATTATTTCTTCATCAAAATGTTTGTTTAAGTCTTGGTATGTTTTTTCTGCATCTAATATATATCTTTCTTGTAATGCTTTTTCAATTTCTTGTGATACTGATCCAGATGCCCTATCAGAGCTTAATCTTAATTCTTTATTTTTTAATATCCTTATTAATTCAGGTGTTTGATTTAAATAGCTACCTGCTTCTTTCGATTTATATTGCAATAAAGATTTTTTGAAAACTTCTTTAGATTGATCCATACTTAAATCTTTAAGGCTAGCTCTAGATATATAGTCTGATACTGCATCTGAACCAGCTAATAAATAATTGCCGGCTTGCTCTAAAATTCCAGAATCTGCGAGTTTAGAAATTGTATGTCTGCCTATATAAAGAGCCGCCCCTATTTTAGCAACATTAGAGGCGGCTCTTGTAATTTGGTTTGTAAGAGAAGGCCGCCGTTTTTGTATAGCGTTTCGTTCTTCTTCGATTTGTCTGCGAGAAAGACCGCGATAGCGATTTTTCACGTCCTTCACCTACTTTTTTAAAAATCATCAAATAGCAAATCTGCCTCTGGGAAATGATCTATATTAGATGAATCTTGTTCTCTAAATTCAGGAGGCAAATTATAATATTCTTCTGGATATTCTTTTGTACTTGTTTCTGCTATTTCTTTCTCTTCTTGAATTTCATTGTTTAATTCTGAAGTGGGATGTTGCTTAATATGTTCTGGTATAGGAACTTGTGGGATTTGATTCTTATTTATATCGATTCTAGATCCCCTTAGATTCGCTAAAATCCATTCGGCTCTTGAAAAATAAAAATAAGCTTGTTTTATTGTCCAATGAGGAATGTCTTCTAGATCAAATTCTGGGAAAGCTTCTTTTATTATGCAGTCTATTTGACTGTCTATGTCTAGCATTTGGTCTCTATAAAAAGTTAAAATGTTTAAAGTTTCTTCTGGAGAAGATAAACCTGAAGCTTCTAATATTAGATTGGTTAATTGTGTTGGAATAGCAGCTGGAACATCATTTACAAAATCGTAAGACTCAGGGAATAATGTTGCCACCGAACATATAATTTCTTCTTTATCTCCATCATCAATTTCTAATTCTGAGATTCTTCTAAATTCAAATCTTGATAGAGGTCTATACACAAAATGCTGGCCATGTATTTCTACAGTTAAAACCTGTTCGTAAATTTTTTTCCATTGTTTTATATTATCTTCTAGATTTAATGCTTCTTCTGCATATTGCTCTTTATTA
>JAAZMM010000117.1 GCA_012798805.1 Bacteroidales bacterium
ATATTTGATGATATATCACTCAATATGGATTATAACACATTCATTCGTCAGAAGAGTTCAAAGGTAATCCCGACGCTTGAAAAGGGAGACACGGAAATATATTCATATTCGCTCGATCCTCCGATGATTGAAGCTGTACTTACACATGAAAGATGAAAAATAGCAGTGTCATATTGTGTACGGGAGGGATTGGGAGCGGAAAATCTTATATCATTAAGGTTTTCAATGCTCTCGGTATTCCCTCGTATGATGCTGATTCCAGGACGAAAAGCCTGTATGATACAGACAAAGTGCTTCTGGAGCGTATAAATGCAATAGCAGGAGGTGATGTGGTAAAGGATGGGAAACTTCAGCGCGCTGCATTTGCAGCCAAGATTTTTTCTGATCCTCAGATGCTTGCCCGGGTAGAGGCAGTCGTACATCCTGCCGTTATGGAAGATTTTGAGAAGTGGAAAGAGAGGCAACAGAGCGACATTGTACTGATGGAGTCGGCTATATTACTCGAAAAACCCGCTTTGCTCTCAAATATCGACTACATTATGGTAGTTCATGCCCCTGAGGAGCGTAGGATTGAACGTGTAATGGCGCGTGACAATATTTCGAGGGAGCAGATACTACAGCGTATGGCCAATCAGTGGAGTGATAGCCGTCGCCTTGAAATGGCAGATTTCTCCATAGAAACTAATGATCGCGATTCTATTATTGCCAAAGTTATAGAAATTATTCAAATCATAAGAGATGGCAAAAGGTAAGTGGATTGGCGGAATTCTTGGTTGGGTGATTTTTGGACCCATCGGCGGGCTGATAGGCTTTTTGATTGGCTCTATGGCTGATATGGGCGCCAAACTCATAGAGTCGGATGTAGAGAGGGAGCATCCATACACAGGGACACGTAAGAGTGGTTCCCGCCGTCCCTCCTCTGCTCAGGAGCGCTATGTTGGTCAGCGCAACAGCTTTATTGTAAGTCTGTTGGTGCTCTCCACCGCAGTCATCAAGGCTGACGGCAAATATCTCAAGAGCGAACTTAATTATGTGCGGGAATTCATACGCAGAAATTTTGGTGATGCAGCGGTTCCTGAGGCCATGGAGATTCTTAGGCGTCTTAAGGATCAGCATATCAATATCTATGAGGTAGGAGGGCAAATCCGCCAGTATATGAATTACTCGCAAAGGATGCAGTTGTTTCATTATCTGGTGGCCCTGGCACAGTCCGATGGTAATGTCTGTCAGGCTGAAATAGATGTTCTCAAGAGCATAGCCTCGGCAATGGGCATCTCTTCAGCAAATGCCAATTCAATATTGGCAATGTTTGAACACAACATAGAGTCCGCCTACACTGTGATCGAAATAGATAAGAATGCCACTGACGAGGAGGTTAAAAAGGCTTACAAACGTCTTGCGATGAAGCATCACCCTGACAAAGTGGCGACACTCGGTCCTGATATTCAGAAGAGTGCGGAAGAAAAGTTTAAAAAAGTGCAGGAGGCTTATGATACCATCAAGAAGGAACGCGGAATGAATTGATAAAGACAAGTTTTTAAAAATATGGAAAAGACAGATCTAAAGAAGATTTTATCGGTATCGGGACAGCGCGGATTGTTCCTTTATCTTTCACAAGCCAGAAATGGTGTAATAGTAGAGTCATTGGAGACAAAACATAGAACGACCTTTGGAGCGTCAGCTAAAATTTCCTCAATGGCTGATATTTCAGTATATACCACTACTGAAGATGTTGCCCTCAAAGAGATCTTTACCAGCATGGCCCGGATCCTCCAAAATGGTCCTGCCATGAGTTCAAAGGAGGATCCAAAAAAAATAAAGGCCTTTTTCAGAGAGGTGCTTCCC
>JAAZMM010000002.1 GCA_012798805.1 Bacteroidales bacterium
AATCTCTTCTTGTAAATTCAGACCAATTACAATACTATATTCTGAGTAACTGTCTGCCAGGCAAGGATATTAAGCGTAGCAGCCAGATAGTATGTAGAAGGATCATAGTTGGGAACTATCGGCTCATTCACGTTGAACACACCGATACCTACATTCTGAATATCAGTTACAGTCACCTGATAGTAGTGGTTGCGTACCACGCCAAAATCACCCACATTGAAAGGATCAGCCGGGTCCTTTTGATAATTAGGATCCAGGAAGTGCTCTATGGGGATTGAGTAGTACATACTACCCTCTGTAAATACCTCAGTAATGAATCTGTCACCTTTGAGGTAATTTTTTGCTTCATCAGTTGATACTGCAGCAGCTTCTGGCGTAAAGCGAGGCTTAATCTCTCCGTCATAGAGGTTAGTGCAAGTGGTCGTATCAGCAGGGATCGGCAGCTGGAAATCAGCTGCAGTATAGGCAGCACCACCTGTCTTTTGGTAAGCCTGATTTAAATTCGCAGCCAGAAGAGCTGAATACTGAGCCCAGGTATAGAACACACCGTTAAAACGATAAAGAGTTACATAGTCAGATTCAGTAGCTATCTTCATTTGTGCTGCTACCAGGATATTTGTAGCTGCATTCATATACCCGTGTCCGGTAAGAAGATTACCTGCAATGGTATTCTCATGGCAATAATCTGCTGCGCGCCAAGTCGTTGCAGCGATTGCACTATATGGCTGGTAAGTCAATGAGGCTGTTTCGGGAGTTATTTGATCACCCGAACCTTCATCTCTCAAATCTGCATAATTGGTGGGATAAACTCCATCGGTATAGTTGGCATCCTGTGCCCAGAATGAACGATAATGTCCTCCCCATGTATCAGTCTGGTTATAATCATCCCAATTCCATGCATAGGTCCAGGCATTATCTATTTTCTTTATATAATAACTCGATTTGTTGAGATTGCTGAATCCCCATCCATTGATCTTGATAGTAACATTTTTTTCTTCACCTTGAAATGGTGCCGTCACAGTGGAGAAGCTTGCAGGAACCTCATTGGGCATAAGTAGAGTAGCATCTGCATCCTTAATCGTCAAACTACCCTTAACGGCAAGACGCTCAACATATGCATTTACAGGATGGTCCTTAGCTTCAGCCTCTGTCTTCTTGAGATTGCCTGAAATATTGCGGGTTGTGAAGATAACCGGAGGATTCTCATCCTTCTTACGATAGGTAGTACTGGTCATAATGAAGCTGGTATCCGCGTTTTTGTAGATCTCAGCAACCTGTGCCTGTGCCTCAGTCAAAGTCTTACCGGGGAATTTAGCAGCATCGGCTACGGGAAGGTTGAGTACGACAAACATCTGATCAGGCAGCACGGTAACGTTTCTCAGCACAATGGTAACGTCAGTTTTGCGTTCAATGTTGCTACCCGCGACCTGTTGAGTAGTTCCGAGATCACTGATGGTCTCACCTTCTACCACGAAATTGCCCATAACATCGTAAAAATAGAAGTGGGCATTTTTGATCTTACCTTCATCTGCAGTACCGAGTGCATATCCACCTTGGGAACCCTTGGTGTGAACATCAGCGGGAGAAACAAGTCTTACCGTCATGTAAGAGGCATTACTGTCCAGATCGGGGACAATTTGCTTCTCGTTACAACCGACAAATAGAATGAGTGCCAGAGCGCTCAATACAATAGTTTTAAGTCTCATAACTTTGGGGTTTTAATTGTTTGTTAATTATTTTCGATTATTTATATATTTTCTACTACTTTTCATTAAGGAAGCTTGAATACATTTTTGCCTACATTTTCAATCTCTCCGGCTACCTTCGCGGCTTTTGCAAGACCGGCATCAGAGGCTTTACGCAGATGACCGATAGCAGCAGCATACTCTTTGTTGAGTGCAGCGAGCACTCCTCTGGCATAATCAGCTTCAGCACTAGTGCCGGCTTTAGCCAGATAAGAGGCAGCATCCCTTAGGTTGCCCTTGCTCATGGAGGCATTTGCCGCATTGAGGTTGGCTATCTCATCGTCGGGATACATTCTTGCTGCCGTTTCGAAGATATAGTCAAACTCATCGCCTCCTGACTGCATTTCGCTTGCTGCCAGATAAAACTCCTGAAGTGAAAGCTTCTGGGGAGCAGTACGGACCAGAGATACAATCTCATCCACATCGGTATAGGTACGAATCTCATATTCTACCTTATATGTGGTACGACGCAGCGCAGGGAAGATAGTCTCTCTGAAAGTAGCGAACTCCCTGGGATAATTGCGCCTTAGCTTGTGTTCCCGCAGATCGGGATCATCACCGCTGTCGATAATGGCAAGAATTGCATCACGGTTGGCCATATGTGATGCTGCTACCCTTGCCCGGAATTCCTTCCAATCCTCAGCCACATGGCTGGCGGAGATAAGACGACTGGTGGCTCCCAACAGCCCCGACACATACTCTTTGAGGGAAGCGGTACGCTCGCGCGCAAGACGATCATTTGTCGAATACGGACCATCAGGAGATGCATAACCGGTGATAAATATACCACTAATGATGGCATCCTTGTCATCCGCCACTGACTTCACATTTTCTACAATCTTATTGATCTCTGCTCTGTTGGAGCGGTAGTCGGGCTTGATCCTTGACTGGCCGACAGGAAAATCAATCATTGCGGTCCCCTCGAGAGAGTGCACTTTGGCCCGGGCCTCACCTACCGGTGTCGCATAGATGAACTCCGGCTTGTAAACAAACTCCTCATAGCCGCCCACCAGCGCTTCTGCCTGATCGTCGATACGGTCGCAACAGCCGCGCACCTCTTTTTCAATAACCATCATCGCGCCATTCATCCAGCTCTGGTATGGGAGTATTTTTTGATAATTGAGCACATCAGGCATCTCGGATTTGCGGAACTTGATCTCATCCGGACCTCCGAGCATGATATCACCCATTGTGCGTTTATAATTGATATAGCTTTCACGACCGTAAACTCCGATTGGAGAGAGCTCCAGCTTTTTATCCCCGTTAATCACCACCGGTGTAATGAGCACCGCCTGGCTGCTCTTGAGCTTAAGCTGACTGAGGTTGATATCCATATCAATGATGATATGCTCGCCACTGCGATTGATCTCAATTCTGTCTATGGCAAGTGAGCCACTCATAATCGTCTGGGCATTGGTAGTGATAACCATTGCCAGGAGGGATATAAATATTGCGATATATTTTCTCATAATCATCATAAATTAAAATAGGTATGCCAGCGAAACAGCAGCTTTGGTAGGACCCACATAGTGATGAGTACCGCTGCCAACCTGCTTACCACAATCGGGACAGAGAAATTTGTCATAATCGACATAGGAGTAGCCTACACCAAGCACGAATTCCAAATTCCAGTGGACTCCGAGTGCTATCACATAACCATAACTTATTCCGCCACCTACAAACCATCCCTGATAGCGCTGCTCTTTAAGTTCTCTGAAATCGGTCCCAAAAAGATTGAAAGGTAAATTCATGCCGCCGAAATTGAAATTGCCTGTATGGGCATGGATACCAAAGAAATGACGACTGAAGGGGTTACAGAAGTAATACCTCGCTTCCGGCTGCACCATCCAGTGTTTCCACTTGGGCTCGATGGTGGCCGGGTCCGAATCATTGGGAGTCATCCATCCATTGAAGTTACCCGAAATGTCCATTGTCCACCTGGGTGCTATTTTAAACTCCATACCGGCATTGATGGTGGCCGTAGCATCATAGAGTAAGTTTGTCTTTAATGCAAAGTTCTGAGCTGAGGCTGTACGCATACCGATCAATGCGGGTGTTCCATTCAGCAACAATGCAAAAAAGAGAAAAAATAAAAGCTTTCTTTTCATATTAATATGTTTATCATTCCTCTGCTGCGTCAAGATTTAACTCAAAAGGAGTTTCTCAGTCCTTTTCTCTCCATAACCGATAGCAATATCGGCAACCAATCTTTCTTAACGCAAAATTTGCATCGACTCCATCCCGGGAAGCTATGATTATTGAAGCTCATGATATGGAATACGATGCAGTTCACCCATAGGCCTGCAAATGTAATATATATTTTTTAAAATCTGCAATTTTGAGAAAACAATAGAATTTATTTGTCAGCAGATTTTCAGTTTATAACAAAAACAAAATGTGCCTTATAACACACTGATTTATAGCATATTGCGAAATTGAAATCAAAATTTAATTAAAAGTTTCATTTTGTAAGTTCAATGAGCTTTTATGTAAAAGATGCATCTTGATCGTCCTTAACGAAAAACTATGCTTTGGGGATAAAACCTTATTAGAACAGTCTGTTTTTCAGCCTATTACCGGTAGTTTAGATTTGATCTCGCAATACATTTAAACTAATTGGGGGCGACTTCAATTTGTAAGCTGAGAAAATGTAAAAATCTTATTTTATTTTTTTAAAAAAGCGAATGTATGCACAAGATTGGCGGAAAATTGCACATTGTCTTTTTTCGATTTTTGCTCCTAAATATATTCATATTTAGGAAAAGAGAGTTTATATTTACACCAGACTTTCAAGATCATAGCTCCTTTTCGGAGTGTTGCACCGGCTTC
>JAAZMM010000006.1 GCA_012798805.1 Bacteroidales bacterium
AAGATTGAGCTTACAGAAGGTCTGGTGGGAGCCGGAGACTATGCCGGTGAGACTACGATCTACATAGAACCGACTACACCGACCGTTACTATCCCTCTTACCTCTACAACCTTTGGAGGTACACGTACTGCTGTCATTAGTCATAATGTGGCCGAGCCTGACCTTACTCCCGTACCTGTTACTGTTTTAGCTAATAAGTTTGTAAATGTTGATGTTGGTGGACTAATCTTGATTTTCAATTATACCACTCGTAATGTTTATATTGATAGTGGTTATCAAACACTAGTAGGAAATTTTGTGCTAAACAATATGAATACTCGTGCTACAGAGATTACAATTACATCGACAGCACATGCCGCTTCAATCACACCAAGCACTACATTATACTTTAGAGCAATCCCGAATGTGGGTCAAACCAGATCTGCATCCGCAACTGCAGCCCAACTATTGGATCCCAACTTTGTGTTGCAATTCAGTAATTAGTTTGCTTTGATTTATATTTAAAGCTTGAACATATTTAGAGGGTGACCATTCGGTCACCCTCTGTTTTTATTATAATCCTGATAACTTCCTATGCCACCCTTGGTTATAAATCCGGTGGTTACGGTAGTTTAGTTCTTTATGATATTATTTGCGGAAATTATCGCTCTGACAGCAGATGCTGTTACGATAACTTTCTGATTTCCTCTTGTGGCAAGCCTGTGGCTTTTGAGATTGACTCCAATGAGATGCCTTGAGACAACAATGACTTTGCTACTTGCCGTATTCCTTCGGCCATTCCCTTCTCCATTCCCTTCTCCATTCCCTTCTCCATTCCCTTTTCCATTCCCTTCTCCATTCCTTCCTTCATTCCTTCTTCTAATCCTTCCTCGCGTGCGGATTCGATAACATCATCAATAGTGACCGCAAAATAATGATCGCGATATTCTTGACGCTCCTTTTCGGTCAGTCTTGTCAATGCGGCCTTGCAGATAAGATCCATGAAGTATCTCTTGACTTTATCAGAGACATCAATTGTGTCCACTGCTTCCTTAAATTCTTTATAAGTGATTCCCATTTTCCTGTCAGTCATTAGTTTTAGCAAAACTAATAAACTTTCATAATCTTTCCCACCTTTTGCAATGTTTTTAATATTGACACAGGGAAGCTGTAGAGTTATGATGTGAATTATGTTGCTTATGATCAGGCCTGTCTTATTTTGGGTTAATTTTAATGAAAAACACTATCTTCGCAGTGAGATAATTTTGGGATATGGAGATTTTTGATCCGTTGAGAAAAAAGTATGTCAGGCTCACACCCGAGGAAGAGGTGCGACAGAATGTAATTGGCTGGCTTGCACAAGAGTGGGAGGTGCCTCTCCCGCTGATGTCCAGTGAATGGGCATTTACTTTCAACGGGATGCAGTACCGGGCCGATTTGCTGGTCTTTGACCGCTCACTTCAACCTCTGATGCTGGTAGAGTGCAAGGCTCCCGATGTTCCCATTAATCAGATGGTGGTGGATCAGGTCATCAGATACAATCTCTCACTTAAAGTTAAATACATTTTGATAACAAACGGCAAAAGTAGTTACCTTTGTGCCTGGAATCCCGATACGGAACAATATCAATTTCTTGACAAGATTCCCAAATATGAGCAGATGTTATGAGAGGACCATTGGATCATAAGATATTTGAGATTGTGGCGGCACAGGCTGAGAAACTGAAGGTAAAAGCCTTTGTCATAGGCGGTTATGTACGTGATCATTTTCTTCAGAGAGAGAGCACTGATATAGATATAGTGGTGGAGGGCAGTGGCATTGAGCTGGCTGAGGCGGTGGCCGGGGTGCTGCATACCAATGTGGCCGTATTCCGCAATTTCGGTACGGCAATGCTCAGATATGAGGGCATTGAACTCGAATTTGTGGGAGCAAGACGCGAATCCTACCGCCGCAACTCCCGTAAACCCATTGTTGAAGAGGGAACGCTCGAAGATGATCAGCTCCGCCGCGACTTTACCATCAATGCGCTTGCTTTCAGCCTTCAGAAGGATGATTATGGCACTTTGATAGATCCTTTTGGCGGCATCCGCGATCTGGATGCAGGCCTGATTCGCACTCCGACCGATCCCGACACTACCTACTCCGACGATCCTCTGCGTATGATACGCGCCATAAGATTTGCCACTCAACTTGGATTTAGCATAGTCCCTGAGTCGCTTGACTCCATCCGTCGCAATGCTGAGCGCCTCAATATTCTTTCGCGAGAGAGAATAGCCGATGAATTGCACAAGATTTTGATGGCCGAAAGGCCCTCGGAGGGATTTCGTTTGCTTGACGAATGCGGACTTCTGCACCTGATACTCCCCTCCATTTCCAATCTTAAATCAGTTGAGACGGTTAACGGTTGCGGCCATAAGGACAATTTTGAGCACACCTTGCAGGTGGTGGACAATGTGGCAGCTGCCGGCGGGGATCTCTGGCTGCGCTGGGCGGCACTGCTCCACGATGTGGGCAAACCCGCCACAAAGAGATATGAAGAGGGGACGGGATGGACATTTCACGGCCACGACTTCATAGGCAGCAAGATGGTGCCGGGTATCTTCAAGCAACTCAAGATGCCTCTCAATGATAAGATGAAATATGTGCAGAAACTTGTTCTGCTTCACCTGCGTCCCATAGCTCTGGTTACCGAAGAAGTAACCGACTCGGCGGTGCGCCGTCTCCTTTTTGATGCGGGGGATGATATAGATGACCTGATGACTCTCTGTCGTGCAGATGTTACTTCGAAAAATGAATACAAGGTCAAGGCGATTCAGCGCAATTTCGAAATCGTGGAGGCCAAACTTATTGAAGTGGAAGCCAAAGATGCCATCCGTAATTTCAAAAACCCCATCTCCGGAGAGTTGATTATGGAAAAATATGGCCTTCCGCCCTGTAGCACCATAGGTGTGATCAAGGAAGAGATCAAAAATGCCATTCTCGATGGAGAAATACCCAACGAATTTGAGGCAGCTTATCGCCTGATGGAATCCAAGGCCGCTGAACTGGGCCTGGAGCCCAAGAGTCAAACATCTAAAAAGAAGTGAGGCTCCGGGAAGAGCTGTCTGCTGCCTAAAAGGCTAATCCTCTGAAATATCAAATCCACTAAGCCTCTGCTGCCATTTCCAGGCGGAGCGGAGGGTTTCGTAAAGACTTTTGCGCGCGTACCAGCCTAATTCCTCGTTGGCATAAGAGGGATCTGCCCATATTGCCTCGATATCGCCTTCACGTCTGCCGGTAATGCGGTAGTTGAGACTCAGCCCATTGATCTCTTCGAAAGTCTTGACTATCTCCATCGTGGAGACTCCGCGTCCCGTGCCGATATTAAAGACTTCGAAGTTCTCCTTCATCTTACCATCGACCATCCTGTCGAGTGCAACCACGTGTGCAGCAGCCAGATCATTTATGTCGATATAGTCGCGAATGCAAAATCCGTCCGGAGTATTGTAGTCGTCTCCAAAGATGCTCAGCACCTCGCGTATCCCTGCCGCAGTCTGGGTGACATAGGGGAGGAGGTTATTTGGTACGCCACGCGGTAATTCGCCTATAAGTGCGCTGGGATGTGCTCCGATAGGGTTGAAGTATCTAAGGGCAATGGATCTGATGGAGTCGTAGGCTTTGACGCTGTCGCGGATAATATCTTCGCTAATGCGTTTGGTGTTGCCGTAGGGGGACTCCGCCTCAAGTCTTGGACTCTGTTCGGTGGCGGGAAGCACTTCCGGCTGTCCATATACCGTACAGGAGGAGGAGAAGACCAGATTGGGCACATTGTATTTGCGCATCAGAGAAATGATGTTGATAAGGGAAAGAATATTGTTGTGGTAATATTCGAGGGGCTGTTTGACCGACTCTCCGACAGCCTTTGCTGCCGCAAAATGTATTATTGAGTCAAATTTTTCCTTTTCGAAAATTTTTTCGAGCGAAGCGACATCACGACAATCGACCTTAAAAAATTCCGGCCTCAGGCCGGTAATAGCCTCTATCCCTTCAAGCACCGACTCATCGGAATTTGACAGATTATCCACAATGACTACATCATACCCCGCTTCGATAAGCTCTACGACAGTATGGGAGCCGATATAACCTGTTCCTCCGGTAACTAATACTCCTTTCTTCATATCATTATATTATATGTAATACAAAAGTAAGAAAAAAGAGTTAAATTTGGTCCGTTATTTGATACTAATAAAGGTGAATACTCACCATTTAAATTTTCAAAAATGAAGAGGTTTACACAAGTAGCTTTAGTCCTTAGCATCATAATGATGTTAGCTAGCCCGAATGAGGTATGGGGACAAAACAGGAGAACGAGCAGTTCGAGCGAACGTAGGACCACACAGAGCAGCAACTCTTCCAACAGCCGCTCAGGCAGCTCTTCATCCAGCAGTCGTTCAAGTAGCTCTCAGAGCCGCTCCAGCAATCGCTCCAGTAGCTCTCAGAGCCGCTCCAGCAGTCGTTCAAGCAGTTCCCAGAGCCGCTCCAGCAGTCGTTCAAGCAGCTCTCAGAGCCGTTCATCATCGAGTTCTTCGAGGAGAAGTACGGGAGTAAAGGCTTCATCAGGCAATACATTCGATCTTAAAGTTGACCCCAATTACAAATCACCCTCCTCAGGTAGTCAGTCACAGAGTACCACCCGCAGGAGAACAACCACTTCAGATCGTCAGGTTAAGGATTACAGAGGCAATACCGGTTCAAGGTCCACTTCAGGTTCCCGCAGCTCTACCGTTACCACAAGACGCAGCTCAAGCAGCTCTTCTGCAGTAACCGGCACGGACAATGCTACCCGAAGGAGTTCAAGCTCCCGCAGGGAGACCGTCTCAACCGACCGCAACAGATCTGCAGCAAGTCCCGGTAGCAGAAGAACCTCTACTACCTCCACCCGCAGGAATGCTACAAGCGTCAACAGCACCACTCCAAGAAGGAGTACCGATAGAGTCAATGCACCCTCAGTCGATCGCAGACCTTCTGCCGTGCAATACCATAACACCAGACCTGCACCCAGAGATAAGAATTGGGTAAGACCCTATATCAAGAGGCACCACAGACCGGTTCCTTCTTACCACTACGGTCATCACTACTTTGGTTACCGGGTACATTATCTCCCTCCAAGAGCAGTACTTAGGGTTTACAATCGCATTAATTACTACTATTACGAAGGTATTTATTATCGCCCTTACTTCGGAGGAGGTTATATAATTTGTCGTCCGCCCGTAGGTGTCTATATCAGCAACACTATGCTAAATGTAGCTCTGACAGTGGCAGTGATAAATGCACTTAACGATGCCGTATATCGTGCAAATCGCGCCGTCGCTTTGGCCGAGCGTTACTCGAGGGTCAATACCAACTACGTAGTAAGAGAGGTTGACTCCTATGTGACAAATGTGGCAAATCAGGATGAAGAATATTACTACCAGGATGGAGTTTTCTACACCCTGATAGATGGTAAATATTATGTGATAGAACCTCCTATTGGAGCACTTATTACACAGCTACCCGATGATTATGTAGAGGTGGAGATAGGTGAAGAGACTTACTATCAGGTCGAGGATGCGCTTTACAAAGTGACCGTTATTGACGGAGCCCTCTACTTTGAGGTGGTGCTCGCCCTATAACTCTGAGATCCTCCTGTATGGATTGTGCTATAGTGATACTTAACTGGAATGGTCGGAATTATCTTGAAAGGTATATTCCGACCCTTCTTGATTGTACGACAGGTGAAAACTGTTTTGTGGTTGTGGCAGACAATGGCTCCGAAGATGGCTCTGTGGAGTGGCTCGAAGAAAATCATCCCGATATAAGGGTCATCGAGTTTGACCGCAACTGGGGCTTTACCGGAGGCTACAACCGTGCTCTTGCGGAAATTGACGCCGACTATTATGTGTTGCTCAACTCCGATGTAGAGGTGACTCCCGGCTGGGCAGATACCCTTGTTGCCTTTATGGAGGAGCACCCCGAAGTTGGTGTTTGTCAGCCTAAAATTCTTTCAGTGGCTGAGAGGGACTCTTTTGAATATGCCGGTGCCGCAGGCGGATTTCTTGATAAATATGGATATCCCTTTTGCAGGGGACGTATCCTTTCAAATATAGAGAAGGACAAGGGACAATATGACGAACCAAAAGAGGTGTTTTGGGCTACAGGTGCCTGCATGATGGTCAGATCTGCACTTTATCACCATTTGGGTGGGTTGGATGATCTCTTTTTTGCCCATATGGAGGAGATAGATCTCTGCTGGCGGGCAAAATTATTGGGTTATGAGGTGTGGGCCGTTCCTTCTTCAAAAGTATATCACGTCGGTGGAGGCACCCTTCCAAATGAATCTCCCCACAAACTCTATCTGAACTATCGCAACAGTTTGCTGATGCTTTGGAAAAACCTTCCCGAAAAGGTGCGTAGGAGGAGGTTGTTTGTCCGTAAACTTCTGGATGGAGCTTCTGCAATGATATATCTTGTTACCGGTAAGATTGAGAATCTTAAGGCAGTATGGCGTGCTCACCGCCACTATTCCCGTATGAAAAGGGAATTGGATCCTTCGCCATTTTCTGAAGAGATCAACAACAAGGGCTACTATCCACATAGCATAGTGCTAAAATTCTATCTTTCGCGTGGAAAAATCACTTTTGACAAGCTTAAGGATCTATAAAGTGGCCCGTCAATCTTTCAGAGTATCAATAGATTGGTATAGTGCCAGTATTTTATTGGCAATCCCTAGAAGTTTCTCGCCTTTTTCCGTTAGGACGAGGGTACGGCTTATACGAAGAAAGAGTGCTCCGCCGATCTCCTTTTCGAGCAGGGCGATATGTTTGGAAACAGCCGGTTGGGATATGCCGAGAATTTTCGCTGCTTTGACGAAACTCAATTCACGGGCAGCAACGGCGAAAACTTGCAATCTTTTGTCTGTCATAACAAAACAAAGTTAGTGAAAATGTATAAATTTGTTAGATATAGTTCACGTTTTTTTAAAAACAATTTTTATAATATTTATTTAAAACCCTAAAATGAGAAAAATCATTTCTACAATTTTGTCACTTTTCGTGACGCTCAGTGCTTTTGCACAGGTCAATCCCCAGGGCCTTCTTGAGAGAGACCCCTCCGTAAGATACGGCAAACTTGACAACGGATTGACCTATTACATCAAACACAACGACAAGCCCGCTGAAAGAGCAGACTACTATCTGTTCACCAACGTGGGCGCTATACAGGAGACTCCGGCTCAGGATGGCCTCGCCCACTTCCTCGAGCATATGGCACTCAACGGCACTAAGAATCTCCCGGGAAAGATGATGATCGACTATTTCGAGAGCATCGGAGCCAGTTTTGGTGCCAATATCAATGCATCGACGGGAGTGGAGCAGACAATGTATATGCTCAATAACATACCTACCACCAGGGAAGGCATCATCGATACGGCACTGCTTATAATGCATGATTATTCAGCATTTGTGACGAACGATCCCGCTGAAATAGATAAGGAGAGAGGCGTTATCATAGAGGAGTGGCGTACACGCCGTACCGCAGAATGGAGAAGTACCGAGAAAGTTTGGGAGCATCTCTATAGAGGCTCAAAATATGCCACTTGTAATATCATTGGTACCAAGGAAAACCTCGAGACATTCCCCGCAAGCGAGCTTCAGGATTTTTATCACACCTGGTATCGTCCCGACCTTCAGGCAGTAGTCGTGGTTGGCGACATCGATCCCGAAGTGATTGAGAACAAGCTCAGGGTGCTTTTTGAGGATATTCCCGCACGCGAGAATCCCAAGCCCAAGGAGGAGATACTTCTTCCGGAAAATGAGGAACCTATCGTTGGTATCATTACCGACCCTGAGACAAGGGTAAGCCAGATGCAGTTTGTGATAAAATATCCTCTTTTGACTCCGAGGATGGTACGCCAATATGGTGCCGGATTTATGAATGATCTCGCTCTGGATCTCGTCAATGCAGTTTTCTCCGAGAGATTTGATGATATTGCCAAGCAGGCTGATGCTCCCTTCTTTGCCGGCTCTGCTTCATTTACCAATCTTATTGCTACAGCGGATGCATTGATGACCGGAGTTGCATTTGCAGATGGTGAGTCTTTGAAAGCATTTGAAGCAGCTTTGACTGAAATTGAGAAGGCAAAAAGATTCGGATTTACGGAAGGTGAACTTGAGCGTGCCAAGACCAATATGATTGCAAACGCAGAAAAGGCCACTTCCAATGCAGATAGTCGCAAGAATAGTGAATATATATGGGATTATTATGCTGATTTCTTCCAGGATTGGCCTTTTATGACTCCCGCATACAAAGAGGAGCAGATAAAGGGTTACCTTCCTTTCCTTTCCCTTGATGTGATCAATGCATTCCTCAGCGGTATCTCTTATGACAAGAATGTGGTGGTACTCTATCTGGCTCCCGAAAGAGAGGGCCTTGTGCATCCCACAGAGCAGGATTTTGTAGATATTATTGAGAAGGTGCAGAGTGCTGAAATGGAGTCAGACCTTCAGGATGAGGAGTTTGGCGAACTTGTGGACGCGGCTCTTCTTGTAGGCAGCAAAGTGAAAAAAGAGGAAGAAGGTCTTTATAATTCCACGGTTTGGACGCTTGAAAATGGCATACGCGTGGTTGTAAGACCCTCTGACTACAAAAAAGAAGAGGTAACGTTCCGTCTCCAGGCGGCAGGTGGAAGATCCCTGATTGCAGAGTCCGAGCTTCCTTCGGTTGATGACAATATGCTCTATCTCTACAACAATCTGTCAGGTGTTTCCCATTTCCCCTCGACCACGTTGAGCAAGATGCTCACCGGCAAGATTGTCTCCGAAAATCCCTTTATAGAGAATTTATTCCATGGAGTATCAGGTAGTTGTGCACCCAAGGATTTTGAGACTCT
>JAAZMM010000030.1 GCA_012798805.1 Bacteroidales bacterium
ATTTCTTTTTCCGTATTGGCTTTCAGCTCCGATATTGCTGCCAGTATTTCTTCAATTTTCTGATTCATCTCTTAATTACAAATTCGACCCGCAAAGTTACAAATAATTTTTACCAGACAACCGGTTTTCTCCTTAAAGGCATCGTCATACATCTGGCACCACCTCCACCTCGCGGGAGCTCTGAACCTTCGATTGCAATACAGCATCGGGCATAATCATCGGGATTGCATCTTCCCTCAATTACATCCCACGCCGTAAACACCTCAAATCCGTGACGCTGCATCTCTTCAAGCGTCATCTCATTGCGCCCATAGCAAAGCACCTTGCCCGGAGCAAAAGCAAAGAGGTTGGAACCGCTATGCCACTGCTCACGCTCCTGGTGCCACTCATCTTTTCCACCACAATATATAGGCTCCAAATCGAGTCCAAGACGACGGAGTGCCGGCAGGATGCCATTTACATTTTTGATCTTCGTCACTTTACCATTATCGATCGTGATCTGTACCGTCTGATAGTGGTGACCCCTTATAATCATAGGCTCAAATACCATACACTTATCTCTGTCCAGAATGGTAAAAACCATATCCAGATGGATAAATGACTCCGGTGCAGGGGGCAGTTGTTGTACTATGATATGTTTGCGACCCTTTGAATGGGAATTGCAGAGGCGCGAAATAAGAAAATCGATGCCACGGGTGCTGCTGCGTACACCATTGCCTATCACAAGTATATCATCGCGGGCGATCATTATATCACCGCCCTCCATGAAAATGTCGGGATTGGTAGGCTGAAAATCGTGAGCATTGATCATATCGCACTCAAAAACACCGCTGCCACTATATATCGCCTCCATAATGAGGGATTCGCGCATACGCACCTTATTGGCCATCCTGCAGATTAACACGTGATTGCCGATGGTGACTGAAGAGTCGCGGGTAAAATAGAAGTTATAGAGCGGATAAAGAGCGTAAAATTCATCACTTAGAAATGAGGTGAGGGTGTTTTTACGAGCGGGAATTCCCTCGATCAGCACTTTTGCCAGCTCTTTAGGAGACATTTCCATCAGCTCGTCAAAATACTCGGTCACCTGCTCCGTCACACAGATTCTACCCACAAGGGACTCTTTGCGCTCCTTATCCTCCAGCACCTTGAGCAGCAGATCCTTTATCTGATAGATCTTAGCTACTTTTGAGAGTACTCCTTCGATCTGTTCATACTCGCGGAGAGCAATGGAGAGGTTAAGAATATCGCTATAGAGCGCTCTTTGAGCCATACGGGGGGTCATGTTCTCCACTTCCGCCCCTGGAGTGTGCAGGAGCACCGCCTCGAGAGCTCCTATCTCGGATTGTACATTGATTTTCATCAGCTATTTCAGATTATAGATATTTGGATTGCTCTTCTATCGCCAGCTCCGCCAATATATCCTTGAGTACCTTATCATCATTGGGACAGATCAGAAGCACATCTTTTTCATCTATCACCATATAGTTGTCCAGGCCGCGAATGACCAGGAGCTTTTCGGGATCCTTTTCCCATATGATAGAGTCCTTCACTCCGCGAAGGAGGGTATTGGAAGCTTTGATGAAGTTCCCCTCGGAAGTCTTGTTGACCGAACGATCGTAGAGAGAGTTCCAGGTGCCGACATCCGACCATCCAAAGTTGGAAAGGAAGATCCAGGCTCTGGAGGTTTTCTCCATCACACCATAATCTATGGAGATGGAGGGACTGTTGTCATAGACTTTGTTTATGAATTTTTCCTCGCCGGGGGTATTATAGATCCCTGCGCCTTTGGCGAAAAGAGTGGCTACCTCAGGGAGATGATGCTCCAATTCTGCTTTGATTGCGCGAAGATTCCAGATAAACATACCCGAATTCCAGAAAAACTCTCCGGTCTCGATAAATACCTTCGCAAGCTCCTCATTGGGCTTTTCGGTAAATGTCTTTACAGCATAAGAGGAGTGTCCGCTAATAATGCGATTTGTATGGCGGTTGATCTGGATATAGCCGTAATTGGTGTCGGGACGGGTGGGTTTGATGCCTATGGTAAAGAGATCCTGGCTGCCCGAAGCATGATTAAGAGCGCAGGTAATGGTGTTGCAAAAGTTCTCTTCGCCCGTAATAAAATGGTCCGCGGGTGTAACTACTACCGTAGCGTCGGGATTCTTATCAAAAAGCTTGTAGGTCGCGTATGCAATGCAGGGCGCCGTATTACGCTTATAGGGTTCAAGAAGGATATTTTCCGGAAGAATATCGGGAAGTTGCTCCCTGACAAGATCGCCATACTGCTCTGCAGTGACGATGATAATGTTTTCAGCGGGAACAATCTTCACAAATCTGTCGTAGG
>JAAZMM010000031.1 GCA_012798805.1 Bacteroidales bacterium
GAAAATTACTAACTTGGTGCGACAAAGATACTGCAAATTTTTAGCCAACCAATAATTTAGATAGAGTAATGAGTGGCAGAATTACAATAAAATGGTTTGAAGAGACAGATTCCACCAACACACAATTACAGAACGATCGACATGACCTGGGGGATCTTGCTGTATATGCAGCCTATTTTCAAACAGCCGGAAGAGGCCAAAGAGGCAACCGATGGGAGAGCAAAAGAGGTGAAAACCTCACATTTTCAATACTCTTCAAGCCTGAAACCATTGCAGCGAACGAGCAGTTTATTATATCGCAAGCTGTTGCTCTCGGTATTTCAGACTACCTGGCAGAGCGAGGAGTCGAGTGCCGTGTCAAATGGCCTAACGACATCTATTGCAATGACCTGAAGATATGTGGCATCCTCATTGAAAATGGTATTTCATCTGACAAATTGGCATATAGCATTGCCGGTGTCGGCATTAACATCAATCAGGAGAAGTTTGATTCCGATGCACCAAATCCCACCTCCCTGAGATTGCTTACCGGTAAAGAGTATGACATTCGGCAAGAACTCCCAGATATTGTATCTTCAATTACGAGACGCTACAACCAGGTTATATCAGGAAATAGTCAACAGATCGAAAACGACTACCTTGCGAGGCTTTACCGCAAGGGAGAATATCATAACTATATCGATTGTATCAACGGCAAAGAATTCGAAGCACGCATTATCGGCCTGGATCTCCAGGCCCGTCTACAGCTCGAGACACGTGACGGTCAGATCAGGGCTTACGCCTTCAAAGATATTGGTTACGTAATTTAGCTATCATCGCTGCAGGATCATCCGCTGAAAAAACGGAATTACCCGCAACAAAAGCCTTAGCACCGGCAGCAGCAAGCGAGGCTATGTTAGCTTCATTTATCCCTCCATCCACTTCTATAATACAATCCGGATTTAACCTTTCAATCATTCCCGAGAGTTTGGCCACTTTTTTTACCGTTGTAGGAATAAAAGACTGCCCCCCAAATCCCGGATTGACAGACATAACCAATATATAATCACAGAAAGGCACGATCTCCTCAAGAGAGCTGACCGGAGTATGCGGATTGATGGCAACACCGGCTTTCATACCACTGCTCTTTATGTGCTGAATGGTACGGTGCAGATGGGTACAGGCCTCAAAATGAACACTAAGCCAACTCACTCCAACTTCAGCAAAACGGTCAATATACCTATCGGGGTCCACAATCATCAGATGAGCATCAAGCGGCTTTTCTGCAAGCGAGGCAATTGCCTTGATTACAGGAAAGCCATAGGATATATTTGGCACGAAGAGACCATCCATCACATCAAGATGAAACCAATCAGCCTGGCTTTCGTTAACCATCCGGATATCATCCGACAGATTTGCAAAATCTGCGGAAAGCATCGAAGGAGCGATAATCAGTGACATATCAATTTTACTTTAAAGATCTCAGTACTTCAAGCAACAGTAGCCAAAATTTATCTACCGAAGCAAGCTCAAGACGCTCTCCGGGTGCGTGTACTCCCCTCAAAGTAGGTCCGAAGGAGATCATATCCAGATTGGGATAAGTATCAAGGAAAAGACCGCACTCAAGACCGGCATGAATGGCGCGAACTATAGGTTGCTCGCCAAAAAGACGCACATAGGCATCCACACAAACATCCTTTAAGGGAGAATTCATATTAGGCTGCCATCCCGGATACTCCGATTCATGAGCCACCTGAGCTCCGGCAAGCCGGAAAACCGAAGCAAAGCGATCTCCTGCAAATCTACGGGCAGAATTAATGGAACTGCGCTGGCTTGATCCGATACGGATAGTATTTCCGTTGGCCATCTTGACTGATGCAAGATTGGAGGAGGTTTCCACGAGACCTTTTATATCTGCACTCATTGCAAGCACTCCATGTGGAGCTGATACCAGTGCAGCCACCAACCTCTTCGCAACACCAACGGGGATTGCTTTCTTCTCCTGCGCAACCGGTTCCGCAACAGCATTGATAGCCGGATCCGTAACAGCATATTCACTTCGTATTTCGGCTGCAAATTGGTTAAATAGAGCAATGACTGCATCTTCGCTCTTTACAGGTATAGCAATAACTGCTGTGGCCTCACGGGCAATAGCATTGCGCTTATTCCCACCATCAATAGAACAGAGATCAATATTGAATTGCGCAAAACATTGATTTAGGAAGCGCGCCAGAAGTTGTACTGCATTTGCGCGTCCCTTATCAATATCATCGCCGCTGTGGCCTCCGATTCCCCCAAGCACGGTAAAACGGGTATAAACCCTGGAGGGATCAGCCTTTTTAGGCTTATATTTAAAGAGAGCGGTAGTGTCAATACCACCTGCACATCCCACAAAGAGCTCACCCTCATCCTCTGAATCCAGATTAATTAAAATATTACCGGTAAGAAAACCCGGTTTCAATGCTTTTGCTCCATCCAGACCGGTCTCTTCTTCAACTGTAAAAAGGGCTTCGATCCTGCCATGTTCCAGAGAATCATCCTCGAGGATGGCAAGCTGTGCGGCGATACCTATACCACAGTCAGCTCCCAAAGTGGTCTCTTTTGCAATCATCCAACCATCCTCTATCACATAATTGATGGGATCTTTTGAAAAATCGTGCGTCGAATCTGCATTTTTTTCGCATACCATATCGGAATGGCTCTGTAGAATGACCGTAGGGCTATTTTCATAACCTTTTGAGGCCTCTTTTATAATAAGCACATTGCCAACCTTATCTGTTTTGCACTCGAGATTATGTGATGCTGCAAACTGCTGCAAATATTCGATAATTTGCTCTTCGTGACCCGATTCACGTGGAATACGGGTTATCTCTTTAAAAAAGGATAATACTCTTTGACTTTCCATGATGAATGTAATATATGTTTTTGATCTGTTTACTAGTCAATCACAGTGAGTTGCTTCTCAATATCAACCACATACTGACGGAAATTGCGGTCAGTATCCATAAGGTCACATACGGTGTTGCAAGCGTGGTGCACGGTAGCGTGGTCTTTGCCTCCAAGCTGCGAACCGATGGATGCAAGAGATGACTTGGTGTGATTGCGACTTAGATACATAGCAATCTGTCTTGCCTGTACGATTTCCCTCTTTCTCGTCTTTGAGAGGAGTTGATCAGTAGTTATGTTGAAATAATTGCAAACTGTCTTTTGGATACGATTTATGGTAATCTCGACCTGATGGTCAGTTACAATCTTGTCAATGAGATTGTGTGCAAGATCCAAAGTAATCTCCTTACGGCCAAATGTAGCACTGGCTATCAATGAAAACAGAGTGCCTTCCAGCTCACGGATGTTGGTCTTAACCTTTTTTGCTATAAATGAGAGTATCTCATCGGGAATCTCGACCCCTTCCCTCTCGCTTTTCGATTTAAGAATTTCAAGTCGGGTATTGTATGAGGGCTTTTCAAGCTCCGCGGAAAGTCCCCATTTAAAGCGGGACAATAGACGCTGCTCAAGACCCTGTAGCTCCACAGGGGGTTTATCCGATGTTAAGATGAGCTGTTTACCACTTTGGTGGAGGTAGTTGAATATATGAAAAAAGGCATTTTGGGTGCCCTTTTTGTCTGCAAATTCATGCACATCATCAATGATTAGAACATCAATAAGCTGATAAAACCTCAAAAAGTCAGCAACACGTGTGTTATTGTTGTTACTTTTTGCTGAGCAAGCGGCAGATGCATACTGATTCTGGAAAACATTGGCCGAAACATAGAGAACCACCTTTTCAGGATATTTCTCTTTGATTGCGATGCCAATAGCTTGTGCAAGATGAGTTTTGCCCAGACCTGGACCTCCATAAACAAAAAGCGGATTGAATGTACTTCGGCCGGGATTGACGGAGATATTTATACCCGCTGCACGACCGAGACGATTGCATTCACCCTCAATAAAGGTGGAAAATGAATACTGGGGGTTTAGCTGAGGATCGATATTGAGCTTTTTAAGACCAGGAATCATATAGGGATTTCCACTATAGTTCCTCCCGACTTCCGGAATAGGGACTTCGTTGTTGGAGTAGGGCTTGCTATTCTGTTCGGGAAGACGCACCTCACTCCCCTCAACTATCCTTACCTGATAGACAAGTCTTGCCTGAGGTCCAATCTCACGGCGAAGTGCAAGTTGGA
>JAAZMM010000127.1 GCA_012798805.1 Bacteroidales bacterium
TAGAGGAAAATAACAAGGTTAGTATAATTGAGACTTTTTGTGATGGGTGTCTGTTGTGTTCCCGTATTTGTCCTCAGGAAGCAATTGATATCATTGATGAAGATAAGAGCCGTATCTATGCCGGAAGCTTTAAAAACGGCAGAATGGTCTATGGGCGGCTTGCCCCCGGTGAGGAGAATACCGGCAAGATTGTCAGTAAGGTGCGGGATAAAGCGAAGCAAATTGCAAAAGAGCATGGGATCAAAGATATTATAATAGATGGCCCTCCGGGAATAGGGTGCTCTGCAATCAGCTCCATTACCGGTGTTGACAAGGTTGTGGTAGTGACAGAACCAACTCTTTCCGGACTTCACGATTTAGAACGCACACTTCAAGTGGCTCTAAGTTTTAAGTTGCCAACGAGTGTTATTATCAATAAATATGATATAAATGAGGATATCTCCTCGAAAATCGAGGAATATTGCACTCAGAACAACATAGAAGTAGTTGGAAAATATCCGTTTGATCCGCTTGTGGTGGAAGCTATGGTCAATTGTCAATCTATTACCGATTATGCTCCCGATGCGGAAATCAGCAGGATGATCAAAAATTCTTACCTAAAATTGTTATAATTAGGTTGTATATCAGATAAATATTTGTTATATTTGTCCTATCTTTTTTTAAAAATTAAGGGGGAAGGAGACAAGTGTTTCTACAGGAGTAAATTTTCCCGTTAAAATATAGTAAAAATGGAAATTCATCATAGACTTGAAGATGAACGAAGAGGCTCTTTTTATATCATGGATAAAGGGAGACAGATAGCCGAACTCGATTACGACCTGAAGGATGGTATCTTAAATGCCTATCATACAGGAGTTCGTCCGGAGTTGGAAGGACGGGGAATCGCCGGCATGCTCTTCGATGAAATGGTAAAATACGCAAGAGAAAATAAATATAAGGTAATCCCTTCTTGTTCATATATTTTGGTAAAATTCAGACGACATCCCGATAAGTATTGCGATATCTGGTTTCGTACGGAAGATGAACCCGTAGGCGCTGCTTGTGGGGTAAGGCCCAAATAATAATTCGAGGGTGTTATTATATCATTAAACATTTATTAACACATATCTAAAGTCTAATTATTATGAAGAAACAACGAATTATTGTTATCGGTGGTTCTGCAGCAGGCCCCAAAGCTGCATCAAGAGCACGGCGTCTGGACGAAAATGCTGAGATTACCATTATTCAAAAAGCACCGGAGCTCTCTATGGCTTCCTGTGGCTATCCCTACTTTGTAGCGGGTCTCTTTGATGATCGCAACCAACTATTGGCCACTCCGGCAGGCATAGTACGCGATTCGGAATTCTTTTGGAATGCAAAGAGAATCAAGACTCTTGTCAATACGGAAGTAACCAAAATTGACAGGGAAAACAAGAGCGTGAATTACAAAAACTTACTTACGGGAGAGACCGCTTCCTTACCTTACGACAAGCTGGTAATAGCTACAGGAGCTACACCTTTCAAGCCCCCCGTACCGGGTGTCGATTTAAAGGGCGTTACCACTTTGCAGTCAATGGCTGATTCAGACTTTTTAAGGAAAATACGTGATGAGGGTGAAGTAAAACAAGCGGTAGTAATTGGTGGAGGCCTTATCGGCATTGAGACCTGTGAGGCTTTAGTACTATCTAATATCAAAGTAACACTTGTGGAGTTGATGCCGCAATTGTTGCCATTCCTCGACAAAGATATGTCGCTGAATGTAGAGAAATATCTAAAGACAAAGGCCGATGTGATTCTCGAAAACGGAGTTTCCGAGTTTATTGGCGAGAATGGAAAATTAAAAGCCGTAAAGCTTCAGGATGGAACGACAATACCATGCGAGATAGCTGTTGTTGCTACCGGAGTAAGACCCAATACAACATTGGCAAAAGAGGCCGGATTGAAGATTGGTGAGTACAGAGCGATTGAAGTCAATTCCTATATGCAGACTTCCGATCCCGACATTTATGCCATCGGCGACTGTATTGAGATCCCGCACCTTATCTCAGGTAAGAAAGTATATGCACCCCTCGGTGACCTGGCTAATCTCCAGGGTCGTGTGGCCGGTGATAATGTGATTAAAGGCAATGTTGCCCAATTCCCCGGAACCATTCAGAGTGGTATCTGTAAAGTCTTTGACTACGGAGTGGGTGCAGCAGGACTTTCAGAACAAAATGCAGCCAGACATGGATTTGACAATATTGAAACGGTTATAAACGTAAGTCCGGACAAACCCGGCTTTATGGGAGCAGATATTTTGATTACTAAATTGGTTATTGATAAAACCAATAACCGTATACTCGGAGCACAAGTGGTCGGCTCCGGCGATGTCAGCAAGCAAGTTACTACCTGGGCAATGGCTATTCAGGCTAAAATGACGGTTGAGGATATGCTCAATCTCGATTTGCCTTATGCTCCTCCTTATTCTCTTGCGATCGACCACAGTATTGCCACTGCACACATTATGCAGAATAAGCTGGATGGTCTCTTTGTGGGTATCACTCCTACGGAGTTGAAAGAGAAGTTGGAGAGAAAGGATCCGATGTTCTTAATGGATCTGCGCAATCCCGGTGAGTTTGAAGTGATGAGGATCGGAATAGACGAAAAGCTGATACCTCAGGGAGAATTCAGAGATCGTCTGGATGAATTACCAAAAGATAAGAATGCTGAGATAATTGCCTGGTGCAAAATATCCCTGCGCGGATATGAGGCAGTCAGAGCACTTATGTCTTATGGATATACAAATGTAAAACTGCTCGAAGGCGGCGTTTTAGGCTGGCCTTTCTAGATCTGTCAGAATTTACATTTACCTATATAGTAATGCCGGCGGAAGGAGTCCTTTCGCCGGTATTATTTCTTAGTGATAAGCCACAATTTTATTTAATCTCAATCTTCCTGTTTATATAGCTTCCGTAATCTTTCAGGATGGGCCGGTAATTGGCCTCCATAAGGGAAGAACTTATCATAAAATCTGCTGTCGAACGATTTACTGCCGTAGGGATATTATAAAGCGTCGCCAGTCGCAAAAGAGCCTTCACATCCACATCATGTGGCTGCGGGGTCATTGGATCCCACAAAAATATCAACATATCCACTTTACCTTCACTTATCAAGGCCCCCAACTGTTGATCGCCACCCAAAGGACCCGATTTGAGACGCTTCATCGAAATAGTAGCTTTGGACTCCTCTTCCTCCATTTTCTTTAAAAGAGTTTCATTTACCAACTTTCCGGTAGTTCCCGTACAGATAAGATCGTACTTTATCAGTTTTTTCCAATTCCA